>JAADIY010000020.1 GCA_013151045.1 Gammaproteobacteria bacterium
GTCTTACTGATCAAGAGCGCGCTCTAGTGTCCACTTCTGCTGCAGCGCTGGCCTCCAAAGTAGGTGGAGGTAATCTTGGTGAGCTTAAACGACGCTTGTTGTTTGTTTTAGGTGCACTGATTGTTTTTCGTATTGGTTCATTTTTACCAGTACCGGGTATAGACCCAACTGCTTTAGCTGATTTGTTCGAGCAGCAAAAAGGCACTATTTTAGAATTCGTTAATATGTTTTCTGGCGGCGCTTTAGGCCGCGTAAGCATATTTGCATTGGGTGTAATGCCCTATATTTCGGCTTCTATCATTATTCAGCTTTTGACAGCAATTAGTCCAAAGCTAGAACAAATGAAAAAGGAAGGCGAGGCGGGCCGTCGGAAAATTACGCAGTACACGCGTTATTTCACGGTAGCGTTAGCAACGTTTCAAGCAATTGGTATTTCAATTGCGTTGGAAGGTATGAGCGCTGGCGGTGCTGCAGTGGTGATTGATCCAGGTTTGGCATTTAGATTTACCGCCGTTGTGACCTTGGTTACCGGGACTATATTCCTGATGTGGTTGGGTGAGCAGATGACGGAACGAGGTATTGGTAACGGTATTTCGATGATTATTTTTGCTGGTATCGTAGCAGGATTGCCATCAGCGATTGGTGGTACTTTAGAATTGGCGCGTACCGGTGAGCTACACGGCGCCTTAGTGCTGATTATTATTACTTTGGCTTTAGCAGTAACAGCGTTTGTTGTGTTTGTTGAACGTGGTCAACGACGTATTACGGTGAATTACGCTAAGCGTCAGCAAGGCCGTAAGATGTATGCTGGGCAGACCAGTCATTTGCCATTGAAGTTGAATATGGCCGGTGTGATACCGCCTATTTTTGCATCAAGTATTATCTTGTTCCCCGGCACGATAGGAACATGGGTAGGACAGAATGAAGGTATGCGTTGGTTGGGTGATATTGCTGCGGCGCTGTCTCCTGGGCAACCATTATATGTAGCGTTTTACGCAACAGCGATTGTGTTTTTCTGCTTTTTTTATACGGCTTTGACGGTTAAGCCGAAAGATATGGCAGATAACTTAAAGCGTTCAGGCGCGTTCATTGCCGGGATCCGACCAGGTGATCAAACAGCGAAATATATTGACGGAGTGTTGTCGCGGCTAACTTTAGCTGGCGCAATTTACATTACTTCGGTGTGTTTGTTGCCTGAGTTTTTGATTTTGTATTGGAATGTGCCATTTTATTTTGGTGGTACATCATTGTTGATTATTGTTGTGGTAGTGATGGACTTTATGAGTCAAGTACAAGCTCATTTGATGTCGCATCAATACGACGGCTTAATGAAAAAGGCAAACCTAAAAGGTCAAGGTCGTAGCGGTTTTTAACGCCGAGATCTAGGTGGAGATAGAGTAATGAAAGTTCGAGCATCAGTTAAGAAAATTTGTCGTAACTGTAAAACGGTCAAACGCAAAGGTGTATTAAGAGTGATTTGTGCGACAAATCCTCGTCATAAGCAGCGTCAAGGCTGATTAGTACATCCTTTAGATTGACTGGTTTTGGTTCAATAGTTATAATTTCCGGTTTTAATTTGTACGCTTACGCCTCCGGTGCCTATAAGTTAGGTTACGGCGGGACAGGAGATAGTCTGTGGCACGTATAGTTGGGGTTAATGTCCCTGATCATAAACACGCTGTAATTGCATTAACGGCAATTTACGGTATCGGTCGTAGTTCGGCCCAAAAACTGTGTGATGCCACTGGTGTTAATCCTGCGGCTAAAGTTAAAGAATTAACCGAAGAGCAGCTTGAGTCGCTTCGTGGTGAGATTGGCAAGCTTCGCGTTGAAGGTGATCTTCGTCGTGAAATTTCCATGAATATAAAGCGTTTAATGGATTTAGGTTGTTATCGTGGTATTCGTCACCGTCGCGGTTTACCGCTACGTGGTCAGCGTACCAAAACTAACGCACGTACTCGTAAGGGCCCTAGGCGCCCGATTCGTAAGTAATTGGAGTTGTCTAAGTAATGGCAAAGGCACCAGCAAAATCTGCTAAAAAACGCATTAAACGCGATGTTTCTGATGGTATGGCGCATATTTACGCGTCATTTAATAATACCATTATCACTTTTACTGATCGTCAGGGTAACGCTTTAGCCTGGGCGACGGCAGGTGGCTCCGGCTTCCGTGGTTCACGTAAAAGTACTCCTTTTGCTGCACAGGTTGCTGCTGAAAAAGCTTCTGCTACAGTGAAAGAATATGGCATGAAAAATGTCGATATTTATGTCAAAGGACCAGGGCCAGGACGTGATTCTGCCGTTCGCGCTATTAATGGTGCAGGTTTTAACATCAATAGTATTAGCGATGTGACTCCTATTCCGCATAATGGTTGC
Organism: Gammaproteobacteria bacterium; assembly: GCA_013151045.1. Taxonomy (GTDB): domain Bacteria; phylum Pseudomonadota; class Gammaproteobacteria. Next base: position 2,376 of record JAADIY010000020.1, read on the forward strand.
CGTCCACCGAAAAAACGCCGCGTTTAGGCATGTGTATTAATCTGAGGAAGTTTTAATGGCTCGTTACACCGGACCAACTTGTAAACTAGCAAGACGTGAAAAAACCGACTTGTTTTTGAAGAGTGGTATAAGACCACTGGATTCAAAATGTCGTGCAGACGTCATTCCTGGCCAACATGGCGCGCGCCGCTCTCGTTTGACCGACTATGCATTACAGTTACGTGAGAAACAAAAAGTTCGCCGTTTATACGGTGTATTGGAAAAACAGTTTCGTAACTACTACAAGAAAGCTGATCGTCAAAAAGGAGCTACGGGTGAAAACTTATTGCGCTTATTAGAAGGTCGTCTTGATAATGTTGTGTACCGTATGGGTTTCGGGTCAACCCGTGCTGAATCACGTCAGCTAGTATCACATAAGACCATTCTTGTTAATGGCCGCTACGTTAATATCGCTTCTTACCAGGTTCATCCTGAAGATGTGATTGCGGTGACAGAGAAAGGCAAAAACCAGCTCCGTATTAAGACTGCGCTCGATTTGGCTGGGCAGCGTGGTGCTGTCGATTGGGTTGAGGTTAGCTCTGACAAAATGGAAGGCGTTTTTAAGCGTGTTCCTGATCGTGATGAATTGCCGATGGAGATTAACGAAAATCTTATCGTCGAGCTGTATTCTAAATAATCTGATTTTATATTCTTTCCTGTATTGGAAGAGAGGATAGTCCATGTCCGGTAATGTAACGACTTTTTTAAAGCCACGTATTGTTGATGTTCAAGAGACAGGCGCAAATAGCGCTAAAATCACTCTTGAGCCATTGGAGCGCGGTTTTGGCCACACTTTGGGCAATGCGCTACGCCGTATTCTATTATCTTCAATGCCTGGTGCTGCGTTAACAGAAGTTGAAATTGATAATGTACTGCATGAATACAGTACCATTGAAGGTGTGCAAGAAGATGTTATCGATATCTTGCTGAATTTGAAGGAAGTGACATTACGCTTGGAAGATCGTGATGATGCTACATTAACGTTGAAGAAAAGCGGTCCTGGCCCAGTGTTAGCTGGTGATATTGAAACAGTTAATGGCGTAGAAGTTGTTAACCCTGACCACGTTATCGCTAACTTAACCGCTGCTGGTGAATTGAGCATGACCTTGAAGGTCGAGATGGGCCGCGGTTATCAACCATCGACTAATCGTATTGATGCTGATGCAGATCGCCCTATTGGTGTGCTACAGTTGGATGCTTCTTATAGCCCATTGCGTCGTGTTGCTTACGTTGTAGAGAGTGCGCGTGTTGAGCAGCGCACCGACCTTGATAAGTTAATTATTGAGTTAGAAACAAACGGTGCTATTGATGCTGAAGAGGCCATTCGTCGTTCAGCAACAATTTTGCAAGATCAATTGTCAGCGTTTGTGAATCTTCAAGGTAGCCAGGTTGAAGAGCCGGCTTCAACTGAAGGCGAAGTAGATCCAATTTTATTGCGTCCAGTTGATGACTTAGAGTTGACTGTTCGTTCAGCGAATTGTTTGAAAGCCGAGAATATTTACTTTATCGGTGATTTGATTCAGAAGACAGAAGTTGAGTTGTTAAAAACACCTAACCTCGGTAAGAAATCATTAACCGAAATTAAAGATGTATTAGCAACTAACGGTTTGTCATTGGGTATGCGTCTAGAGAACTGGCCACCAGCTCATTTGAGTGGTGAGATTCCAGCTAGCCCAGACACTACTACCATTTAATAACAATAGGTTTTAGGATTAATCACGATGAGACATCGTAATACTGGTAGACAACTTAGCCGTAACAGCAGTCACCGCAAGGCAACTTTGCAGAGTTTGACTAATTCTTTGTTGCGTCACGAAATTATTCGTACCACAGTGCCAAAGGCGAAAGAACTTCGTCGTGTTGCTGAACCTATTATCACTTTAGCTGGTGAAGATAGCGTGCATAAACGCCGTATCGCATTCAGCCGCTTACGTGATAAAGATATGGTAGCAAAACTGTTTAATGAGCTTGGTCCTCGTTATAAAGAGCGTCCAGGTGGTTACTTAAGAATCCTTAAATGTGGATTCCGCCCTGGTGATAACGCACCGATGGCCATAGTTGAGTTAGTCGACAGGCCGATCGTGGCGGATAATGACGAAAGCGAAGATTAAGAAAAGCGGGCCACTGGCCCGCTTTTTTCGTTCTAGCGTTTTAATTTTGTATGCTCATATTATGCTGACATCATATTTTCGTTAGCCCAGCCTATGGCCAGTTTATAGAATGAAATGATTGCGCTATTTACCGATTTTGGTCGTAGTGGCCCTTATCAAGGGCAAATGAAAAACGCACTCTATCGTGCAGCGCCGTAGATTAAAGTTATAGACTTGATGGCGGATGCACCATCATTTAATCCTTATGCCTCTTCACATCTACTTGCATCGTTGGTCGCTGATTTCGCCGAAGGCATGGTATTTCTTTGTGTTGTTGACCCAGGTGTAGGCAGTGATCGCGAACCCTGTATTGTCTACGCTGATGGCTACTGGTTCGTCGGGCCTAATAATGGTTTATTTGGTGTTATTGCCGAGCGATCCAATGACGTGCGTTGGTGGCGTATTACATGGATGCCAGAGCGTTTATCTTCGACATTCCATGGCAGAGACTTATTCGCCCCAGTTGCAGCTAAGCTAGCACTAGACAAAGCCAATATCGATGCGCTTGCAGAACCATCTGTCGATGCTAAGCCGGTCTTAGAAAATATGGCTAGCAGTGTTATCTATATTGATGATTTCGGTAATGTGATGACTAGCATATTACCAAAATCACTCTCTACTAATGATCAGATAGAAGTTAATGGCGAGAGGCTGCCTTATGCCAATACCTTTAGTGATTGTCGGCCCGGACAGAGGTTTTGGTATTGCAACTCTCAAGGGTTGGCAGAGATAGCTATGAACCAAGGCAGTGCTAGTGAATACTTCGGTTGTAGGGTTGGCGATCGTATTATCGTGATAAAGTCGATCTCGTCATAGACTAACCCCTATCCCGCCCTTTATCATGGGCATTGGTATTACATTAGATTTTATTATGAATGGCGTTTTAGCTCGTTGGTATCAAAAATATTTTTCTGATCCAGATGGTATTGCACTGGCGGTTGTGTTGGTGCTTGGCTTTCTTATTATCTATTTTATGGGTGATATGTTGGCGCCGGTACTGGGTGCATTGGTATTGGCTTATCTCTTGGAAGGACTAGTGCTTACGCTGCAACGCTGGAAGTTGCCGCGATTTTTATCAGTGCTGATTGTCTTCTTCGTTTTTATGACCTTTTTACTTTTTATCTTGTTCGGTTTGCTGCCTCTGTTATCGCGACAAGTTGCTGAGCTTGTTCAAGAGTTGCCAGCAATGATTGCGCGCGGCCAAGATACCTTACTCGGTTTGCCTGAGTTATATCCGACCTTGGTTACAGAATTACAAATTAAAGATGTAATGCGTGAAATTGGTAATTACGTGCGCGATGTTGGTCAAAATATTGTTTCGTTCTCATTGATTACGGGTATTCTTACTTGGGTTATTTATCTTGTTTTAGTGCCGGTATTGGTCTTCTTTTTTCTTAAAGATAAAGGCCATATCATGAATTGGGTGGGTGCTTTGTTACCGAGCGAGCGTAAGCTCACCACACGTATTTGGCACGAAATGAATGTTCAGGTCGGTAACTATGTGCGTGGTAAGTTTGTTGAGATTTTGATAGTTGGCATAGTTTCATATGTTACGTTTGCCATAATGGGGATTAACTATGCGATGCTGTTGGGAGCGTTGGTTGGTCTATCAGTCATCATTCCTTATGTTGGCGCGGTGGTAGTGACTGTTCCAGTGCTATTGATTGCTTTTTTTCAGTTTGGTTGGGGGCCAGAGTTTGCCTATATCGCGATTGCTTATCTTATTATTCAAACAATCGATGGCAATGTATTAGTTCCATTGTTGTTTTCTGAAGCGGTTAATTTGCACCCGGTCGCCATTATTATTGCCATTTTAGTGTTTGGTGGACTTTGGGGTTTCTGGGGTATATTTTTCGCCATACCTCTAGCTACGTTGGTGGCGGCAGTAATCAAAGCCTGGCCTCGTGCTAATCACAATGTGCTCACCGTAGATGAGTCTGTCGTTGTTGACGAGTAATTCGCTGTCGTATCTTATTTAGCAGTATAAATAACGATGACGCTTAGTGTTTCGCTGGATTTTGACAACCGGTTTAGTCAACAACTTCCAGCTGATCCAGACTTAAGCAATCAGCGTCGCCAAGTTCTAGGCGCTTGTTATTCGCGTGTTAAACCGTTAGCTGCAAGTAAGCCACGACTTGTTGCTTATTCGTCTGAAATGGCTGAGCAGCTCGGTTTATCTACTATCGATTGTGCGTCCAAAGAATTTGCTGAGATTTTTGTCGGTAATAAACAATTGCAAGGTATGGATCCATACGCCATGTGTTATGGCGGCCATCAGTTTGGTCATTGGGCAGGACAGCTCGGTGATGGTCGCGCTATCAATTTAGGTGAGGTGGTTAATACACAGTCTCAGCGTTGGGCGTTGCAGCTTAAAGGTGCTGGCCCTACGCCTTATTCGCGCACCGCAGACGGGCTTGCTGTGTTGCGCTCTTCCTTAAGAGAGTTTCTCTGTAGTGAGGCGATGTTTCATTTGGGCGTGCCAACAACGCGTGCGCTAAGCCTTATTTTAACGGGAGAGTCCGTTGTTCGTGATATGTTTTACGATGGTAATCCACAGCCGGAACCCGGCGCAGTGGTATGTCGAGTAGCATCGTCGTTTGTTCGCTTTGGTAATTTTCAGATTTTTTCAGCGCAAGGTGATATCGATACCTTAAAACAGCTAGTCGATTTTACGATTATAAATGAGTTTCCACATTTAGGTGAACCGTCGCCTGAGGTGTATCTAAAATGGTTTGATGAGGTCTGTAGGCTGACCGCAGATATGATCGTGCATTGGCTGCGAGTGGGCTTTGTTCACGGCGTTATGAATACCGATAATATGTCGATTTTAGGCCTAACTATTGATTATGGTCCCTACGGTTGGTTAGAGAACTATGATCCGGCTTGGACGCCGAATACTACCGACGCCAATGGCAAGCGTTATTGCTATGCAAACCAACCGCAAATTGGCCATTGGAATTTGGCGCAGTTGGGTAATGCCTTAGCGCCTTTGTTTAATGATGAAAAAAATGTTGAAGCGCTGCAGCAAGTATTGAATGGATACCCGAAATACTTTGAGCAAGGCCGAAAAAAAATGATGGCGGCTAAGTTAGGGTTTGAGCATTATATTGATGAGCTTGATGATGCATTAGTAGAAGAGCTGTTAGAAATATTGGCCTGGATAGAAACCGATATGACTATTTTTTATCGTAGCCTAGCGCAAATTGATATCAACGTTGCTCTAGAGAGCATTGAAGATGAAGCGCTCATGTCGCCATTGTTAGATGCCTATTATTTGCCAGAACAGATTACGAGTTCATATCAGCAGCGCTTGGGCAAATGGTTGCGTGCCTATATACAGCGTTTACGCAAAGACAATAAGACAAATGAAATGCGTCGCCAAGAAATGGACGCAATCAATCCAAAGTATGTCTTACGTAACTATATGGCTCAGTTGGCGATTGATAAGGCCGAAGAGGGTGATTTTGTCTTGACCAATAATTTTCTCGAATTGTTGAGACATCCTTATGATGAGCAAAAAGAGCATGAGCAGTACGCCGCTAAACGACCGGATTGGGCGCGAAATAGGGCGGGCTGTTCTATGTTGTCGTGTAGTTCGTAACTGAGGAATGAAAGTGGAATTGTTATCTTGTGTTGAGGTTGAACCTAAAGCCACGGCGAATGCATCGATTATCTGGTTACATGGTTTAGGCGCAAACGGTCACGATTTTGAACCGATTGTCGATGAGTTAGATTTGCCCTCTGATTTAGCGGCGCGCTTTGTATTTCCTAATGCGCCAGAAATGCCAGTCACCGTTAACCATGGCATGGTAATGCCTGCTTGGTATGACGTTTATGAAGTGGCAATTGATGCCAAAGTAGATCTAACCGGTATCCATAATTCGGTTATTGCTATTGATCGACTCATTGAACGGGAAATCGAGCGAGGAATCAACAGCGACAATATTGTCTTGATAGGGTTTTCACAAGGTGGTGCGGTCGTGTATGAATGCGGTTTATCTTCTTCTCGATCATTAGCTGGTATTCTTTCTTTATCAAGCTATTTTGCTACCCACCATGCTATTTCACCGAGTAAGGCTAATCGTCATACACCGGTGGCGATACACCACGGTTTGCATGATCATGTCATACCAGAGCTGTTAGGGCGCGACTCAGAGATTAAAATCCGCCATCTTGGTAATCCAGTTGAATATAAGACTTATCAGATGGAACACAGCGTCTGCGCTGAGCAGATTGATGATATTTCTGATTGGTTGGCGCGAGTCTTGTCTCGCTAAGTCTTAGGGAGTGAACTCTTCAGGTGGCAGTTCGCAGTGTAGTTTTTCACCGAGTAACTCTTCGATAGCAGGTACTTGGAAAGATTCAAACTCACAGGCTAAGCTAATGGATGTGCCAGTAGCTCCAGCTCTTCCTGTACGGCCGATGCGATGAATATAATCATCTGGGTTATCAGGAAGGTTATAGTTAATGACATGGCTAATGCCTTCAACGTGGATGCCGCGACCAGCGACATCGGTAGCAATCATTGCTTTATAGCCACCATTTTTAAATTTTTCTAAAGTGCTGGCGCGTTTCTTCTGAGGTATTTCACCCGTTAATAAACCGACACTAATATTATTTTTAACCACACGGTCAAATAATTTTTGTGCTTGATCGCGTCGATTAGTGAAAATGATGACTAGCTTAGTTTCTGGGTGTTCCAGTATTTTTAACAATACAGGTAGTTTTTCTTCGTTAGAAACCATATAGACTTTTTGCTCAACGCTTGCGCTAGCAATATTGTCAGGTTCAACCTCAACTTTTACTGGCTCATATGTCCATTGATAAGACATTTCGAGTATTTCTGCCGTGAATGTCGCGCTAAATAATAGTGTTTGTCGGTAATCGGTATTTGGCGTAGCGCGCACGATACGTCGTACTTGAGGAATAAAGCCCATATCAAGCATACGGTCTGCTTCATCTAATACCAATGATTCGACTTGATCGAGATGGACATGTTTACGGTTCTGGAAATCAAGTAAGCGACCGGGTGTAGCAACGACGATATCAACGTAGCCGCGGTCGAGATGTTTTAATTGTTTTTCATAATCGGTGCCACCGATTAATGTAACGATGCTTAAGCCTGTGTGTTTACATAAATCCTTAGCGTCTTCAGCAATTTGCGTAACGAGTTCACGAGTAGGCGCAATGATTAGCGCTCTAGGTTCGGCTAAGTAGCGTTGTTCTTTTATAGGGTTTTTTAACAGATCATCAATGATCGTAATTAGAAACGCAGCCGTTTTGCCAGTACCAGTTTGCGCTTTACCTATGGCATCTTTGCCCTGTAAAGTTTCAGGCAAAATTTGTGCTTGGATAGGTGAGCAATACTGAAAACCAAGGTCAAAGATACCCTGTAATAGGCTTTTTTCTAAATTTAGGTCATAAAAGCGCGTTTTGCCTTCTTCTTTAGGCACATCGAGTACCGAGCTGTCCCAGGGTGGCAATACCGCTGGTTTGGGCTTTGGGTTACGACGTCTTTTCGGTCTGGGTTTGCTCTTTGCCTGTTTAGCTACGTTATTTGGCTTGTTGCTCGAGCTGTTTTTAGGCTTTTCTGTCTTGCTTTCAGATGGCGGGCTCTGTGGTTTAGCAACAGGAGTATTGGTGCTGGCATTACTTCCTTTGCCAAGGCTTTTAAATAAACGAGTTAACAATACGAATTCTCTGTTGAGGGCAAAAGTCTTTTGTAAGTAAAGGTAATTTTGCAGGTTTATGTATAAGGCATGATTATACGCTTATATACGTGCCTCTGTGGGAGTGAGCTTGTATAGGCTCATTTGTCTCTTAATAGGGCAGTGTATTTCGGGATACGGTAAAAATTTATTGTCTATATGATTGCTTAAAAGGCTGGTCAAAAAATCATCAATTTTGCTACAATCACCGGCCTTTTGTCGCGAGTTTTGGAGTTTGTTGAATGAAGGCTTTTTTGATTGTGCCGGCTACTGAATCGATTGATGTGGTTGATATCGATAGTGTTGAAGATATTAAGACTATGATCGGTTTTGACACGATAGATTCAGATGAAATTGGTCCGGATGGTGATCGCCTTTATTTTGATGAAGAGTGTTTTATCCGTGGAGACGCGGTAAGTGGACGTTTTCAGCTCGATAAAGTTGCCCCAGTGGCGGGTAAGGGCATGATTGTTGGCTCTAGTGAGGGTGGAAATACCATTCAAGATGCCGTCAGTGATGTCGATTCTATTAAGAAGAGAGTGGTTTATTTATAGCTCCTGAGCATTCGTTTTAATCAATCGTTGTAGTGTTTTCCTATGTCTAATATAAAAATGTATTCCAGCAGCATGTGTGGGTTTTGTCGCGCTGCTCATAGTCTGTTACGTAAGAAAGGGGTTGAAGATTACGAGACTATTAGTGTCGATGGCGATAGGGCGACTCGACAGCAAATGATGGATATCAGTGGTCGCCATACAGTGCCACAAATTTTTATCGGTGAGCGCCATATTGGCGGCTATACGGACCTTGCTGCTCTGGATGCGGCGGGTGAGTTAGATGAGTTGCTTAAAGCATTATAAGATACTGATTTTTATATAAATAAAATAACTTTCTGGCGTATTTGCGGACTATTTTAGTGCCGTATTAAGCTTCAATACACCTGATTTAGGCTATAGTTTAGCGTAGGTTTGTTGTGGAGGCGACGATGACAGAATTAACGAATGCAACTCAGGCACCAGCGGTTAAGCAAGGACCTGGTGGGCTTAAGATTTTCGGCATCGTATTACTGGCAATGCTGGTTGCTTTTGCACTCGCATTTTTTGCGATTAAGTCTTATTTCTTCCCAAGTGATTTCAATCCTGTCGAATTAAATGCCAAAGAGCAGCAAGTTTTAACGAGTAAACTTAAGGTGCTTGGTTTGGGTGATTTGGCGGTAGGGACAGAGTCAAATAATCAAGATGTACAGCAGGGTGCATTAAAGCCCGAAAAATATAGCGAATCTGATGAAGATCGCGAAGTGAGCTTTAGTCAGCGTGAGGTTAATGCCTTGGTTGTCAATAATACTGATATGGCTGAACGTATGGCGATCGACCTTTCTGATGATTTAATCAGCGCTAAAATATTGGTGCCTATGGATGAAGATATGCCCCTAGTAGGTGGTCAAACACTTAAGCTTAAGGCGGGTTTGGGTTTGTCCTATGAGAAGGGCCGTGCTGTTGTTGTTTTAAAAGGGATAAGTGTCATGGGAGTACCTATTCCCAATGCGTGGTTAGGCGGAATCAAGAATATTGATTTAGTCCAAGAATTTGGCGGTGAAAAAGGTTTTTGGAAGGCTTTTGCTGATGGTATTGATTATCTTAACGTCGAAGATGGTAATCTTTCTATCAAACTAAAAGAGTAGTTACCACACTTAACACCTTTATCTACGCCCGTATAAAACAGGCATTTTTGCTTGCCTAATTAACGATTTATGAGAATAATCCGCTATATCAAAGTGAATTAACCACTTCGGATTATCTGAATTAATGATTAGTCGTAGAAATTTGCTGCTGAGTACCGCTGCATTAGCTATCCCTTTGTCAGGCTCAAATGCCTTAGCAGCTTTAATCGTGCCTGGTGAGCGTCGCTTATCGCTTTATAATCAACATACAGGTGAAAGTGTTAAAGCGGTCTACTGGGCCGATGGCGAGTTTATTCATGATGAGTTAGTGGCGATTAGTCAAGTGTTGCGAGATCATCGCACAGATGAAGCCATTGATATCGATACGGCTCTACTTGATCAGCTCAATTTATTGCAGGCCAAGGTAGCGAGTAATGGTCGTTATGAAATCATTTCTGCCTATCGCGCGCCAAGATCCAATGCCAAGCTGTATAGCTCAACCGAGGGTGTTGCTTCTAACAGTTATCATATGTACGGGCGCGCTATCGATGTGCGTTTACCTGGAGTCGAACTAAAGTATCTGCATTCGGCGGCTTTGGATATGTATGCTGGTGGTGTCGGTTATTACCCTGATTCTCGCTTTATCCATCTAGATAGTGGTGATATTCGCAACTGGTAATCTTTATCTGCGTTTCATCGCGCTCTGCTTCAGAGTCTAATCGTATTGAGGCAGGTGCTGTCCCCATTTTTAACCTTGCTATTCTTTGTTATAGTCGTTTAAACAAATCTATAAAGCCTGGCCTGGTTTAAAGGGATGACATGATTTATAACAATATTTTAGAAACCATCGGTAATACGCCCATTGTTAAACTGAATCGACTCGCGCCTGATGGAGTTGATATCTATGTCAAGGTTGAGTCCTTTAACCCAATGGCATCCGTTAAAGACCGTTTGGCCTATGCCATTATAAAAGACGCGCGCGATAGTGGTGAGTTAAAGCCGGGCCAGACCGTGGTTGAAGCGACATCGGGGAATACTGGTATAGCCTTAGCAATGGTCTGCGCAGTGATGGGACACCCCTTTGTTGCCACTATGGTAGAAACCTTTTCTATTGAACGCCGCAAGTTGATGCGAGCTTTGGGTGCTAAGGTAATTTTGACACCTAAAGAAGAGCGTGGCTCGGGGATGATTGTTCGTGCAGAGGCTTTGGCAGAAGAGTATGGCTGGTTTATGTCACGACAGTTTGAAAACCCAGCCAATCCGGCCTATCACCGTAATACGACTGCTCCAGAAATCCTCAGTGATTTTGCAGGAGAACGTCTTGACTACTTTATTACGGGTTGGGGAACGGGCGGTACTCTAACGGGTGTTGGCGAAGTGCTAAAAGTGGCTAGGCCTGAAACCAAAATCATTGCCGCCGAGCCTGAGGCTGCGTCAATGTTGGGAGGTAAGGATTGGAGTCCGCATAAAATTCAAGGTTGGACGCCGGATTTTGTGCCCGAGGTGTTAAACGATGATGTGATAGATGAAATTGTTCCTGTCTCCGATGATGATGCGATAGCGCTATCATTAGCCTTGGCACAAAAAGAAGGAATATTTGTCGGGATATCGGCAGGCGCAACGTTGGCAGCCGGACTTGAAGTGGCTAAAAAAGCTGAGAAGGGTAGTGCAATGTTAGTTATGTTGCCTGATACCGGTGAGCGTTATCTCAGTACTCCTTTATTTGCAGGTATTAACGAAGGCTCAGATGATGATTGGTTGGCGAGTCTATAGGGTTACTTAGGGCCAAGTTGGTATAGGCCTTCATTGTTGGTGTCGCTGGTAAAATAGAGAGAGCCGCCTGGGCCGGTAGAGCATGCCCATGGGCTACCGTTGTTGAGTTAAAGTCGGTGATGAAATCGTGTGCCGCTATTGCTGCACCTTTGTTAAATTTCACTCTAACAAGTTTAGGCTGGCAGGGTTGCCCGAATCCACCACTGAGCTTAGTGTCTCAGGAACCATACAGTGCAACAATAGCGTCGCCCGAATACGCGTATTAAATTGATTATTACTGATAAAGGTAATGCCCATTGGAGCGCTACTCTCACGAAGAAAGCCTCATTTTTAGAGATACCCTTAATTTGATTAATGTGCTTGACAGTTTAACAGCGCTAGTCTGTTGCCGTTATAATACGACCTTATGATCGTCCCCATATTCTATTCGTTTCGTCGCTGTCCCTATGCAATGCGCGCGCGCTTGGCCTTGATGTATGCGCAATGCCGAGTGGAATTGCGAGAGATTGTTTTGCGAGATAAGCCACAACATATGTTAGAGATTTCGCCGAAGGCGACAGTGCCGGTGCTGTGCTTGCCTGACGGTAGCGTTATAGACGAAAGCTTTGATATTATGCGTTGGGCTTTGTTAAAAAATGACCCAGAAAAGTGGTCAGAATGGGGAATGCAAGATTCAGCCAGCAGTCTATTAACGTGGTTGGTATTTGAGACCGATGGTGAAGGACATTATAAGCAATCCTTAGATCGATATAAGTATTTTGATCGCTACCCAGAAAGAACGATGGAAAGTTATCGGTCTGAGTGCGAAGTATTGGTAGCAAAGCTCGAAAACAGACTGGTAGATAGCGCTTATTTGCTTGGCGAAAAAAGAAGTCTAGCTGATATGGTGGTGTTGCCTTTTATACGACAGTTTGCTCATGTCGACCGGTCTTGGTTTATGCAGCGGCCTTATCCAAATGTGCAACGTTGGCTAAATGAGTTTGTTGAGTCGGGCTTATTCCTTAGCATTGTGAAAAAATACCCTGTATGGAAGGAAGGCGATACACCTCTTTTTTTTCCAGATAACTGATATTTAATATGACTGCAAAGCTCTATTATTTTCATGACCCGATGTGTAGTTGGTGTTGGGGTTATCAATCGACATGGCAAAAATTATTGCAAGAGTTGCCGGAAAATATTGGTGTGACTTATATTCTTGGTGGTCTTGCGCAAGATAACGATGCGCCTATGTCGGATGATATGCAAACTGCAATACAAGCGCATTGGCGTCGTATTGAAAATGAGCTGGGCGCTGAGTTTAACTTTGATTTTTGGCAGCAGTGCAAACCACGGCGCTCAACTTATCCCGCTTGTCGTGCAGTGATTGCCGCGTCAAACCAAGATGCGGGTGTGATGATGATATTGGCGATACAGCGCGCTTATTATCTACGAGCGATGAATCCTTCTGAGTACGCAGTTTTGTCAGTATTGGCGGAAGAATTAGATTTAGATGTTGAGAAGTTTAATTTTGATATTTTGTCGGTGCAGACCGAACGTGATTTTCAAGAACAAATAAGCTATTCACGCAGTATTGGTGTTAGTAGCTTCCCATCATTGTTACTTGACTACAATAATGAGTTATACCGTTTGGTGGTAGATTATAAAAACCATCAAACGACATTGGATCAGATTGCAGAGGTCATTAGTTAATTGGGAATTAGCCGAGAATTAATTGGCGTTGAATGAGTTGCTTGGCTCTGATTGTGAATCGATATCTTGTACTAAAATCCATGGTTTAACGACGACCGACCAGACAATGGCTTCATTTTCATGCCATTTAATGGCTTGTTGATCGCTGACATGATCGACTAAACCTTCCTCCATCCAGGCTTTGAATTGCTGGGTATTGTCTTGCGATAAGGCATAAGCAACGTCAATTAAGGCGAGCTTGGGTTCTACATTAATTACTGAACCTGCAGCAAAAAAGCGTTCGAGGTCTTTCCAGCCGATTTTTGCGGTTTCAAGATTGATTTTGCCTTTTTCGATGGCAGCCGATTTTTCTACGTTATTGTTTTCGTTCATATGCCTATTTTATACCGTCTTCGAGATTGATGGCAGACTTCTCTGTATAGGGACTATCGCTTCATCTCAGACAACTCCCTATAATCACCGCCATGATTCGACTAATCGATATTAATCTTCAGCGCGGTAGCCAAGTATTACTGCAAAAAGCCAATTTTACTGCTCATCCAGGCGCAAAGATTGGCGTAATTGGTGCCAATGGTAGCGGAAAATCTAGTCTCTTTAAGTTATTGCTAGGCCAGTTGCATATTGATGCTGGTGAGATGATGATGCCGAAACAATGGCGAGTAGCGCATATGGCGCAAGAAGTGTCTGTGTCGCAGCGTAGCGCTGTTGACTATGTGCTAGATGGAAACATCGAATTACGTGGTTTGCAGGCAGCAATTGCCAAAGAGGAGGCGTCAGAGTCACACGACCAACTTGGTGATCTTTATGCCCAGCTTGACGCGATAGATGGGTTTAACGCGGACTATAAAGCAGAGCAACTATTGCATGGTTTGGGTTTTACTCAGCCGCAACTTGTTGAGCCGGTATCTTCTTTTTCAGGTGGTTGGCGTATTCGATTAAATTTGGCGCAAGCGCTGATGTGCCAGTCTGATTTATTGTTGCTTGATGAGCCGACTAACCATTTAGATTTAGATGCGTCACTTTGGCTTGAACAATGGTTGCGTGCCTACGAAGGGACCTTGCTCATTATTTCTCATGATCGAGATTTTCTTGATAATGTTGTTGGTGCTATTGTTCATATAGAGCATCAGCAATGCTGGAGTTATAGCGGAAATTATTCAGCGTTTGAGCAACTTCGAGCTGAGCGATTGGCGCAACAACAAGCAAGTTACGATAAACAACAGCGACGCAAGGCTGAAATACATCAATTTGTTGCGCGTTTTAAAGCTAAGGCATCTAAGGCTAAGCAGGCACAAAGTCGTATAAAAGAGCTGCAGCGTATGGAAGATATCGCGCCTGCACATGTCGATTCGCCGTTTGATTTTCACTTTTTAGAGAGCAAGAAAAGTTATAGTGCGCTGACTAGTTTACATGATGCTAATTTAGGTTATGAAGAAACGGTTATTATTAGCAATGCGAATATAGAGCTGTTGCCCGGTAGCCGTATTGGTTTGCTTGGGCCGAATGGCGCAGGTAAATCGACCTTGATAAAAAGCTTGGTGGGTGGTTTACCTTTGCTGGCAGGTGAGCGTAAGCAAAGCGATAATTTGATGCTAGGTTATTTTGCTCAGCATCAACTTGAAGCGTTGGATATGAATGCGAGTGCCTTGTTGCATGTGCAGCGTTTATCACCCGATACACGTGAGCAAGAAATCAGAGGTTTCCTCGGTGGCTTTAACTTTCATGGTGATAAGGCTTCTGATGCGATACGAGACTTTTCTGGTGGTGAGAAAGCACGATTGGCTTTATCGCTTATCGTATGGCAAAAACCCAATCTCTTATTGCTAGATGAGCCTACTAACCATCTAGATTTAGAAATGTGTCATGCCTTGACAGTGGCCTTGCAAGGTTACGCTGGTGCTTTGGTCATTATTTCACATGATAGGCATTTGTTGCGTAATACGGTGGACCAATTTTATTTGGTTGCAGAGGGTAAGCTTACAGAGTTTGATGGTGATATCACGGATTATCAGCGGTGGCTAAAGGGGTTGGAACAGAAGCCTGATCAAAGTGATAGCGATGGAGCCAGCAAAAAGTCCCAGAAAAATGGTTTGCTATCAGGTAAAGCAGAAAGCGTGCAAAAAACCGAAAAGAAGGAACAAAGACAAAATGCAGCGCTTAAGCGTCAGCGCTTAAACCCATTGCGCAGCAAGATTAAGAAATTAGAGCAAAGAATAGATAAAAAACAAATCAAAATGAACGAGGTCGAACAGCAATTAGCTGATAATTCAATTTATGAAGACAGCAATAAGACAGTGTTGACGGATATACTGTACGAGCAGCGTCAACTGCAACAAGAACTTAACCTTTGCGAAGAAGAGTGGATGACATTAAGTGATGAATATGAGCAACTCGAAAGTGAGAATAACTAATGTTTTGTGATGTGACTTTAGACGAGGATCTGACCAAAGCATTGGCCAAGCTCAATATTGATCAACCAACGCCTGTGCAGGCTAAGACGATTCCTTACGCGATGGAAAAGACCGATTTATTAGTCAGTGCGGCGACAGGAAGCGGTAAGACAGTGGCATTTCTGTTGCCGACTATGCAACAACTTTTGCAAGACACTGATGCGCAAACAGGGACACGGGCACTGATTTTGGTGCCAACGCGTGAATTGGCGCAGCAAATTTACAATCAATGTGTTGCTTTAGGTAGCTATACACAACTGACCTTTGGTTTGGTGATTGGCGGTGAAAGTTTTAGCCGTCAAAAATCGATGTTTAGAAAAAATCCTGAGATAGTCATTGCGACTCCGGGACGGTTAATTGCTCACCTTGAAAATAACACCCCATTTTTTGATGATCTTGAGGTGCTTATTCTCGATGAGGCAGACCGTATGTTAGACATGGGCTTTAGTGACGATGTGTTAGCCATTGCAGCACGTTGTAATACAGAACGTCAAACCTTGATGTTTTCTGCAACCTTGGATCATACCGGTATTGACAGTGTTGCTTCGCAATTGCTGAATGATTCAGTTGTGTTAACACTAGACACTGTTCGCGATAAACATGCGCAAATTCGCCAGCAAATTGTCACATCGGATGATGATGCACATAAAATCAAACAGACGATTTGGTTATTAAAAGAAGAAAAGCCACAGAAGGCATTGATATTTGTCAACAAAAAAACGCAAGCCGATAGTTTGGCCGGGCATTTACGTCATGCAGATTTATATACCGCTTACTTGCATGGTGATATGGATCAACACCAACGCGCTCATGTTATGAAGCGTTTTCATGATGGCGAGATTCACGTTTTGGTCGCTACTGATGTTGCCGCGCGTGGCCTTGATGTTAAGGGTATCGACTTAGTTATTAATTTTGATATGGCACGTAATGGCAAAGATTATGTGCATCGTATCGGTCGCACAGGGCGCGCTGGTGAAGAAGGCCTGGCGATTTCACTCATTAATCATAATGAGTGGAATGTGATGAACGGTATTGAGCGTTATCTTAAGCAAACTTTTGAGCGACGCCGTATTAAGGAGCTAAAAGGTACGTATACCGGGCCGAAGAAAACAAAGGCGTCAGGCAAAGCCGTTGGTGCAAAAAAGAAAAAAACGAAAGATAAGGCTAAATTAAAATCTGCTCAACGACATAGAAATAAAAAACAGATAGGCAAACCGAAGAAAAAAACAGCGGCGAAAAAACTGCTGACCAGTGGTGATGGTTCTTCTGCACCGAAACGGCGAGACACATAGAAAGTGAAGGGATTATTGTTAATTGATCAACTCATGGACTGTTTCAGCCATGTCTAATATTCTGCAATTTAAAAAACCTTCTTTAAAAAAGAAAGCAAAAGAGAAAACCCTTTGCTCAAACGGCTTTCACAAATGGGAAGTGGTGACTGAAAACCAGTTTGATACGAGATCAGGTAAATTGGTCACCGCTTATTATTGTCCGCGATGTGGTAAGAAGAAAACAAAAGCGCATTAACGCCTTAGGCTTCGCTTTCTTTCTTGTTAAGGATGACCGGACTGATTTTGTGGTTGCGACGATGTTGCCACCAGACTTTAAATATTGTTGATAAAATTCCTTTTCCAGCACCTATCACGCCTGAGAAAGTGCCACTGATTTTTGAAACACCAATGCGGCGCCTGCAATCGACTGCAATTTCCTTGATTTGATAGCGGCGTTCTAGTGCTTTTGCTTGCATCTCTACAGTCCAGCCAAAACTAAGATCCTGCATTTTTAAGGCATCAAGTTTTGTCTTTCTAATGGCTCGATAAGGACCGAGGTCCGTTACCGTTGAGCGGTATAAATGAGAGAGTATCCAACAAGCTAGACCATTGCCAAAGCGCTGAGCAGCGCTCATCGCATCAGCTTCTATATAGCCTAGCTTTCTTGAACCGATAGCTAAATCGGCGCCATCATTAATCGCTTTGCACAGATCGTGTGCCTGCAGTGGATTGCATGAACGATCACCATCAACGAATAAGACAATATCAGTATCATTGGATAGCGCAGACATTGCGGTCAGACAGGCGATGCCATAGCCAGCTATAGCTTGCTTTATAACACGTGCTCCGTAGAGCCTTGCTATGTGTAGCGTGTTGTCTTTAGAGCCGTTGTCGCAAACGACAATATCATCAATTAGGCGTTGATTATTGCTGTTACGTAGCTTAAATAGACCAGAGACGACTTGACCAATGGCTTGATCTTCGTCTCTGGCTGGAATGACAACCGATATGTGAAGTTGATTTAGCATGCTCGAGAGAAAGGAGTCCTATAGTTTGAAACGTTCGCGCATATAATATTTTAATGCTTTACGCTCTTTTTTGGATAGCGAACTATTCAGGTTGCTATTTTTTTTAACTTGTTTGTACAACCGGCTCGCTTCATTTTTTGACAGTTGTGATTGGTTGATGATGCAGCCAGCACAATTGACGTTGTTTTTATAGACTTGTTTGCCGAGTGAATAGCGCTCAGCATTAAGTTTTTTCGGGTTGCTACCATCGCTACCGCCGCCGCCGTGATTGCCGCCGCCTGAAGCTAATCCTGCGCCACTTAGGAGCAAAGTTAATGCAAGCAATAGAAAGATTCCTGTTTGCTTAGCGCGGTGTATGACTAAGCGGGGTGATGCGGTCATCATATTATTTCTCCATAGTTCGGTTAAGTGAGCGAATTTGCTATTCTCATGGGCTCGTCGATAGAGCCGAAGTCAACCTTAACAGTTAACTCATGTCAGAAATACCACGAAATTATGTCATTTTATTCATAAATTTATGCGGTGCATTCACTGCACTAGTTTATTTGACTGCGGTGATAATGCAAGACACAAGTGCTACAGTTGGGCTATATGAATTTCTATCAGCCGAGCTGGTGTTGGTCATTTTATGGCTGGCAGCCTTTTCCGTGGCAAGGAATTGTAGCGCCATTAGGACGGTCTTGCTATGGGCGCTGATATTTCGTGTCATAGGGCTTTGGGGATTACCCATTTTAGAGGACGATTGGTATCGCTATCTCTGGGATGGCTATCGTTTTATTAGCGATGGCACGCCATACGGTGTGGCGCCGTCGGCATTTTTTGTCAGTGACGGTTTGCCTGACCGTTTTGTCGAAATTGTTGGCCAAATAAACAACCCTGACTTGCCAACGATTTATGGCCCAACATTACAATATCTTTTTGCGTTTGCTTATCTTATAAGCCCAGGTGAGTTATGGGGCCTGAAGTTAATAATGCTCTGTGCGGATATTGCTGTGATCGCCGTATTGTTGCGTCTAGCGCCGGTGGGTTATGTTTTGCTCTATGCGTGGAGCCCGCTGGTTATCAAGGAGATAGCGTTCACTGCCCATCCTGACGGCATCGGTGTATGTTTGTTATTAGCGGCCTTATTTTTCCGCTCCCGGCAATTCTATACTGCAGCGGTTATTGCTGGCGCGCTAGCGGTAGCGGCAAAGGTGTTTGCCGTACTGATTGTGCCGTGGGTGTTGTGGCGTTTGCCTGTAAGGTATTGGTTGATATTTTTTGTTAGCTTGGGCGTGATCTATCTGCCATTCATTGTTCAAGGCGGTAATGACTTTTTTAGTCTTTTTGTTTTTGCACAATATTGGCAATTTAACGCCGCTGCTTATGCGCTATTCAATTTATTTTTAGCTGATAATTTCGCTAAGCTGGTGCTAGCGGGGTTATTCCTAGCATGGTTGGCTTGGTACTTTTTTAAGAGCCAGAATCAGAGCCATGACACATTTGTTATGCCGAGAGTGGACGGGATTTTTGCATTATTTCTATTTATTGCCCCTGTTATCAATGCCTGGTACTGGCTCTGGGTGTTACCGTTTGCGGTCATTTTTCCGAGCTTTTGGGCGTGGACAGCGTCAGTGGCATTAATGTTATCTTACTATGTCGGTTTGCATATACCTGGCTCTGAGCTGGGTGCCTATGAAATGCCTATAGCGGTGCGGGTTGTCGAGTTTTCCTTAATAGGGATTGCCCTGGTCTTCGATCTGTATAAACGAAGGAAATTTGTCGAGAGTGCGTCGCCATGAACTGGTAGAATACGCCCTGAGGTAATGCGGCAGCATTACCGAGGAAGCACCCTTGGGGTGCGCGGCTTTATTCGAATAGATGAAACATCATGATTAAGACCCGTTTTGCGCCGAGTCCGACAGGTTATTTGCATGTTGGCGGCGCCCGTACAGCACTCTACGCATGGTTATACGCACGACACCATGGTGGCCAGTTTGTGTTGCGCATAGAAGATACCGACCGTGAGCGCTCAACACCGGAGTCAGTCCAAGCAATTTTAGATGGTATGGCATGGCTGGGCTTAGATTACGATGAAGGCCCGTATTATCAAACTGAACGTATGGATCGCTATCAGGAGGTAATTAATCAGCTTGTTGACGAAGGGCATGCATACCGTTGCTATTGTAGTAGAGAGCGTCTTGATGATTTGCGTGCTGAGCAAATGGCTGCAAAGCAAAAGCCTCGTTATGATGGCCGATGCCGTCACTTATCTGATTCTCCCCAGGCTGATGCGCCTTATGTGATTCGTTTTCGTAACCCCACTGACGGAATCGTCGTATTCAATGACCAAATTCGTGGTGCGATATCATTTAATAACCAAGAGTTAGATGACCTTATCATCGCTAGAAGTGATGGTACGCCAACTTATAATCTTACGGTTGTGGTCGATGATGTTGACATGGGAATTACGCATGTCGTTCGCGGTGATGATCACGTTAATAATACGCCACGCCAAATTAATATATTAAAAGCGTTAGGTGCGAATATACCCGAGTATGCGCATGTGCCAATGATATTGGGAGATGATGGTAAGCGTTTGTCTAAACGTCACGGTGCAGTGGGTGTTATGCAATACCGTGATGATGGGTATTTACCGGAAGCATTGTTAAATTATTTGGTACGTCTTGGTTGGTCGCACGGTGATCAAGAAATATTTTCTCGAGAAGAAATGATTGAGTTATTTGATGTTGGTGCGGTGAGCAAATCTGCGGCGGCGTTTAATACGAGTAAATTAAAATGGTTGAATCAGCATTATATTAAAGAAGGTGATGCGGAGCTTATTGCAGAGCGTTTAGCGTTTCATTTTGAGCAGCAGAATATTGATGTGAGCAATGGGCCTGCTTTAGCTGATCTGGTTTTAGCACAACGGGAGCGTGCGAAGACCCTGGTTGAAATGGCAAATAACAGTGTTTTCTTTTTTCAAGAGTTTGACGAATACGAAGAAAAAGCAGCGAAGAAAAACCTTCGACCAGTTGTACTTGGGCCGTTACAAGCCTTGCGTACAGCATTGTCTGAAATAACAGAATGGTCAGGTGAGGCCGTACACAATGTGCTGATTACCACCGCAGAAAAGCATGAACTTAAGTTGGGTAAGTTAGCACAACCACTTCGCGTCGCTATCTGTGGCTGCGGTGTTTCACCACCGATCGATGTGACAACTGAATTACTCGGTAAAGAGACCGTATTAAAGCGTCTAGATAAGGCCTTAGCGTATATCTCAGACCGTGCCGAGTAGGGTATAATGCCTTGACAGTATCATGAGCATATCGTAAAGTTGCGCTCCTCTTCTAGTGGGGCCATAGCTCAGCTGGGAGAGCGCTTGCATGGCATGCAAGAGGTCGGCGGTTCGATCCCGCCTGGCTCCACCAAATAAGAAATGACTAACACCGAGTTTAGTCCCCATCGTCTAGAGGCCTAGGACACTGCCCTTTCACGGCGGCAACAGGGGTTCGAATCCCCTTGGGGACGCCATACTTAGTCTGTTATCCACGGCAAATCGGTAGTGGATACAGCATCCAAAGTCTCTGGGTCGAGCACAATGTGCTCGACCAGGGGGCTGATCGATTTTTTCCAGCGTTCTTTCGGTATCGACCGGAAATTTTCCGTGAAATTCTTCAGGATGCCGGATACTTGCGTCTCAGTGATGTTGGGTAGCGCGGACTGCATGGAATATTCAAGTTCTAGGCGGGCAATGTGATCCTCCAGGGGTTTTCGCTGAGGCTCCAGTTCATTGATTTTCTTCAGTGCCGGGTCAGGATTGGTCAATTTTATGGCCAGGTCCATGGCCTTGGATATTTGCTTGTTGATATTCGCCACCTCAAGGCGAAGCGCCTCTGCTGGGTTTTCAAGGTTGGCGCTTGCGGCCTTCTTGGAGGCCTGAGTCACTTTGCTGATGAACTCGGGTGATACGATATCGCCGAGCAGTTGTTCGGTGATGGCCGTATCCACTTTCTCTTTATTCAACCAACGGCCTTTTTTGCCCAGTTCCGGCCTTGTGCGATAGCTTAGACTCAAGAATCAAGCGCAACATTAGAATGGTAGATTCACAGATTAAGCGCAACTCTTTATTAAATATAAGAAAATTATTATCAACTTATATTTTATATGGAGCCAACAATGGGACGACATTATCACCATTTACAAGAGCGTATTCCGCTTTACGAATTATTGTTTGAAGGTTTTTCAATACGTGAAATAGCGGATACTATCGGTGTTCACAAAACAACGATTTACCGTGAACTACAGAGAAATAGTAGTCAAGTCGGTTATCGGCCTGATTTGGCCCAACAAAGTTATACCCAAAGAAGGCAAATCAAATCGAATAAGTTAACCCGTAACCCAGCCCTACGAAGCTTTGTTATTGAAAAGCTCAAGTCTGACTGGTCACCTGAATTGATTGCCGGATATTTAAAGCGAAAGTCAGGGTGTTGTGTCATCAGCCATGAAACGATTTATCGTTTTATTTATGGTCGTGAGGGGATAAAGCTTAAGCTTTATCGATACCTGATAAGAAGGCGCAAGTTTCGTTATCCGCGCATTAAACGGCGGCGTAAAATGATGGCTAACGCACGAAAAACACCGATAGAGCAACGTTCAAATGCGGTTAACCAACGTCTACACTTTGGTCACTGGGAAGGTGACTTGATTCTTTTCCGAAAGACAACTAGCAATTTAATTACCGTCAGAGAGCGTAAAAGTCGTCTGATTCTTGCTATCAAAAACACCTCCCAGCATGCAAAATCAACAGCTGATCTACTCATTAAATACATGAAGAAAAAGTTGGCCTCTACAGTAAAAACATTGACACTAGACGAAAGGGCTCGAATTCGCGGAGCATCAATTAATGGCGCAATCATTACAGGCTAAGATCTTCTTTTGTGAACCCTATAAATCGTATCAGAAAGGTGCTATTGAAAACGCGAATAAATTGCTAAGAACTAAGCTGCCTAGACAGACAAAAATTATGGATATGAGTCAATCTAAAATTGCCAATATCACCAATACATTGAATGATAGAACCATGAAATGCCTAGAGTTTAAAACACCTAATGAGGTGTTCTTTGAACGCTTTGGCATTCAACCTATTTAGTAGTGAGTTGCACTTGCAACTTGAGTCTAAGCATCCGAGGTGCGCGCAAGATCTTCTGACTCCGGCGTTTGCCAGTAATCTGGAAAATCTGATGGACGGTGACCGAGTAGCGCTATGGATTCATGGGCACATGCATGAATCGTATGACGACGAAATCTACGGTACGCGGGTGGTCTGTAATCCTCGTGGATATGTGCCGAGGGCGGTGAACCCGGATTTCAGACCGGATTGGGGTATTGATATCTGAGTCTGCTATGAGGCCAGTTTGTGCATGGGGCTGAGATACAAGGTTTTCGACATATTATTAGAATTATGAATGAAAATCGACGAACACGAATGCTTTTCGACATATATATGTATATTATTCGACAAGTATGCTATATATCGAATACTTTTCGACATGGCTGACGGGTTTTCGATCTATGCATCTGAAATTGAAGTCACCAGCTGACTTTCAGGGCAGGCTTGTCCCAACCGGGACGCAGCTTGCTGGTTGGGCTGCGCTTGTTCAGGCGCTGGGTCTTCATGCACCGGTCCGGCAACCCAGCTGTGTTTCGGAGAAGCATGTCAGGGGCAGCCAGCGCGAGGAGGTTGGTTTTCGCATTTTCGACAAGCGTTACCAGCCTGGCGACCAATTTATTGATCATCTGACCTTTGCTCTGCGCCACGAATCTATCGATCTGCTGATATTAAAGCGCGTCTTTGAGGCGGTACCCAAAGCTGTACTGGAAGAGTTCATCCGTTCCACGCCGACGGGCGCACAGACACGGCGCGCCTGGTTCTTCTATGAAACCCTGACAGGGCAAATGCTCGACGTTGACGATGCCCCTAATGTCAGGGCTGTCGATGCACTGGATCCAAAAGCCTATTTCACCGGCAAGGGAGAAGTCTCCCGGCGTCACAAGGTTCGGGATAACCTGCTTGGCAGCGGCGATTGGTGTCCTGTTATTCGAAGAACGGAGCAGCTCGAAGCATTCACGGCACTAGGACTGGTCGACCGTGCCGCAGAGACCGTCGGTCGTACGGGCCAACATCTGGTGACGCGCGCTGCCAACTTCCTGCTGCTGGCCGACAGCCGTGCGAGTTTCGAGATCGAAGGCGAGCAAGCCCCACGCAGCCGCTTGGAGCGCTGGGGCAAGGCCGTCCTCCAGGCCGGAAAAAATGCACTCACACTCGAAGAAATCACTCGCCTGCATCGTGTTTTGATCGAGGACACGCGCTTTGTTTTCCCGGGCCTGCGTCCGGACGGCGTCTTTCTCGGTGAGCGGGACCATCTCAGTGATCCCCTACCGGAATTCATTGGCGCCCGGCCCGAAGACATCGAAGCATTGTGTGTCGGCATGCTGGCCGCCAACGACCGTATGCGGGACGACGATCTGGATCCCGTCTTGCAAGCAGCGGCGATTGCCTTTGGTTTTATCACTGTCCACCCTTTCCAGGATGGCAACGGTCGCGTGCACCGTTGTCTGATTCATTATGTTCTGGCCGAACGCGAGTACACGCCGGAGGGCTTAGTCTTTCCAGTTTCTTCCGTCATGCTGGATCGGATCAGTGATTACCGAAAGACGTTACAAAGTCACTCCATGCCTCTGATGGATTTCATCGATTGGCGCCCGACAGCAGATCACAATGTCGAGGTGCTGAACGATACCGCTGACCTGTACCGGTACTTTGATTGCACAGAACAGGCGGAATTTCTCTACGCTTGTGTCCAGCGCACGGTCGAGCATGATCTGCCCAGAGAAATTGATTATCTACGCCGGCATGATGAGGCCATGGCCAGAATCATGGAGATGATCGATATGCCGGATCGACTGGCGCAGAATCTGATTCTATTCATTCGCCAGAATAACGGTACGCTATCTAAAAGGAAGCGTGACAAGGAGTTTTCCGCCCTTTCGGATGACGAAGTTCATGGGTTGGGAAAGATTATTCAGGATGCATTTCAGGGTTTCGACGAAACCGGGGCACAAGACCAGGAACAAGAAAGGAAACCATAAGAATAATGCCACAACTTGAACACATCGAAGCCATCGAAAAACGCCTGTGGGGGGCTGCCGACACACTGCGCGCCAACTCCAACTACGCCAGCAACGAGTATTTTATGCCCGTTATGGGCTTGGTCTTCCTGCGTCATGCCTACAGCCGTTACCTGGGTGTAAAGGATGCCATTGAAGCGAACCTGCCTAAGCGTAGCGGCAAGCCCCGGGCGCTGAGTAAGGAAGATTTCTCCCAACAAAGCGCCATTTTTCTGCAATCCAAGGCCCAGTTCGATACCCTGGTCGCGCTCACCGACAGCGATGACCGCGCCCGCGCCATTATCGATGCGATGGAGTCCATCGAAAGCGATTACGAAAATCTGCGTGGTGTGTTACCCAAAAGTGAATACCAGGAACTGGACAACGCCGTGCTCGGCCAGTTGCTACGTACTCTCAACCCGGATGAACTGAAAAAGGTCTCCGGCGATGTCTTCGGTCGTATCTACGAATATTTCCTAACTCAGTTTGCCGATCAAAAAGCCCACGACGGCGGCGAGTTCTTCACCCCCGTCTCGCTGGTGTCATTGATCGCCCATGTGCTGGAACCCGACAGCGGCACCGTACTCGATCCGGCCTGCGGTTCCGGCGGCATGTTCGTGCAAAGCGCCCGCGTGGTCGAACAGCGCCACGAAAACCCGACCGAAAAGCTGACTTTTTACGGGCTGGAAAAGAACGCCACCACCATCCGTCTGGCGAAAATGAACCTCGCCGTGCACGGCCTAGAAGGCGACATCCAGAAGGCCATCAGCTACTATGAAGACCCGCACGAATTGCTGGGCAAGGCCAACTACGTGATGGCCAACCCACCCTTCAACGTGGACGAGATCGACGCCGACAAAATCAAGAACGACCCGCGCTTGCCCTTCGGTCTGCCCGGTGTCAACAAAAAAGGCAAGGTCAGCAACGGCAACTATATTTGGATCAGTTATTTCTACAGCTATCTGAGCGAGCAGGGCAGAGCCGGTTTCGTCATGTCGTCCCAGGCCTCCAGCGCCGGGCGCGATGAGGCCAAGGTACGCCAGAAGCTTCGAAAGCGGTGACGTGGACCTCATGGTTGCCATTCGTTCCAACTTCTTCTACACCCGCACCGTGCCCTGCGAACTGTGGTTCCTCAACCGCGCCAAGCCAAAGGAACACAAGGACAAGGTACTGATGCTAGACGCGCGTAATATCTACTGTAAGGTCACGCGAAAGATCTACGACTTCAGTCCCGAGCAGGAGCAGAATCTCCTCGCTATTATCTGGCTGTACAGGGGCGAAACGGACAGATATTTGGAACTCGTGGCTGATTACTGTGGCCGTATGCTGGGTGAAGGCGCTGGATGCT
>JAADIY010000008.1 GCA_013151045.1 Gammaproteobacteria bacterium
TTTTCACATAATGGAAAAACACCCTATGAAAAACTAATGCAAGCTATGATAAGCTAACTGTTCTATCGCTGCCTAAGTCGTAGAAAAGACAGCTCATTGACGAGGCTAAGCATACTTCTTAATTAAGGCATCAAGCTCTGGCAGACAAGAACCACAATTCGTTCCGGCTTTAAGCTTCTCACCCAAACCTTTAACGGTATCAATTTTATCGTTAGTGATCGCCTCAATAATGGTTTTTTCACCAACATCAAGACACGAACAAACCGTTCGCCCTACGTTCTTACGTGGCGTAGTCGATTTACCTGCAAGTAAAGACATACGTTCACTGTCGTTTAACTGATCTTTAGCAAATAGCTCTATCAACCAGTCACGTTCAGGCAGCGATTTTTCCCGTGTAATATTGGGTGCAATATAGAGACAAGACTCTAATCGCCCATTTTTTAAATGTGCGCTTCGATACCAACCTTGCGCTTTATCAGAATAATCTAGCCAATCATCGTCATCATTAGCCTGCAACATCGTGCGTGAGTAAGCATGCCAGTCAGCGATAATATCGTTGCCACTCAGCTCATAACGGTAACAATTTTTTTCAGGTACTCGCACCAGATAGTCTACCGTTTCATCCTGCGCAATCTCTTCCCTACTTAAAATAACGCCCTGCCATAAAGACGTATAAGGCATGATTTTTACTGGTGTATGTTTAAGTTCGGGCTGGCCAGACACAGGGTCTACTGCAGGGTTCACTAATGTATCAACACGTGCATTATTAGCAAACTGATCATTCCAATGCATAGGTACAAATACTGAACCCTGTGGTTGGTCACTGGTCACAACGACACGCGCCAGCATTTCACCCCATTGGCTTTGCAATCTACTCAGCCCGCCCTCTGTCAGACCATAGTCTTCAGCATCGCTAGAGTTGATCTCACAATAAGGCTCTGACTTATGACTAAACAAGCGCACTGATTTACCGGTGCGGGTCATGGTATGCCATTGATCGCGTACGCGACCGGTATTAAGAATAAGAGGGTAGTCAGCACTAGCAAGATTAACCGGTGCGATAGGTGTCACTGCTACGAAACGTGCACGACGGCTCGGCGTATAAAAACTACCCTCTTCAAATAGTCGCGCTTGGCCTATCTTCTCATCGTCTTTAACGGGCCACTGAATAGGCAACATTTCATCATAACCACTATTAGATATGCCGGACATTGCACCAATATCAAAGCCACGCTCGTTATTATTTTCAAAAGCGGACAATGCCGCATGTTCGCGGAACACACTGGCAACATTTTCATAATTAAAGCCCTGCGCAAACCCCATACGTTTTGCGACTTCTGCAATAATCCACCAATCATGCTTTGCCTCACCTGCAGCAGGCATAAATTTGTTCTGTCGCGACATACGTCGCTCTGAATTGGTGACTGTTCCGTCTTTTTCCGCCCAGCCTGTCGCCGGTAGTAAGATATCTGCACAAGCCGTAGTGTCGGTTTTTTCAATACAATCTGATACCACTACACATTCGCATTGTTCTAAGGCATGCTTTACTTTATTAGCGTTGGGCATACTCACTACTGGGTTAGTTGCCATTATCCAAACCGCTTTGACTTTACCTTCGTCAATCGCATCGAATAAATCGACTGCTTTTAAACCGGCTTTATCAGGCACTGAATCAACCTGCCAAAAGCGCGCGACGGTATCGCGATGCTTTTCATCTTCTAAATTCATATGTGCAGCAAGTTGATTAGCCAAACCACCGACTTCTCGACCGCCCATTGCATTGGGTTGACCAGTAATGGAAAACGGCCCCATGCCTGGCTGGCCAATACGACCGGTCGCTAAATGACAATTGATGATACTGTTTACTTTATCTGTACCACTCGATGATTGGTTGACACCTTGTGAATAAACGCTCACCACTTTCTTGGTATTAGCAAATAGTTGATAAAAACTGGCAAGGTCGGCTGCATCGATATCACAGGCTTGCGCTACAGCTTGAATTGAAGGCGCTGATTGGCGCGCTGCTTCCATAGCTGCACTAAAGCCTTCTGTATGATTTTCTAGATAATTAAAATCGAGATGATCTTCACGACGCAAAAAATTAAGCAGACCATTAAATAACATCACGTCACTGCCAATACGCAAAGGCAAATGCAAATCGGCAATAGCACAAGTGGCTGTTTTACGCGGGTCGAGCACAACCACTTTTAATTCTGGTCGTTCTTCTTTAGCTTTAACAATGCGTTGGTAAACAATGGGATGACACCAGGCGGCATTGGAGCCGACCAAAACAATCAAATCGGCTAGCTCTAAATCTTCGTAGCAACCAGGAACTATATCACCACCAAAAGCACGACGGTGTCCTGCTACGGATGACGCCATACATAAACGTGAATTCGTATCAATGTTAGCGCTACCAATAAAGCCTTTCATCAGCTTATTGGCAACATAATAATCTTCTGTCAGCAATTGACCTGAGACATAAAAAGCCACGGCGTCTGGACCATGTTGCTCTATTATCGATTTAAATTTTCTGGCAACCGTATCCAGCGCTTGATCCCAACTGACTTGCTCTCCAGCAATTTTTGGCACCAGCAAACGGCCGTCTAGATCAACCGTATCGGCTAAGGCCGAGCCTTTGGAGCATAGTCGGCCATAATTAGCTGGGTGTTCAACATCACCTTTAACGGTGATGCCACCTTCAGTTATTTGCGAAACAAGTACGCCACAACCAACACCACAATAGGGGCAGGTTGTGCGCACTTCATGGTCGAAGTGTTGCGCTTGTGTCATTGCAGTGACTTAACCTGCTACTGCTTGAGTCGTCACTGCCTTTTCATCGTCAGGTATATCAAGAAACAATACGTCAGACTTTGATACGACATTAAAGGATTTTGTTCGCCCTTCATCAGGCGCACACGCTTCGCCATTACGCATGTCAATATTCCAGTTATGCAATGGACATGTCACAGTATGTTCACAGACTATCCCTTGCGATAAAGGGCCAGCCTTATGCGGACAGATATCAAGTAAGGCGAATACTTCATCTTCATTATTACGAAATATAGCAATGTCGCCTTGCGCTGTACGCACTACTCGCGAACCTAATTTCGGTATATCTTCTAATTTTCCAATTTCTACTAATGGCATCTTTATGCAATCTCGGTAAGGGGTTGAAATTCGCCTTCATGTACGCCTTCGGCACGCTGCTTCCATGGATCGTCTTGCATGTGCTTTTGTGAATCAAGAAAACGCTTAGCTAATGCTTTACGGCCAGGCTCGTCATCAACAATATGCTCTTTGACATGGCTTAAACCAACACGCTCTATCCACGGCGCTGTTCTCTCAAGGTAATGGGCATCTTCACGATAAAACTGCATGAATGCCGCGCAATATTCTATCACTTCGTCTTCGCTGGTGACTTTACAAAGAAAATCTGTTGCTCGAACTTTAATACCGCCATTACCTCCAACATGCAGCTCCCAGCCAGAATCAACAGCAACAACACCAAAGTCTTTAATGGTTGCCTCTGCACAGTTACGTGGACAGCCTGATACGGCAATCTTAAATTTATGTGGCGTCCATGAACCCCAAGCCATTTTTTCTAAATCGATACCCATGGTCGTTGAATCTTGTGTACCAAAACGACACCATTCTTTACCGACACAGGTTTTTACTGTACGCAGACCTTTTGCATAGGCGTGTCCAGAAACAAAGCCTGCTCGACTCAAATCCCCCCATACTTTTGGCAAGTCTTCTTTTTTAACACCTAGCAAATCAATACGCTGACCACCTGTCACTTTCATCGTCGGGATACTATATTTATCAGCAACATCTGCAATGGCTCGTAGCTCAGTTGGGTTAGTGACTCCACCCCACATACGCGGTATGACAGAATATGTGCCGTCTTTTTGAATATTGGCATGTGCGCGTTCATTGATAAAACGTGATTGATAATCATCCCATTCACCCGGCCATGCACACACTAAATAATAATTTAACGCTGGTCGACACGATGCACAACCGTTTACGGTTTTCCACTCCATTTGTTGCATCACATCGGGAATGCTTTTGATACTGTTAGCAACAATGGCTTTACGTACCTCGTCATGCGTAAAGTCAGTACATTTACACATAGCCTTTTTCTTCGGTGTTTCAGAGAAGTCACCTACGACTGATGCAAGAATCTGCTCGACCAAACCCGTACAGGAACCACAAGAACTCGATGCCTTGGTATGTGCTCGCACATCGTCAAGTGTAAACAAACCCTTTTCACGAATAGCATTAACAATGTCGCCTTTTATAACACCGTTACAACCACACACTTCAGCTGTATTCGGCAAAGCTGCTGCTGCATTCGTTTCACCATGACCGGCATCACCAATATGTGCTTGACCAAATAATAGGCTTTCGCGAAAATCGCTAACATCGGTACCATTACGCATTAGATCAAAATACCAAGCACCGTCTACGGTATTACCATAGAGCACGGCACCTAATATCTTATTATCTTTAAGAACTACTTTTTTATAGACACCAACATTAGGATCTTGAAAGACGATATCTTCGGTACTTTCATCACCCGTAAAATCACCCGCAGAAAATAAATCAATACCGGTTACTTTTAGTTTTGTTGAAGTAACTGAACCTTCGTAACGTGCGTGACCTAATTCTGCCAAATGGTTTGCACAGACTTTTGCTTGCTCAAATAACGGTGCCACTAAACCATAGGTCTCACCACGATGTTGCAAACATTCACCCACTGCGTAAATACGCGGATCATAAGTTTGCATGGTGTCATTAACCACGATACCTCGCTCACTGTGTATGCCTGCTTTTTCCGCCAGCTCAACATTAGGTCGTATACCTACTGCCATCACAACCAAATCAGTTGCTAATTCACTGCCATCAGCAAACTGTATTTTTTCTACGCGCTTATCACCGACAATCGCGGCTGTTTGCGCGGTCATTTTAAAGCTTAGGCCACGATCTTCTAATGAGCTTTGCAATAAAGCGCCTGACGACGCATCTAATTGTCGTTCCATCAAGGTATCAAGCAAATGCACCACGGTGACATTCATACCACGCTCTTTTAAACCATTCGCAGCTTCTAAACCCAACAACCCGCCACCGATAACAACGGCATTTTTATATTCATTGGCGGTATCTAACATGTAATCAACATCAGCGATATCACGATAAGCAATAACACCTTCAAGCTCATGACCAGGTATGGGAATGATAAAAGGATTAGACCCGGTAGCAATTAATAGCCGATCATAAGCCGTTTCTTCACCGCCCTCATCCATTACCTTACGGCCACGGCGATCAATCTTCACAATTTTTTTATTGAGCTGCAGATTGATGTCATTGTCTTTATACCAGTCAACATCATTCAACATAATATCTTCTAAAGCCATTTCCCCTGTCAGCACAGGTGATAGCAAAATACGATTATAGTTAGCATGCGGCTCACTACCAAAAATAGTGATCTCATATTTTTCAGGCGCAAGTTTTAATAGCTCTTCTATGGCACGCACACCAGCCATGCCATTTCCAATCATTACCAATTTTTCTTTCATCAAACTCTCCGTCTACTGCAACCGCCAGCGCCATCACATACTAAAAAGACATTGAGCAAGAATTATTCCATTGAAAAACACATTTATAAGTTATTGTTTTATATAAACAAAACAACTCCTATTAGATTTGGCATAGCACCGACAAAAAGAACTTGCACTCAACTGGTGCATGCAACAACACAATGCATCACGATAAGGCATCGTAATAAAAACCAGTAATGATGATCGGTAAGAATGAAACAAAAAACAAAAAGTGGATCGTTACAAAACGTTCATCTCTAATATTCCGCACCGTAATAGCACAATAATTTTTAAAAAAAACCTGAAAAAATTATTTTTTATATAAATATCAATCACTTATTGCTGCGGCCTAATAATTGCTACAAAATAATTTTCAAGCAAAAACGGGGGCAATTCGATGTTAGGCAATAAGCTCAATATTTTTGATTTTTCTAAACCTAATATAAAAATATTGCACCATACTTGGTTTGCATTTTTTATGACTTTTGTCGTCTGGCTTGGTTTGGGACCAATGATGCCCTTTATCAAAGAAGCGCTATCGTTAACTGATCAACAAGCAAAAGTACTACTCATTCTAAATGTTGCTATGACTATTCCTGCTCGCATTATTGTTGGGATGCTCGTCGATAGACTGGGCCCACGCATTATGTATTCTGCAATATTAATCATTGGCGGCGCTATTAGTATCGGCTTCGCTTGGGTTGATACGTACGAAAAACTTGCCTTAATGCGTTTTCTATCCGGTTTTATCGGCGCTGGTTTTGTTGTTGGCATTCGCATGATTGGTGAATGGTTTCCTGCAAAACAAACTGGCCTAGCCCAAGGCATCTATGGTGGTTGGGGCAACTTCGGTTCTGCTGGCGCTGCAATGACACTACCCTTTATTGCTGCAAACTTCGGTGGTGATGATGGCTGGCGTATCGCCTTAACCATTGCCAGTCTTATAGGAATTATTTATGGCTTTATCTATTACTTTTCAGTAAGCGATACACCCAAGGGCGCCACCTACTTTAAATCAAAAAAAATGGGCGCTATGGAAGTAACCAGTCATGCCGACCTTATTCTTTATATACTAATGAACATACCCTTGTTTTTAGCATTGGCATTATTAACTTGGAAGCTTTCACCTGTACAACTTGGCCTCATCACGTCAAGCACCAGTTATTTTATTTATGCTGCTCTCGCTATTATCTATCTCCTGCAAATAACGAAAATCTGGAAAACCAACGCACATATACTCAAGACACCCGTACCTCAGCTGCATCGCTACAAGTTTAAACAAGTTGCTATTCTTGACTGGGCATATTTTGTTACGTTTGGTACAGAGCTCGCGGTTGTGTCGATGCTCGCTTTATTTTATGTCTCTTGGTTTGATATGCCAAAAGTAGCTGCTGCATTGTTGGCTGGTATTTATCCATTTGTTAATCTCATCGCTCGACCTGGCGGTGGCTGGTTGAGTGATATTTTAGGACGCCGTAAAACATTGATTATTACTTTCGCTGGCATCACTGCTAGCTTTCTTTTATTAGGACTGGTCGATAAAACATGGTCTATTTGGCTTGTCGTCACTGTGACTATTATTGGTGGTGTTTTTTCTAAAGCAGGATCTGGCGCCATTTATGCCATGGTGCCGTTGGTACAACGCCGCATGACAGGACAAATCGCGGGCATGGCTGGTGCATTTGGAAATGTCGGCGCCGTGACATTCTTGACAGTAAACTCTTTAGTGACTTATGACCAATTTTTTCTCTTTATTGGTATTTGTGCTGCATTGGTCTTTATTCTAATTGTATTCTTTCTTGAAGATCCACAAGGTCAGACAGCTGAAACCTTGCCTGATGGTACAGTGCAAATGATTGATGTGAAGTAAACAAACTACCTTATATTTGATCCACCCATAACATTCTTTTCATGTAAAGTAACTCACTATGGCAATGACTCTCAGCATTACGATTGGACAACACACTGAGCAGGGTGCCAAGGAAGAGAACCAAGACTTCCATGGCGCTGTCACGCCCAAGGAGCCACAATTAAGCAATAAAGGTATTGCTGTAGCGATAGCTGATGGTGTTAGTAGTTGTATTAATGGCCGCGAAGCAGCTGAATCTTGCGTACGTAGCTTTCTTGCTGATTACTACTCAACACCAGACTCGTGGACCACTAAGGAATCAGCGCATAAAATACTCACTGCAATAAACAGTTGGTTATATCAGCGTGGACAACAAAGTGATGATTCTAACCGCGGTCTCATCACAACCTTTAGCACACTGATTTTAAAATCAACGACTGCACATATCTTTCATGTTGGTGATTCACGCGTATACCGTTTACAAAATCAATCACTGGAGCAACTCACCAACGATCATCGACGCACAACCTCGGATAATCAATATCTCAGCCGCGCTATTGGTATTGATGTTCATCTCGATGTCGATTACTTAACAACTGCTATCGAAGCTAATGATATTTTCATTCTCACCACTGATGGTGTTCATGACTTTGTCGACAATCACGACATCGTCGATTCGATTAAGTGCAACCAAAGTTTGGATGTCGCTTGCCAAGAAATTACAAGAATTGCTTTATCGAAAGGTAGTCATGACAATATCACCTGCCAAATATTACGTGTCAACGCAATCCCCTTACAAAGCGCAAATGAAGCTATTGAAAACTTAACTAAGCTGCCTTTTCCACCTGAACTTGAAACTGGCATGATTATCGACGGGTATCGCATCGAACATGAAATCCACACTAGCAATCGCACGCAGGTCTATCGTGCTACGGACATTGATAGTAAGGAAACAGTCGTCATCAAAACACCCTCCGCCAACTACGAAGATGATCCCATCTATATCGAAGGGTTTATACGCGAAGAATGGATAGGTCAGCGAATACGTAGCTCCCGCGTTGTCAAAATTGCTCAACAAACACGACCAAGACAGTTTCTCTATTCCGTTATGGAACACATTGACGGTCAAACATTACGCCAATGGATGGATCAACATTCACAACCCGATATAAAAGAAGCACGATTCATCATCGAACAAATAGCCTCGGGCTTACGCTCTTTTCATCGCCTACAAATGTTGCATCAAGATATTAAGCCTGAAAACATTATGATTGATGGCAATGGCAAGGTATCCATCATAGATTTTGGTTCAACAAAAATTGCTGGTATTGCTGAAATCAGCTCACCTATCGAACGCGTCAAACTACTAGGCACTAAAAACTACACTGCTCCAGAATATTTAATCGGTCAAGCAGGCAGTAACCGTTCGGACATATTCTCTTTAGGAACCATAGCCTATGAACTACTCACCGGAAAACTTCCCTATGGAAACACTCTCAACAAACTCAATGACACAATAAAGTCACTACCCAAACTGCGCTACGAGCCAAGCAATCAACACAATCCTATGATTCCACAGTGGATGGATCATTGCTTAAGAAAAGCAGTCGAAGCCAACCCAGAACAGCGCTATGAACTACTCTCTGAATTTATTTACGATTTATCACACCCTAATAAAAACTTAAAACCCAATAGCAATGCCCCCCTATTAGAAAACAATCCTTTGTTATTTTGGCAAGGAGCGGTCATTTTCATGGTACTAATTAACATCACTCTAATTTATTTGCTAACGAAATAAAAATAACTTTTATTTTATGAAACATAATTTCTTCAGTACTCATTCAAATATATTAAAATCAATGCTCCATCTATCATCACCACACTTTTGCTAAATAAATAGTTTTTATTTTTAAATTTTTGTGCTGACCCACAACCAAAATTTATCAACATCAGAAATTGCACTATCTGAACTAAATGATGCGTATTTTGCGCCGACATTGAATTTTCCAATCTTCGTCGTGGCTAATAGGTCAATTTCACTACCGTAGTTGCTAAACCCAACTAAACTAGCATCATCAACACCAAAATCATGATAAGCCGCTAGTAGTTCTACTTTTTCTGCCTTACCCGTAACGGTGAAAACCAAATCTTCGACACCACCAGCGAACCCAGTTGGGCTGCCAGTATTTAAAAAGACATCTGCCCAACCTTGGAATTTATGCAAGGTTGCAAAAGGTGTAAAAAACGCAGAAGTTCCATCATCACTACCTAAGACCTCATAACCGACCTTCGCAGTAATACCTGAAGCAAAAGTGACTCCACCTTCAAGAAAGAAATAGTCATTATCCAGATCATTCGGGTTATCAATAGCGTCACTTTGCCTCGCATACTCGGCAGCATAGAGAACCTTAGAACCACCACCTATTGGCGCAGCACCTGAAAAATTTATCCCAAACGTATCATTATCCAGTACATCGCTATCATCAAAATCAGTCAAATACGCATAACCCACCCATTTACCCGCAGTGAAACCGCTATAAGATGCATTAAATACATGGGTCGATAAATCATTATTGGTGCCCAAAATGGTGTGCTGACCAGTCAAAAATGCATAAGTTAAACTGATATCAACAAGTGACTTGTTATTGACCGTAAAACCATCGAAGGTTTGCTCATTCTGTCGCCATACCACAGCACCTATAAAGCGCTGATTATCTAAGTTAATTCGCTGACGACCGAATTTTGCGGCAGTATCTGCGAAACCGCTATAGCTCAGGTAAACTTGATTAACTTCTGTTAATGATGGATCAGCGATAACAGGTCTTGCCACACCATTTGCTTCTGGGCCACCAGGTATACGGAATGTATCTTCATTACCTAAGGAGCTTGTATTCTCAAACTCGAGGTAAGCACCAAAACCGGAGACCTTTCCAGTCTCATAACCTAGTCGCGTCCTCAGCGTTAGGGCATTGGCATCATTAGCAATTGAATCCTGATCAACATTCTCAAAACGTAAATTCACATCCAAATTCACTTTTCCATTTGATAATGCACCGTGAAGTTCACTACCGAATTCCAAAGCAAAGACAAAAGATGAACTGAATAGTGCGCCCACAGCAAACAACGCTACACATAAGTTATTGAGAATATTAAATTGAGCTTTCATTATGTCTTCTTTTTTAGAATTGCTTAGCTCATCGAAGCGAATAGTTTTTTACATAGTCATTTCACTTCATAACCATTAGCACACCGTTGTGCCTTTTGCACTCGTTAAAACGAAAATCTAAAACTAGCTTACCGCTTACACCTTTAGCCAATTCCATGCCAAACACCACTAAACTTTATTTTTTCTATAAAATTCAATACTATAAAGACAAATCAAACTCAACATTAGCCCCACAAATATTTTTATAACTCAGTGCTTATCCTATATTTAATTCAAAGTTGGTGCGCATCGCGCAACAATAGTGCATAACTATTGTTATTCTTAAAAAACAAAAATACTGTTTTTATTTTTTATTTAAACAACAAAATTTAACCATCCAAAACCCCAAGCGTTATAATACATACTGATTATTTATTTGAACCTATCTGACTGTGACAAACAATACGCCTTTTACCCAACTTACCATCGCGGTGTTGACTATCTCTGACAGCCGAAATGATGAAACTGATACTTCCGGGCAATTTTTAAAAAATGCAATTGAAAATTTTGGCCATACCCTTATGACGAAAAAGATTGTCGCAGACAATATTTATCGCATTCGTGCCATTGTTTCAGAGTGGATTGCCAACAACTCTGTTCAAGTCGTCATTTGCAACGGGGGCACTGGCTTAACAGGAAGAGATGGTACACCTGAAGCTATCAACCCATTATTAGATAAAGTCATCGACGGCTTTGGCGAAATGTTTCGGACAATCTCTATAGAAGAAATCGGCACTTCTTCATTACAGTCTCGTGCATTAGCGGGTGTTGCCAATGGCACTATTATTTTTTGTCTCCCTGGTTCAACCAATGCTTGTACAACGGCGTGGGAACATATCATTGAAAAACAACTCGACAGCCGCACTCGGCCTTGCAATCTCGTGCAATTGATTCCACGACTAACCGAAAAATAAATCTCAACCAATGCTATCTGAATATGAAGCAATCGACACACTGCTTTCCCATGCTAAGCTTTTAGTCGATAACGAAACCCTCTCTATCAATAATGCTAGCACTAGAATTTGTGCAAAGAATATCATTGCGCCTATTAATGTTCCTGCCCAAGACAATAGTGCTATGGATGGCTTTGCTTGTAATAGTAACGATGTTGCGATCAACACTAATATTGAGATCAGCCAACGTATAGTCGCAGGTAACAGCCCTGTAGCTCTTAAGCCTGGCACCACCGCTCGTATCTTTACTGGTGCGTCTATCCCAGCAGGGGCAGACTGCATCGTCATACAAGAAAACGGTGACTATGACGATAGCTCTGTTTCATTTCGTACAACACCGGTCTCAGGACAACATATTCGCTATGCTGGCGAAGACATCAAACAAGGACAAATCATATTGCACAGGGGTGATGTCATAGGCCCTGCACAAATCGGCCTTATTGCTTCGCTTGGCATCGACACCGTTTGTGTTTATAAAAAATTGCGTATCGCATTGCTCACAACCGGTAGTGAACTGCTCGAACCTGGAAGCAAACATGAAGACGGAAAACGTTATAACTCAAATCGTTATACTTTAACTGCAGCGATAAATCAGCTTGGGTTCGACGTTAGCCACCATCAAATTATTGCGGATAACCTCAACGATACACAAAATGAGCTAATCGCTCGAAGCGCCGATGCAGACGTTGTCATCTCAACAGGCGGTGTATCAGTCGGTGATGAAGACCATGTCAAAAATGCACTCGAGAATACGGGTACTATGCATTTATGGAAAATCGCTATGAAGCCAGGTAAACCGCTGGCATTTGGCTCAGTTAATAACACACCCTTTATCGGCCTACCGGGCAACCCTGTCTCGGCACTTATCACATATTTAATTATTGCCCGGCCATTTTTACTATCCTGCCAAGGAGTAACGCTAAGACCATTAATCCGTTACCCTGTTAAATCTGGGTTTGATTGGCAAACGCAAAAGCGTTGTGAATATTTGCGCGTCACCTTACAGCAAGAAGGCGATGAGTTAATTGCGCATCGTTATCAATCTCAAGACTCTGGCATACAAAACTCTTTGCACAATAGTGATGGCTTAGCCCGCATAGAAAAAGAAAGCCAAATTCAAACGGGTGACATCATTAGCTTTTCACCTTACAGCTCGCTACTCAGCCCAAGTATATGAATGAAAATGCTATTGATGTATTGATATTGGCTGGCGGTAAGGCACAACGTCTCAATGGAGCAGATAAAGGACTAACCATTGTTAATGGCAAACCATTAATTCAACACTGCGTAGAACGGCTTTGTTATAACAATCTTAATTTGATTATTAGCGCAAACCGTAACCAGGAAAAGTATGCGTGTTATGCAGACCATATTGCCAGCGATACCATCGGTGACTTTGAAGGCCCGTTAGCAGGTATTTATAGCGCACTCAGTTTCATGCAAAGCGAGCACTTATTGGTTATACCTTGCGATATGCCGTTTTCTCCTTTAAACCTTTATTTCACATTAAAAAATAAAATAAATAGTAGCAACACCTGCGCTATTGTGCATGAAGGTCGCATTGAACCGCTCTTGCTCTTAGTAAAAAGAAATCACATCGCCAGTATTATCAATTATCTAAATAATGGCCGTCGTAGCGTAATCGGCTGGCTTAAAAAAAGTCAGTGTACTTATGTAGAACAGACTGGTGACTCAATACAGTTCTTTAATATCAATACATCTCAAGACATTGTATTAGCTAATGCACTAATGAAAAACGCTTGTACGGCTGATTTAAAAGAAGATTTAACGGATACGAAGAATTTGTTCTTGCCGACCATTTTGCAATAAGAACGAACGATGGGCTTGAAACTCTTTCATTAGCTCTAACAAACGACTTTGCGTAAAACGCGGTGACGGGCACTCATCACAATCATACTGTTCGCAGTGTAAGGAATCTTCAGCCATTATTCGATACTTAGCTGGCTGCATCGCCATATTCTTTTGCGTTATGACTGAAAAAAAACATAACGCATCGGGTTTGGTATAGGGCGCAATAAAACGGGAAAACCGGCGAATATCGTCTTCATCGAAATAATTTATGATATCCCAACCCAATATCACGTCAAACTGTTCTTTTGTATCAAAAGATAAGAGCTCAGGGAACAAGGGACTAAACGCCGGACTCTCAGCCCAACAGCCATCGCTAAGAGGCAGAGACTGTAACCAATCAGCAATATATAAACGACATGGATATGAAGAAAAAAACTCGACGTTATTCGCCAACGGCGACCCGAAATCAAGAATGTTAATCTTGTCGCCGTTATTTATCCGCTTAAATATTAATTGTAAACCCGGCGAACGGTAAGCCGGCTGATCACTGTCGGGCGCTGATAGGTGCGCAGCGCCCTGTACTTTAAACATTGCTATTTCCTGATTGCGACGGCCTCTGCCTTATGTCCACTACCCGGGTTAGTACCAGTAGCAGCGGCAGGTTTAGCATTACTACTAGCAACACTCATTTCAATACTACCTTTAAACTTACAACCATCTTCCAAAGCGACACGTGGCGCCTCAATATTGCCTTGTACGACACCGGATTTCTTAATGATGACCTGTTCATCACCGAACAAACCACCTTCAACTCGGCCTTCAACAACGATAACGCGCGCGCGCACATCTGCTTTGATATGGCCGTCTTTACCGACTAATAAACTATTCTGTTTTAGAGTAACTGTGCCCTCTAGTCTACCATGCACCACTAAGTCTTCTTCACCAATCAAATCACCTTTAATGGCAATTGAAGACCCAATAGTCGCTTGTTCGCGGCTACTGCTACTTGCTGGCACTTTTGATGTTTGCGGTTCTTGCATTTCAGATTCTGGCTTTCCAAACATTTTAATCCCTCACTTCAGGCGATGTTAGAGACTATAAACCGCCCAGTTATTGACTTTGAAAAATCTTATTCCAAATTTTACTGACTTTTTCTCGCTGCTTCTCGTAAGCAGACATGCTGATAATGGCTGCATTACCCTGCAATGCTTGCCGATGCACTGTCGACCGGTATTCACGGTAGCACTCAGCAAGAGATACAGCATCTCGCTTAGCCAATAAACCACGATCCGATAACAGCTCTAACAGACGTATGTTATCGGTAAATTGTGTCAAATCTTGATGACAATGCGCCCAACGTAAGACCAGATACTGCACGATAAACTCGATATCAGCAATACCACCTATGCCCTGTTTGAGATCGAATTCACCTTTTTTATTCTTCACTAACTCTTTACGCATGCGGTTGCGCATATCGCTGACCTCTGCTAAGAGCTCTTTCGCCTTACGCTGCTGAATCAATATGTTATTGCGCATATCACCAAAACGCTGCATTACACGCTCGTGTCCAGCTACAGCCCGCGCTCTGACTAGGGCTTGATGCTCCCAAGTCCAAGCATCTGTCTTTTGATAATCGAAAAATGCATCAACCGGGCTGACTAATAAACCTGAGGCACCACTCGGGCGTAAGCGCAAATCCATTTCGTAAAGCACCCCGGCCGGGGTATGACTGCCCATGATATGCATCACACGCTGCACCATACGAGAAAAAAATAGTGAATTATCAATAGCTTCCGCACCGTCAGTCATACCTTCATCATTACTGTCATGAAGGAAAACCAGATCCAAATCAGAACCATAGCTCAGCTCAATACCACCGAGCTTGCCATAGGCGACAACGGCAATACCTGGATAATAAGTGTCACCATCACGATTTTCGCTCGGTCTACCGTAACGAGCGGTAAACTCGACCCAAACGGTAGTAATCACTTTATTCAATATGGTTTCAGCAATAGAGGTGAGATGATCGCTCACCTCCATCAACGGGTAGACGCCAGCAACATCGGCTGCCGCAACACGCAGCACCTGATTCATTTTAAAGTGACGGAATATTTCCATCTGTTGCTCTAAATCATCATCAGCAACACCCATCAATGAATTATTCAGCTCATCACCCAGGGACTTTGAATCTAAAGGTGCATACAGCGCGCGGACATCCAACAACTGATCCATCAATATAGGCGTCGCAATGAGTTGATCGGTTACCCAAGGACTAGCAGCACATAAAGTGATGAACTGCGTTAACGCAGCAGGGTTTTCTTGCAATAGAATTAGATAAGTAACACGACGAGATACTGCCTCGACAACATTAGTGACACGCACCAACACTACTTCGGGCTCGCCACGCTCACCTATTTCAGTCAACAAACTTGGCATTAATTGGTCAACGCGTTTACGTGCCTGCGCAGTCAACATACGGCAAGCAGAAGACTCTGAAAAAGCCTTTAATATCTCGAATGCTTTATGGCTATCGGCATAACCCATGCTTTCAAATTCGGCGTCTTTCTCACTATCATCGAGCACCGCCTGCCAAGTATCTATGGCTAAATCATCAACGTCATCTTCGCCTGTTGGCGATGCGATTAATGCATCAAAATGCTTACTAACATTATCTCGATGTTGATTCAAAACTAAGACAAACTCTTGCCAATTGTCTTCGCCCATCGACAAGGCAATTCGCAGTTGGCCCGTCTCATCTTGTGGCAGACAATGAGTTTGCTCATCACGCCATTCTTGTAAGCGGTTTTCTAGTCTGCGTAAAAAGCGATAAGCTGTAATTAATTCGTTAGTTGCTTGCCTCGGCAAATAGTTTAGACGACCAAGGTAATCTAATATGGTAAGAATTGATCTTTGTCGTAAGGCTGCTTGCCAGCCGCCACGCATAAGTTGAAAAGTTTGGCCAATAAATTCGATTTCGCGAATACCACCACGACCCAACTTAATATCGTCTTGTTTACCTTTGCGCTTTACCTCAGCATTAATCGCTGCCTTCATAGTGCGCAGCTCATCAACGCTGCCATAGTCAAGATAACGACGATACACAAATGGCGTTATAATTTTCTGTAAAGTTTCTTTAGCATCACGATCACCCGTAACAACACGGCCTTTAACCATGGCGTAACGTTCCCACTCTCGACCATGCGTTTCATAATAATCGCTAAGAAAATCGTAACTTACCGCTAAGGGGCCACTTTTTCCGAAAGGTCGCAGACGTGCATCAACTCGAAAAACAAAACCATCTTCTGTTTTCTTATCTAATGCTTTAATAAATGACTGACATAAGCGAACGAAAAATTCTTCATTGCTACAACTGCGTCGCGCACCTTGCGTTTCACCGTCTTCGGGAAAACAAAAAATTAAATCGATATCAGAAGAAAAGTTAAGCTCACCCGCGCCCAACTTACCCATAGCAATAACGACTAATTGCTGCGGCTGATGACTTTGCTCACCATAAGGAGTGCCGTATTTTTCGCAATGCATGCGATACAAACATTCATTGGTAACGCGTATCACGCTATCAGCTAAAGCAGATAACTCGCGCATCGTCGTATCAATGTCTGACCATTTTGCCAAATCACGCCAAGCGATTCTGACCATCTCTCGGCATCGATATTGACGCAACACACTGCCTAAGATGTTTTCGTCTTCAACTTCAGAACAAAGGGCATTGAGTTTGTCATAATACTCAGAAGAAGAGTAATCGGTTAATAAATCACCACCACCAATTAGTTCGGCCAACATCGATGGGTTTTGCACAGAACTGTCAGCAACGTATTCGCTATACGACCAAACACGCCACAACACTTTTAATAAATCAGGATGGGTAACTAATCGCACTTTAGCCGCCTTGGCTGCGCGATGAAACAATTCGAGATGGGCGGTGACGGAGGCGCGTAACTCAACGGGCATTTCTCCTAAAACCGATAGTTGACTACCAGAGAGTAAAGCCATTACACATCTCTCCAGGGTTTGCTAACACGATAAACATGGCAGCGTTGCCGTCCCAAATCGTACCAGGCTACGTGCCCTTGGGGTGCAAGGCACGAGGAGAGAAATTTAGTAGTTCTAAATAAACGACGAGTAACACCGCCTGGCACGATTTGGGGCACAACCCGAAGGGACGGTGGCCATTTTTCCACAGGCCTACGTTGCACCTCGCTTATGTACCACAAGCACACTGCGCTCACTGCGCCTTGTCCTGTGGAAAAATGGTCACCGTCACTGCCATGTTTATCGTGTTAGCAGAC
The DNA here is from genome assembly GCA_013151045.1 of Gammaproteobacteria bacterium. Classification (GTDB taxonomy): domain Bacteria; phylum Pseudomonadota; class Gammaproteobacteria. Next base: position 17,730 of record JAADIY010000008.1, read on the forward strand.
CCTAAGCCAAAGGCCACTTCAATATATGCCATATTCCCCACGTACCATTACCCTGTTGTGCGTAGAATATACCAGACACGTAAAAAACTAAAGTCTAGTTGACACTAACCTGACTAATGCAAATGGCAACAAACGCTATGTGCACTATTGAGTTCAACTTTATTCGGGTAGACACGACGGCATTCATCCATAACTTTTGGACAACGCGGATTAAAATAACAACCACTTGGCGGTGTCGCAGGCGATGGCAAGTCTCCTTCTAAACGAATAATATCACGCTGGCTTTCGTCATCTAAAGTCGGCGCTGCTGATAACAAAGCTTCAGTATAAGGGTGTGCTGGCTTATTAAACACCGTATTAACTGGACCATGCTCAACAATACGACCTAAATACATTACCGCAACATCATGTGCCAAATACTCAACGACAGATAGATCATGGGTAATAAATAAGTACGCCAAACCATGCGTCTGTTGCAATTCTTTTAATAAATTTAATATCTGCGCCTGCACAGAGACATCTAAAGCACTCGTCGGCTCATCACAAATAATTAATTTAGGCTTAACTGCCAAAGCACGCGCGATACAAATACGTTGTCGCTGACCACCAGAAAATTCATGCGGATAACGTTGCTTACTATCCACTGGCAAACCCACTTGTTCTAATAACTCATCGATACGACTGTCACGCTCAGCACGTGTTGCAACGGTCTTTTGTGCAATCATCCCCTCGGCAATAATATCTTTAACCATCATCCGTGGATTCATTGAGGAATAAGGATCTTGGAATATGATTTGAATATCTGAGCGCAAACCACGCATTGTTTTCTTATCTAAGGTAACCAAATCTTGATTATTAAAGTCAACCTTACCCGAGGTTGGCTTTAATAACTGTAGAATACCTTTGCCTACTGTCGTTTTACCGCAACCTGACTCGCCCACTAACGCAAGCGTACGTCCTTCAGCAATTTTAAGCGATACACCATCAACCGCCTTAACATGTCCAACTGTGCGCTTTAATAAGCCTTTTTGAATTGGGAAATGCACCTTAAGCATATCAACGTCTAATATAATCGCACCGCTAGGTGATACCTGGGTTTTTACTTGGCTTGTTTTTTCGACCGGCTCATTGTCAGACTGATCTACCGTTTCATCAAACCGATGACAACGCACACCACTTTCTTCATCACCCAACCAACGTGGAACAGACTGATGGCAGGCATTCCATGCATAATCACAACGATCGACAAAACGACAACCCGAAAATTGTGTAAACAATGAAGGAACATTGCCTTCAATAACCGCTAAAGACTCATCACGTTTATTCGCTCTCGGTAAAGATTCAAATAGTTTGCGTGTGTAAGGGTGTCGAGGTGAGCCAAAAAAATCATCTCGCGCTGCTTGCTCAACAATTTGTCCGGCGTACATCACAGCAATACGATCTGCGATATTCGATACCACACCCAAATCATGGGTAATAAACAACATCGCCATGCCTGTTTGACGTTGTAAGTCATTGAGCAATTCCAACACCTGCGCTTGAATAGTGACATCCAAGGCCGTTGTTGGCTCATCAGCAATTAATAACTCTGGCTCACCGGCTAATGCAATGGCAATCATTACCCGCTGCTTCATCCCGCCTGAAAGCTGGTGCGGATATTCTTTATAACGCCGAGCCGGGTCAGGTATACCCACCGCATCTAACAACTCGAGAACGCGTGCCTTGGCTTGTGCGCGCTTTAATGACGTATGACACAACACCGATTCGATAATTTGATCACCTACCGTTAACACCGGGTTAAGCGATGATTGCGGCTCCTGAAAGATCATGGCAATACGACCACCACGCATCGCGCGCATATCCACTTCGCTTAATTGCAATAAATCGGTATCACCGATATTGACCGAACCTTCAACGATACGACCAACCGGTTGCGGCACCAAACGCATTATCGACAAAGCTGTCATCGATTTACCGCAGCCCGACTCACCCAGCAAAGCAAACGTCTCGCCTTTACGCACCTCAAAGCTAATGCCATCAACTGCACGCAAAATACCGCGGCTCGTATGAAATTGCGTTTTTAAATTATCAACACGCAACAAGACTTCTTGTTGCTCTATAGCATTAGCTGTTGTCACTTTAGCGTCCATGAATTTTAGGGCCTATTAACACATACAGACCACAGCGATCATTTTTCTGCTCGCCAAGGCGCTGTGATCGCCGTGTACTGGCGGCACGCAAGTGAATAGCAAGGAAGGTGGGTAGAAAAATGATCCCGTCGCTGCGGGTTATACCCGAAATTGGGCTAGGCAGCGTTATGCCCCAAGGGCGCCTAGCTCTTCGTTCATTTAAAACCACTCACAACTCTCCTCGTGCCTTGCACCCCAAGGCCACTTAGCCCAGCCCAATTTTGGGTGGCAACGCTACGGTCTGTATGGGTTAATAGGCCCTAGGGTCGAAAGCATCGCGCACCGAATCTGCAAACAGATTGGCACATAACACCAGTAAGAACATAAAAATAAATGCTGCCACCAAGGACCACCACACCACTGGCTCACGCGCCATCTCTAGACGTGCACCATTAATCATATTACCCCAGCTTATCATCGATGGATCTACGCCAACGCCTATATATGACAATACGGCTTCTGCCAAAACCAAGCCGCTAAAATCCAATACCAGAGTAATTAAAATGATATGCATAACATTAGGCAATATATGACGCGACAATATGCGTGTATGTGACACACCAAACGCCTGAGAAGCTTGAATATAATCAATCTCGCGCAACTTCAAAGCCTCACCTCTTAGCAAGCGACATAAGCCCACCCAGCCGGTAATTCCTAAAATCAAACATAAGAACAACAAACGCGCATCGGCACGATCAGCTATCGTGGCGAACTGTTCAGCATTATTTTGAATATAAACATCAATCATTAATACTGATGCGGCAATCAATAACACTCCGGGTATTGAGCTCAGTGTGGTATATAAATATTGAATAACATCATCAACACGACCACGAAAATAACCCGCCATAATCCCTAGCGATAGCGCAAACGGTAATACAAACAAAGTCGTTAGACTGCCAATCACTAAGCCAGTACGAATACTCTTAAGAGATAAATAGAGCACATCCTTACCCACTTTATCGGTACCAAGCACGTGGTAATACGGCGCCAACCTAATGAGCACCAAGCCGACTAAAGTAAGAACAAACCCCATTAACAATAAAGAACGCCACGGCAAATCCGCATCACCGAGCTTTAACAAATTAAGCTGCCGTCCAAAACTATTCTGATAGTAGCGAGCCAAAAAGAAGTTTAATATCACTATCAACAGTACAAATATCGCTACTGACTCAGCTATTGCACGAATTGTTTTGGCAACAATATCAGCCGTCTTATCGGATGCCTGGTCGAGATGAATGCCACCATATACTAACCGTGGAAATTCACGCACGATGCCACCATCGGGCAGCTCTATAGTTTCTTTTGCATAGGACTGTATTGCAAACGGCGCCGAATAAGTTTTTTCTTCCTGAACTCTAAGCGTAGTTAACACAATATCAAGCAGTGATATTTTCTCCGATGAAAATATCACTGCATCAGAATTAGCTATCACACGTTGTTTCTGTAGGTGTATTGAATCAGCCAACCCTATCGCTATATATACCAACAATACCAACGCTGCCGACATCGCTAAAGGACGTCGAACCACTTGACGCCAAGGGCGCGCAAGATGCTCGTGACGCCTTGCATATAAAAAGAAACCTATGCCTGAAAAGACCAGAAAATAGACCAGCCAATCTGTCCACAGTGGTGCGAATTGATAACCAAATGCATTCATATAGACATCAACTCAAGCGCACGCGCGGATCGACAAGCGTATAAGAAATATCCGTCAATATCAGGCCAACGATATAAAGAACGGAACCAAGAAACACCATCGCTCGCACAATCGCAAAGTCTTGTGCTTGAATAGCATCAATAACATAACTGCCCAAACCAGGAATGCCAAAAAATGATTCGGTAACCAAGCTTCCCATAAACAAAATAGGCAGAATAACGACAACACCCGTCAAAATTGGAATCATCGCATTTTTCAGCACATGCTTAAATAGCACAATGCTTTCAAATAAACCTTTCGCACGCGCAGTACGGACATAATCACGATTAATTTCTTCAAGAAAGATCGTTCGATACCAACGCGTACCTGAACCTATCCCACCAATAAGCCCAACGATAATAGGCAAGACTAAAAATTTAATCGCACTCAACCCTTCGTCATAGCCGGATATGGGCACAAGATGTAAAGATTTACTGATCAGGTATTGACCACCAATAATATAAAACATCGACGAGATAGACATCAGCGTCACACCCGCGATAACACCGACAATATCGATATAACTAGCTCGAAAGAATGCCAACATCATGGCAACCGTGACATTAATCAACAAACCAATAATCAATGAGGGAATCGCTATCGCCAAACTCGGCCACATACGTTGGCGTATGTCGTAACCGATATCGCGACCATCGTCCGCAGCACCAAAATCAAAAACAAACAATTTTGCTGATTTTTCGAAAAAAATTGTTTGCTGAAACTTATCAAAACCTGACGCGCCTGGATTATAGATAAGTGGTTTATCGTAACCTCTAGCAGCTTTCCAATTGGCAACAGCTTCTTCATTTAGATACTTATCACCAAGATGCACACGCGCCACATCATCAGGTGTATTAACGACAAAAAATAATGCGAAGGTAATAAGGTTGACACCAATTAAAATCGGTATCGCATAGAGCAAACGCCGTATGATGTAGGCTAACACTACGCAGGCTTGCCTATAGTGCTGTTTGATATAGCCGAAGCACGTTGACGTTGCTTATAGGCAATAAATGCCGGCGTAATAAGTGCCACTAGCGCTACAATGATTAAATACAATGGCCACAACACAGGTTGGTTCCATTCAGCCCGCCGCGCATCACGGGCAACCTGATCAACACGCTTATACTTCAAGGTATTATTCGCCACATCTGCTGGCTTGGTATTCTTCAACCATTCATGCTGCAAGCTAAATACTTTCGGATGAAACCCCCACAGCCACGGCCCATCTTTTCTCGCGATATCAATCATTTTTTTAATGACAGAGGCTCTCTCAGGTCCATTGGGCAAGTTTTTCATCGATTCATATAAGTGATCAAACTCTTTATTGACATAGTTCGCGGCATTCTCGCCATTCAACTGGGCTTTTTTATTTGGCCCATATAATAAAAATAAGAAATTTTCTGGATCTGGATAATCCGCATTCCAACCCCAACTAAAAATTTGCGCCTTACCGTCACGCATTTTTTGCTGAAAACGATTGTAATCCGTACTACGAATAACCAACTGTATATTGATCTTCTTAAATTGTTTGCGCCACCAGTCTAATGTTGCCTTTGCTGCAGGGCCAACCGCTGCAGTGTCATAATAGAGTAATAAAGGCTCACCTGTTGATTGATCAATACCATCTGCATACCCTGCCTTAACAAGTAAGGCGCGCGCCTCTGCTATCGATTTGCGCTGTGGCCGACCATCGACCATATCGTAAACATAAGGATTAATGCCTTCTTCATAACCAAAGATACCAGGCGGTATCGGCCCTTGCCCTGGAATGCCACGGCCATTGTTAAATATAGAAATAAACTCTTCATAATCTAAAGCAATCGCAATAGCTCGGCGCAATAATTCCGCTCTTTCACCATACCCTCCTATCACAGGGTCTAACATATTAAAGCCACCATAATAGGTCGATGTTGCCACCGTCGTGAGTAAGCTAATACCTCGATCCGTCATTTCAGCAGTTAAGGTTGCATCACCACCACCTGAGATATTCACCGCTTGATCAAAACTATCTGACCCAACACCCGAGCTATCGTAATAACCCTGCAAGAATTTGTTCCAATAGGGAATCTGCTCTTTTTCTAAACTAAACACCACTTTATCGATAAATGGCATCGTCTTACCGGCATCAACTAACAAGCCTGCTGCTTCGTCACCAGGCTCCCCTTCATTTGGATAGGCTTCACCGCGAAAGCTTGGGTTTCTCTCTAGGATCATTTGTCGATTGGGGTTATTCACCGTCAACATATATGGCCCTGTACCGACGGGATACCAATCAAGCGTAATATTTTTTTTGGTTAAACCGGGTTGCGCGTAAAATCGATCGACTTCCCAAGGGATAGGCGCAAAAAATGGCATAGCCAACCAGTACTTAAATTGCGGATATTTCGTTTTAAGCGTAATGCGGTAGGTATAACGATCAACCACCTCAACACCACTTAATGCATGCTCGCGCAAATCAATCCATGCTTTTTCATCTGACTCTAATTGCTTACCTAATACTTTGCTGTAATCAAGCAAACCATCAATATACTCAATCATCAAACCAAATATCGGTGAATGAATCTTTGGATGAGCCAAGCGTTTTATTTGGTAAACATAATCTGCAGCAATTAATTCTCTGCTATCTGTTTGCGCAAAATCACCGAGCACATCAATCTCATCAAGCTGATCCTGACTTAGTGCATGATAGCTAAAAGTGTCATCGTTACTGTCAGGATTAGTTCGAGAAAAAGCCGGATGAGGTTGATATTGAATACCCGGCTTAATCTTTATCTCGTATACCGATTTAGCAACAAGGCCAGCATCAGCATTATCATCTAACACATTGCCGTCAGCATCGTAATAAACCGCAACTGGCACTGATTCAGCAGCCAGTGGTTCTAATTGATAAGGACGCTTTAAATAATGATATTGCAGCGGTGGCTCATAAATTTGCGCGGTAAATTGTACTTCATTCGAACTATAAGATTGCGCCGGGTCAAGATGCTTCGGACGCGCAGCGAACGAGCTATAAAGGATGTTTTCATCTGATTCAGCACTTAGATAAGGATTATTCCATTGCTGCATTTCGCAAGCGCTGATCAAGCCTGCAGCAATGACGCAACATAGCGTGCTTAGTACTCGGAGAAATCCTTTCAGTGCGGGTTGTGCCATCAATTACTATGACCGTACTGCCGACGCCCATTTTTTATCCGGCAAGGCATCGCGAGCGCAGTGTCGTCTTCTACATAAGTGAGCGACAACGTGCCCTTGGGGTATAACACCGCCGGGGGGGAAATGTGCTCGGCCCTTCGGGTTAAGTCTGAAAAAATGCCATGCTTCGTTGTTCGTCGCTCATTTGGAACAACCAAACTACTCTCCTCACGCCTCGCTTGGCGTTTTTTCAGACTCAACAGAACGGCCATAGTAATTGATGACACGACCTTAGCAAGTGTCTGCTCTATTATTATTGAGTGTAGTCGGTAAATTAAGCTTACGTTACCTATCAGTGCCATGCTTGGTATTATATGATGACAATTGGCCTAAGCAAGCAGTTCCATCCAGCACACTCAGGTAATAGCCAAGCAATAGTGGCCAAATACACTTAATTTATAAGTAAAGGGGAAGTTCATGGGTTTTTTAGAAGGTAAACGTGCATTAATCGTCGGCTTAGCCAGCAAGCGTTCTATTGCTGCCGGAATCGCCAGCGCTATGCGTGCTCAAGGCGCCGAACTCGCCTTTACTTACCAAAATGAAAAACTGCAATCACGGGTAGAAAACTTCGCTGCCAGCGTCAATAGCGACATAGCCATTCCTTGCGATGTCAGCAGCGACGAACAAATCGATGCAGTATTCACCAAACTGGATGATTATTGGGATTCACTCGATATTATTATTCATTCCGTAGCCTTTGCCCCACGCGATCAATTACAAGGCGACTATCTTGATTGTGTTACTCGCGAAGGGTTCAACATCGCGCATGAGATCAGCTCATACAGCTTTGCCGCCTTAGCCAAAGCCGGTCGCAATATGATGGAAGGTCGCAAAGGTGCACTGATGACCTTAAGCTACCTTGGCGCAGAGAAGGCTATCCCTAATTACAACGTCATGGGCCTAGCCAAAGCTAGCCTAGAAGCCAATGTTCGCTATATGGCACAAACCCTAGGCCCAGATGATATTCGTGTAAACGGTATCTCAGCTGGCCCAATTAAAACGCTCGCAGCTGCCGGCATCAGCGATTTCCGCTCAATGTTAAACAAGGTCGCCAATGCCGCGCCATTAAAACGTAATGTCACTATCGAAGAAGTCGGCAATGTCGCCGCCTTTATGTGCTCAGACCTAGCATCAGGCGTAACAGGAGAGATTACTTATGTCGACTGCGGTTTTAGCACCGTCGGCATGGCTTAAACAATCCTACTTATAAAATAACACCAATCTAAAAAGGCGGTTGCGCATGCCACATAAGCACGCAGTGTACTTATTGATAGCAATAGTCATTGGCGTCGTCGCCGGTATTGCCAGCGGCTGGATATGGGGCCCCGCCATGCAATCAGTTGCATGGATCGGCAACGTCTTTCTTAATCTGCTCAAAATGATGATAGTGCCGCTCATTGTCGCAGCAGTCATTAGCGGTATTGCCAGCCTAGGCGATATCCGCAAGCTTGGTCGTATTGGTGGCACCACCTTATTGTTTTATGTCACCACTACCGGCATAGCCGTATTCATCGGCATGGTCATGGTTAACCTCATACAGCCCGGCGTTGGTATCGATGCTTCTGCCGCAGAAATCCCAGCCAAAGTCATTGGCAAAGAAGATACCGGCATCAGCGATATTGTATTACTCATGATTCAACCCAATTTAATTGAATCAGCCGCCAACACACAATTGTTACCACTCATCTTTTTCTCCATTCTATTCGCCGCCGCATTAACCACATTAGGTGATGCGGGTAAAACCGTAACCGACTTTTTCTGCGGTATTAACGACGCCATGATGAAACTAGTCGTATGGGTCATGTACCTGGCACCCATCGGTATATTTGGTTTAGTCGCCGGCCGACTCGGCAAAGCCGGTGGCGGCGAACAATTTATGAATGAGATCACTGCTGTAGGCTTACACGTCGTCACCGTATTAAGCGGGCTCGCCATACACTTTATCGTCTTATTTATTATTTTATTGGTCGTCACAGGACGCGGCCGCGCCTACCTAACCGGCATGATGCGTGCGCTACTCACCGCTTTCGGCACAGCAAGCTCGGCAGCAACCTTACCTATGACCATGGAATGTATCCGCGAGAACGGCGTCAGCAAACGATCCGTGCAATTTGTCACACCCCTAGGCGTCACCATCAACATGGACGGCACCGCCCTCTACGAAGCCTGTGCCGCCATGTTTATCGCCCAAGCCTACGGCATCGACCTCACCATAGGCCAACAAATCATCGTCTTCATCACCGCCACCCTCGCCGCAATTGGTGCAGCGGGCATTCCTGAGGCAGGCTTGGTGACATTGGTAATTGTTCTAGAAGCAGTAGGCCTGCCCTTAGAAGGCATAGCACTCCTACTCGCCGTAGATTGGTTCTTAGATCGCTTTAGAACAACAGTGAACGTATGGGGCGATTCGGTTGGAGCTGCGGTGGTAGATAAGTTAGTGCCAGATAAGAGAGAATAAATAACGATTCTTATTTATCACCGATCGCATTTATTCGTCGGAAATAGTTTGGCGCATATAATCAAGAGCCAAAGAACCACTTTCCGATACTCACATGGGTTTACTTGGTGATACTTTAGGAGATGACAAATAATACTGTTTGATAAATAGAGACAGATGAAACCTTTGACTGAGCTAGTGAAAAAACTTCCATCTAATCTCACTTATTAATCATAAATCCTCTATTAATTCTAATTGCAGTTATATAAGGTTAATTTAGTGAAATCTGACAATAACAAACTAGACAAGGTGGTTGCCGAAGCGCGGCGTGCTGCTGAACTTCGTGATAAAGACTATCGCGCACAAGCGTTAAAAATGTATCCGCATATTTGCGGTCGCTGCTGCCGCGAGTTTTCTCGCAGTAACTTACATGAGTTAACAGTGCATCACCGAGACCACAACCATGACAATAATGCAGCCGATGGTAGCAACTGGGAACTATTGTGTATGTATTGCCATGACAATGAGCACCAGCGACAGCTAGAGGCGCATCAAGGCAATACCTCTGACGACGATGGAAAAAGTGATGCTGCTACGTTTAATCCGTTTGCCGATCTTAAGGGAATACTAGGAACCGAGCAAAAAGGGGAATGATTGGAAAGATAAAAGGGGCTGAACCTTTTTTACCTATTATTCTTGATCTCATCGAACTTTGTCGCCATTGTGGGGTTACCCTTAGTTAGTTTCTTGACGCTCAAATCATCGGCTTTGTTGTTGGCAAGGCGAAGATTGTTTTCAGAACCGAG
>JAADIY010000042.1 GCA_013151045.1 Gammaproteobacteria bacterium
CGCTCGGTGGGGTGACTAGGTTATACGTCAAGTTGTCACCGTCGGCATCGCTGGCCGTCAGTAAGCTACTGATGCTTTGTCCTGGATTGACGTTGATGCTTGCACCGCTTGCTGTGGGTGCGGTGTTGCTTGATCCATTGCCCGACCCTGATGAGCCACTGCCTACACCCACCAGGACGAGTTCAAACTTATCGAGTCGTGTTTGACGATCTCGCGCGTAAAAACCAAAGGTATGCAGCCCCGATGTTAGCGCAAAAATGACCGGATCATCACCCGTACGATTAGCCACTTCATCGACTTCGTAATTGGCGCTAACAATGGTGTCCCATAGATGCCCTGCTGTGGGCAAGCCATCTAAGGTGACATAAAAGGAGTTGTTGCTGCTGCTTGGCGATTGTGTAGTGGCAACGATTTTATAATCACCCGCTTGGGCAAGATTAAACGTGTAGTCAACATGCTGATCTGAATTAAGTGCACTTGCGTAACTACTGCCACTACTTGGCACGTGCACATACTGTCCACCACTGGCGTTACTGTCATTACCAACAACAAAACTACCATTTAACTGACCGTCTTCCCCTTCAGCAACTAAACCATCTATCACCGGCCCCGCTGCTGTGGCCGTCAACTTGAAATTAATCCAGTCTATATCTGCTCCATTACCATCAAAATATAATCGGAGCGTATAACTCCCTGGCGGTAAATCAATATTGGCGTAATCTGCTTGCGCAAATGTCGCCCAGGATCCAGTCTCTTCTAAGGCTAGGCTCGTAACTTGTTGACCATCTAGCTCCACGCGCACATTCATCGTCGCCGGTGTCGCGCCACGCGCTTGCATCACCTCAAGTGTATAAGTCCCCGCCGTGGTGATATTAACGTCATACTTGATCCACTCAGTATTTCGCATGTCATACAAATGCACGCGCCCTGAGGTGATATTGATATCGACATCATCGGTATACGCCATCGCGTTGCCGCCATTACCACTTGATCGATCGTGATAACCTACCCCTTCTCCTCCTGCGTTGTAATCCTCTACCTCCAATAACCCCGGGATCGTGATTACTGCTAAGGCGTTCACTGAAAGCGTTAAGCTACCTAAAGCAATAATACTTGCAGACAGTAATGACGACAGACGACGTAAACGGCTCATATCAAATCCTTTTTCCGTAGAATGGGGGCGTTAGAGAATGCGCAAAAAATAGTGGGGCTTGGGGAACACGGCTCGTGCCAGAACTGGCACAAGAAATAGCTTGCTGCGATTCGCTGTTTTCCCCAAACATCACAATATAGTTTTTCTTATTATTTCGTTAGCGCGACGTTACAGAAAAATGATGCGCTTGAAAACTGTCAGATTATTTTACAGTTTTATAATAACAACTATTATTAGTATTAATTTATTAGCACAAAAAACGGCGATGTATAAAGATTACAATGACTTATACGTTTTTGATAAACGCAGCATCAGATAATGAAGGTTGAGAGAACTCTGTTTTGTAGGATATTACCTACAAAACTGTCGACAATTTCCTACAATATAATTGGTGTCGATTCAGCTTAGCGTAAGAGCAAGTAAGCCATAACTGCTGAAATAATAACCACCCAGCCTAATACATCAATGTATTTTCGCAGGGCGGCTGCCATTTTCTCTCCACCGACTCTGATGATTCCCGCAACTAAAAAGAATCTGGCGCCTCGGCCTATCAGTGATGCGATAACGAAGGGAAGAAAGCTCATTGCGAGCACACCTGCGCTAATTGTGAATAACTTATAGGGGATGGGTGCAAAACCGGCTATGAAGACCACCCACACGCCCCACCTATCAAACCATTGTTTACTGAGTTCGGGCTTATCTCCGTAACCTGCTTGCATTACCCATCGCTCATAACATCGAAGGCTAACCAACCTATCAGCTAACTGGCGATACCGCCTAAGACTGATACTATTGTCGTAATCTTAGTAATTCATAGCTCAATATTTTTTCATTGGTATCGGGCTAAAAAATACAATCGAGAAAATGGTCGATAAAACCTTAATCATCACCAACCAGTCTTTAATCCATTAGAAAAAAGTGTTCCAGAGCTATTACTTAAACCATTAAAAAAAACTGCACAATGTCGTGTGACATAGTGCAGCTAGCATTTAATTACTGCAGCTTAGGTGAAAACGCTGAAATCACTGAGCTGCCGATACTTGCGCCAAAATTACCCAATAGCTTTTCTAGGTATGGTTCTTGATGGGTGTAATCTACGATCTTGTCCGTACCTAATATTTCTCGCGCCACGTAGCTGCTACTGCCTAGGCCATCGACCAGCCCTAGCTCTAAACCTTGCTCGCCGGTCCAGAGCAAGCCGCTAAAGAGCTTAGGATCGTCTTTTAAGCGATCACCTCGGCCTGCTTTAACTACACTTATGAATTGATTATGCATTGAACTTAATAATGTGCGAACGTGTGCTGTTTCATCTTCTTTCAATGGTGAAAATGGATCTAAGAATCCTTTGTTCTCACCTGCAGTGAGTAGTCGGCGTTCTACTCCTAGGTCTTGCATCGCTTCGACAAAACCGAAGCCGTTCATTACGACGCCAATTGAACCTACTAAGGTTGCTTTATCTGCGTAGATTTCATCTGCGTTAGCTGCAATGTAGTAGCCACCCGATGCGCAAATATCTGACAACACTGCGTAAACGGGAATATCTGGATGTAAGCCGCGCAAGCGATTAATTTCATCGGCGATATAACCTGATTGCACTGGGCTGCCACCGGGGCTATTGATACGCAATATTACACCGATGGTTTGGTCATTTTTAAATGCTTTACGTAATCCGCTTACTACGCTGTCTGCGCTGGCTTCGGTGCTGGCACTGATGACACCATTAATTTCAATTAGTGCGACATGTTTGCCTGTTGAAACAAGACTGCTATCGACGCCACCACTATTTTTGCCTAGGAAGACCCATAGCAATATAAATAGGTAGGAAAACATTAGGATTTTAAAAAAAACATTCCAACGACGGCCTCGTCTCTGCTCTTTTAAACCGGCTAAGGCGATATTTTCTAATGCGTCTCTTTCCCAACCTGGGCCATTTTGTGCGCCACTTGTTTGTTTAATAGGTTCTGCACTACCTGCCCATTTATCACTACTATCATTCATGTTTGAATCCTGCTTCAAATATCATTATTAAGTTTATGTTTGCATCGCCATTGGTGACGTTAATTGACGAAACCATTGATGTAATTGTTCTATTGAATCAACACAAGTGAGCGCTCGGTTATCTAGCAATCTTTGTCGCTTGTGCACACCATAACTGACTCCCACTGCATCGACACCTGCGTTATTAGCCATCGCCATATCAAACTCGGTATCTCCAACCATTAACGTCTGCTCTGCTGAGACGTTGAGTTCTTGCATTAATTCATCGAGCATTCTTGGATGCGGTTTTGATTTGGTTTCGTCAGCACATCGTGTTGCATCAAATAAGTGATGACAATCGATATCTTGAAAGACACGATCTAATCCGCGGCGCGCTTTGCCCGTTGCTACGCCCAATAAGTAGCCACGCTCTTTGAGCGACTCTAACATTTCGGTTGCTTTTGGATACATTGGCATTTCGATTTCGCTGGCATCAACAAAGTGATGGCGATAACGATCACTGATATTTTCTAATTCTGATTCATTTGAATTAGGTGATAGCCGGTTTATTACATTGCTAAGACTGAGCCCTATAGTTTCGCGTACATCTTTATCGTCGGGACGATCTAGACCGACATCAACAAAAGCGCGTTGCATCGAGGTGGCAATGCGATCAATTGAATCCATTAATGTGCCATCCCAATCAAAGACGATGAGTCGATAATCAGTATTCATTTTTGTATCATTCTTAGGTATCGCTCAATCGCTCGAGTATCTGGTTTAACATTTTTGGCAGTGGTGCTCTAATTTGCAATTTTTCGTTTGTGTATGGATGCACCAAATTTAGCTCTGATGCATGCAAGAATAATCGTTTTAAACCCATTTTTTTTAGTTCTGCGTCAAACTCTGCGTCACCGTATTTATTATCGCAGGCTAATGGAAAACCATGATGTGCAGCGTGGACACGTATTTGGTGAGTACGACCGGTTATTACATCGACCTGCATTAGGGTCGCTTTAGCAAAGCGTTTACGCGTTTCAAAAAGACTAATGGCTTCTTTACCGTCATCGGTAACACGAACTAGCCTCTCGCCTGATTTCAAGGTATTTTTTCGTAAGGGATAGGTGATGCGCTTGTCCGCTTTGGGCCAGCTTCCTTTGACTAAGGCAAGATAGCGTTTTTTAACACCTGACTCGCCACAATCGCCACTGGATGCGCGTAATTGTTCATGCAAGGTTCTCAGCGCACTACGTCGCTTGGCCAACATTAAACAACCACTGGTGTCTCTATCTATACGGTGAACTAGCTCTAGGTAATGGCGCTTAACTTTGCTGGCGCGTAATGCTTCGATCACTCCCCAACTTAATCCGCTGCCACCATGCACGGCTACACCGCTGGGTTTGTTTAATACGAGCAACCGATCATCTTCATAGAGTATCGACGATTCGAGCTCGGCAATCAGACGGCTCGGCACAACAGGCTCGGTACGTTCGGCCACTCTTACAGGCGGAATTCGGATGCTGTCTCCGGCCGCGATACGATAATTAGCCTTGATACGGCCTTTGTTTACTCGGACTTCACCTTTACGCACCATGCTATAAATGCGGCTACGCGGTAGACCTTTTAATTGGGTTAGCAAGAAGTTATCGATACGCTGGCCAGCATATTCTTCGTCAATTGTTACCCAGCGCACCAATTTGGTGCTTTTTTCATCCGAATTTGGCATTTTTTCAATAATAACAGTAACTAAGGATAACTAATAACGTTGATGTGACCGGTAAAGGTTGCTATATTGCGTTGTGAGCATGTGTTTAGGGTCTGTTGCCCGTTTAATGTGTGTGTTAAGCAAAAGCAGAATAAAGAGCTTGTCTGAGCGGTAATCTGCCAACGAACCGTATCACTGGCAAGACTTATAAAAACGGTTGAAAATTATCGCCACTGCTTAGTCAATATGCTTTAACAACACCAAGGGTTTTATTCGCTCGACCCGTTACTGAGCGATACATAAAAATTTAGGCACAACGCAAAGACAAGAAGTCTACACCAAAGCGAGCTGGTGAATGGAATAATCACCACCCATTGGTGTTAACGCAGCGTCAGTTTTACTGACTACTAGTGCGCGGTGCCGTCGAGAAAATATAATGAAAAGAATGTTGATTAACGCAACTCAACCTGAAGAGTTGCGTGTAGCAGTAGTTGATGGCCAACACTTAGTTGACCTAGATATTGACTCCCCGCACCGCCAAAGACAAAAATCCAATATATATAAAGGTAAGATCACTCGCATCGAACCCAGCTTAGAAGCGGCCTTTGTCGACTTCGGTTCGCAACGTCACGGCTTCTTACCTTTTAAAGAGATAGCGCAGAGCTATTATCAAAAAGACGCAAACGGTCAAATACCTAAATCCCCTTCTATTAAAGACGTTCTAAAAGAAGGCCAAGAGGTCATCGTTCAGATCGATAAAGAAGAACGAGGCAATAAAGGTGCTGCACTAACCACGATGATCAGCCTAGCGGGTCGTTACTTAGTGTTAATGCCCAATAGCCCGCGTGGCGGTGGCATTTCTCGTCGCGCCAGCCAAGCCGAGCGCGATCAATTAAGAGAAACCTTAGACCAGCTCGAGATCCCTGAAAAAATGGGCATCATTGTTCGTACTGCGGGCACGGGCAAAGACGTTGAAGACCTAAAATGGGACCTCGAATACTTAACTCAACTTTGGCAAGCGATTGAAGACGCTATTGCTAAGAAGCCTGCGCCATTTTTGGTTTATCAAGAAAGCAATATCATCATCCGTGCGCTACGCGATAGCATGTCGCGCGATATTGGCGAAATCTATATTGATGACAATAAAATTTATTCTCAGGCTCATGACTTTGTGCAAATGGTCATGCCTCAGCATCTTTCTAAGATCAAACATTATGAAGAAAGCACACCGTTATTTACCCGCTTTCAAATAGAAACTCAAATTGAGACAGCTTATCAGCGTGAAGTAAATCTGCCATCAGGTGGCGCACTCGTTATTGATCATACTGAAGCATTGCTTTCTATCGATATTAACTCTGCACGTGCGACCAAAGGCAGTGACATTGAAGAAACTGCACTTAATACCAATCTCGAGGCCGCTGACGAGATTGCTCGTCAATTGCGTATTCGTGACCTGGGTGGATTAATTGTTATCGACTTTATCGATATGACGCCTGCACGCAATCAGCGTGAAGTTGAAAACCGCATTAAAGCCGCACTGAAAATGGACCGTGCTCGTGTGCAAATAGGCCGTATCTCTCGTTTTGGTCTATTGGAAATGTCGCGCCAGCGCTTGCGCCCTTCACTTGGTGAGTCTAGCCAGATTGTCTGTCCGCGTTGTTCAGGTCAAGGCTCCATACGCAACGTTAGATCTCTTGGTCTGGCTGTATTACGTATGGTTGAAGAGCATTCTTCTAAAGAAAACACTGCTCGAGTGGTCGTTAAGCTGCCTGTCGATGTCGCCACTTTCTTGCTCAATGAAAAACGTAGTGCTATCACTACCATTGAGCAACAAGCAAAGATTAGTGTGCTGGTCATTCCTAACCCAGTATTAGAAACCCCACATTATGAAATCGAACGCATACGCCATGATGGTGATTCTGAAAAATCATCAGATTCATTTAGTTTTGATTTGGTCGACGCTCCTGAAGAGCCAAACCCTAAGAGCTGGGCCAAACCAAGCAATACTGAAGAACCTGCGGTAAAAGGCATACGCCCTGCTACGCCAAGACCTGTAGCAAGTACTGCCGAAGCAGGTAACAGCAGCGGTGGTTTTATCAAACGCTTACTTGGCGGTGTATTGGGTGGCGCACCAAAACCTGCTACTGCTGATGCTAAAGACAGCACTAGCAACCGCGATAAATCTACAAAAAAAGAAAAAACCGAAGATAAAGCGAGTGCCGACGAACGCGGCACTACTACACAGCGTGGTAACACCGCCAAAAAACGTAATACGCGTGGTCGCCGTGGTGGCCAAGGCAATCGCAACCAGCGTGGGCCTCGTAAAGACGTTGACGGTAATGTTAAAGAAAGTACTGAGAATACAAAACCTAAGCAAACTCGACCGCCTGCTAAAAAAGCCAATAACAGCGACGAGAAAACCAGTACAGATACCGTAGCTAAAGCAAAAGCTACGTCACCAGCAAAAGATGATGCGGATAACAGCGATGATAAACCACAACGCCGCAATACACGTGGTCGTCGTGGTGGCCGCAGACGTAGGCGTGATCCATCTAACCCAGAGCAAAGTAACAGCGAAAATAGTAATGGACCTGCTGATGCTAATACACCCAGTAGTGCTGCAAGCGACTCTGGAACCTCTAGTGCGGGAACTGGTAATGCCGCAGCTCAAGCTAAACCCAGTAACAATACTGGGAGCACAGCGAGTACTGCCTCACCAAAACCATCTGTAAGCCAAGCGGATACAGCTTCATCAGCGTCTAAACCTGATAATAAACCTACTACAGAAGCAACGGCTAAACCTGTATCTAAGCCAGCGTTAACTCCAAAGCCTAAGCCTGCACCTGTGCCTAGAGGTAGTAACAGTGCGCCTTCAGCCGCTAAAGCACCGGCAGAAAAAACTAACAGTGACGACTAAGTATTCTATAAATGGGTTTGCTTGATTTGTTCAAGCAAACCCTTAGAAGCCGCTTCAACCATATCTAGCACCTGTTCAAAACCGTTAGCACCACCATAGTAGGGGTCTGGCACTTCACTTACTCCAAGGTATTTGGCGTAGTTAAGAAAGAGCTCGAGCTTGGGCTTATGCTCATCTGGGCAAATTGCATCTAATAGCCCATAATTATCTTCATCCATAACTAAGACGTAATCAAACTGCTCAAAATCACTTGGCCGGACTTTACGAGCATATTGTCGACTAATATCCACATCTCGATTTGCTGCCGCGCTTATTGCTCTTGGGTCTGGGCCTTCACCCACATGGTAGGCGTGTGTACCGGCAGAATCGCTATCTATTTGATCAGTCAATTGCTCAGATTGCACCAAAGATTCAAACATTCCTTGTGCTGTCGGCGATCGGCAGATATTTCCCATGCAAACAAATAACACGCGAACCATTTTAACCTCCTACTGTTTTATTTCATTCTGGTTTGTTTCATTGCTTCACAAGCTGCATGTTTCTATACTATCAGGCATGACAAGCAGCAAACTAGATATCGATATTAGCAAAATCCGTAGTCTAATCGGTCGCCACGTGATTTATAAGAAGAATAAATACGTTGTTATAGAGGTGTTAGATGAAGCCCCTGCTCTTATCCTAGAGGCTCATGAGACAGTTATTCAAGCAGATCAGCATGGTGAAGCTCATCGCCGAGTACCCAATACCGAAACCGTTCCTGTTTTAAGTTCAGCGGGTAACGAATATTCTTTAGCTTATCTCAATATTAATTTTCTTGACGAATAATCTGCCTATTCATCTACGTGCATTTATGCACTAAGCAAATCTATTACCTTAGCCAAGTCTTCTTCAGTATCAACGCCGAACCCCGGATCACAGAGCGTATCAAAAACAAATATTTTTCTACCGTGTTCCAATGCGCGAAGCTGTTCTAATAACTCCAAAGTTTCCAACTTGCCAGCCGGCCAAGATACATACTGCTTCACAAAACCCGCACGATAGGCATAGAGACCAATATGTCGGCGATAGCTACGATCGACAATATCACCATCTGTATGACCATCGGCAAAATTTGACCTATCCCAAGGAATCGGCGCGCGGCTAAAATATAACGCGCAATTATTATCATCGACGACGACTTTGACGACATTTGTATTAAAAATATCTTCGCTTTGCCTAATCCATTCTGCCGCAGTAATGATATCCGCATCGCTATTAGCACAATGCTCAGCAGCAAGCTTTAGCAGCTGTGGGGGCATTATTGGCTCGTCACCCTGCATATTTACGATAATTTCATCATCATCGTAGCCGCGTAATTTAATGACTTCAGCAATGCGATCTGTTCCACTGCGATGTTGATCAGAAGTCATGTATGCAATCGCACCAAAACCTTTTGCTACATCAACGACACGTTGGTCATCTGTCGCTATCACGACTTCTTTTGCACCACTCAAACAAGCCTGTTCATAGACGCGCTGAATCATCGGTTTACCGACGATATCGCGCAACGGTTTTCCGGGCAAACGTTGTGAGGCATAGCGTGCTGGAATAATAATATTAAACATAATTATAGTTATACGGTTTTTGTCTTTGCTAACAAATTAATTATAGAGGGTTCAAATCGTGCATCGAGTTCAGCATCGATTACAATGTAATGATACTTTTCACTATCAACAAGTTTACGACATTTCACCGCATCTTTCTCTGTCATAAATATTGGGTAGCTATCATCAAACTCTATTTCGCTTGTGACGTAGCGATGATGATCAGGAAATTCGTGCTCGATGACCGTCATACCTAATGACTTAAGATAATCAAAAAAACGCTGCGGATTGCCAACGGCGGCAACTGCATGAACTTTAGAACCTGCAAAATCATCAACGCTATTTTCTTCACCATTGATCAATTTAATTGGCGGATGAGAATGCATCTGCATCATAAAGCCATCATTTCTTTCTGACTCATCACCATTCATCACGACCAAGTCGACGCTATTAAGTCGCCCTTGAGGCTCTCTTAATGGACCTGCGGGCAAACAGTAGCTGTTGCCAAAACCTCTTGTTGCATCAATGACCACTATTTCCACATCACGCTGTAAACGATAGTGTTGCAGACCATCGTCACTGATGATTATATCGCAACCCTGTGCTAGCAACATTTCACTACTGGCTATTCTATTGGGGCTTGCAACGACTGGAGATCGCGTGCGTTGCGCAAGTAAAACGGCTTCATCACTAACGGTATAGGGGTCACTCTCGCTAGTCACGAGTGCCGGCTTCGCTTGTTTGTCACCACCATAACCGCGCGTAATTACGCCTGGGTGATATCCATGCTTTTTCAGTAACGCTACTAAGGCAATAACCAGGGGTGTTTTCCCTGTACCACCGACGCTAATATTGCCAACTATGATTACTGGCACGGGTAACTTGATGCTTTCAAATAGGCTTTTCTTATATAACCACCGGCGTATAGTGACTATGCCTCTGAAACACCAAGACAGCGGTCTCAAGAGTGTTGAAACCCAATTATTACTATACCAGTAGTGATCAAGCTTGCGCATTTAGGCGCCTCTGATTATGCGTCGGTATTTTTGCTGGGGCCATCAAACTGCAATCGATGTAAATGCGCATAATGCCCATCTAAGGCTAATAGCTCTGAATGTTTGCCTTGCTCAACTAAACGCCCTTTATCCAACACGATGATGCGGTCCGCATTTTCAATAGTTGATAATCGGTGCGCTATAACAAGAGTCGTTCGCCCTTGCATTAAACGTTTTAACGAGTCTTGTATTAATCGCTCAGATTCCGAATCGAGCGCCGATGTTGCTTCATCCAATACGAGTATTGGAGAGTCTTTTAATAATGCACGAGCAATTGCAATTCTTTGACGCTGACCACCCGATAATAAAACACCTTTATCACCAACTTCCGTATCAAATTTATAAGGCAAGCGATCAACAAACTCGCTGACATGTGCGGCTTCAGCAGCAGCCATTACCGCTTCTCTGCTACGACCTCTCAAGCTACCGTAAGCGATATTATTATAGATGGTATCGTTAAACAGTATGACTTCCTGGCCTACATAGGAAATCTGTTGACGCAAACTACGTAAGCTATATTCTTTAATGTCGACACCATCAAGCTGAATTGAGCCATCACTAACTTGATAAAGTCGTAGCAGTAGATTCATTAATGTGGTCTTCCCGCTACCAGAACGACCGACTAGCGCTATGGTTTGCCCTGGCTCAGCATTGAAGTTTATATTTTCTAGTACAACCTCATTTTCAGCTTTGTAATGAAACGATAAGTCATTATAGGCAATAGCACCCTTCACCTTATCAACTGAATATGTACCCTCATCCGGTTCAATATAATGATCAATTAAACCAAACATACTATTTGCTGCAGTAATACCACGCTGCAAATGTTCATTAACTTTTGCCAGACGTTTTATTGGTGACAACAACATGAGCATAGCGGCAAAGAGTGATGCAAACGTACCAACATCAACAAAACCAATCAATGACTCATCTGTGGCCAAGTAAATAATAAAGACTAAAAACAATACCGGAATCGTTTGGATCAACGGCACACTTAAAGCCGACGTAAACAACATTTTCATATTTTGCTTACGGTTAGTTTCATTAGCCCGCTCAAAATTATCTTGTTCGTGCTGTTGCCCTTCAAACGTCTTTATTATGCGCTGCCCTTCTATCGCTTCTTCGGCAACGTGGGCCGTATCACCCATTGATGATTGAATGCGGCGACTGATTTTACGAAAACGCTTGCTGACAAATGCCACCATTAAAGCAATCACAGGCGCTGCGGCAATAAATAATAAACTCAACTTCCAGTTTTGATAAAACATCCAACCAAGTAAAGCAATAACCGTTAGCGAATCGCGAATCAGCATGGTTATAGCGTGCGTTGTCGCTGTTGCCACTTGCTCACTATCGAAGGTGAATTTTGATAGGACATGGCCTGAGGAAGCATGATCAAAATATTCAGTCGGTAAATGCGTTACTCGACGAAACATCTCGCTGCGAAGATCTCTGATGACATAGCGACCAACAGAACCCATAAAATATGTCGATAAAAACCCACCTATTGATCTAGCGCTAAACACTAGAAATAGTAATACTGGGGTTAACACTAACCATTCGGGGTCACGATTAACGAAATTTTCATTGAGTAGAGGTTTTATCAAGGCAGCAAAAGCGGCATCAGTCGCTGCATAGCAGACCATACCAATTATCGCGATGATAAAAGTACCGTTATACGGCTTAATATAGGTCAGCAAGCGCCGGTAAGTTTTTACCGCACCGTCATTAATAGGTTCCGACATCAGTTCCCGTCTTGAACGCTATTTTGAGTCACACTGGAAAGTCGACTGATGCCAAGTTGCGCCGCTACATCCATTGCTGTGATAACAGCTTGATAAGGAGTGTTTGCATCAGCAACTAAGGTCACTGGGGGATTTTTTTGATTAGCGATGGCGTCACTCAATGCCCGTTTTAGCGTCGCTGCTTGAGTATTAACCAAACGCTGTTTATTAACAAAATACTGACCTTCAACATCAATGGTTATTTCTATCGCATCGACAGTACTTTCTATTGCGTGCTCTGATGACTCGGGCAGATCAATCTGTATTTCCGACACACGATTAAACGTCGTCGAGACCATAAAAAAGATAAGCAACAAAAAAACGACATCAATTAACGGCGTTAAGTTAACGTCCAGGTCGTTATCGCCTTGTGGTCGTAAATTCACAGCTACTTTGGATCCTTCTCACGCTCGCCGTGCAAGACTTCAACAAGTTTAAGCGCTTCTTGTTCCATAATATTGGCAAGCTCGGTTACGCGACGTTGAAAATGGCGATAAAACATCAAGCTAGGAATAGCAACCGAGATCCCCGCTGCGGTGGTAATCAGTGCTTCAGAAATACCTCCGGCTAATACCGTGGGGTTGCCTACACCTTGATCTGTAATTGCTGCGAACACTTTAATCATGCCTATAACGGTTCCGAGCAAACCTAATAGCGGCGTAATCGATGCGATAGTCCCCAAGGTATTAAGGTAGCGTTCGAGCTCGTGAACAACCTGGCGACCGTGCTCTTCAACCGCTTCTTTCATCACTTCGCGGCTATGCCGCAGGTTGATAATAGCGGCGGCTAATACTCGACCTAATGGTGAACCATTACGCAAACTTGATAAGCGCGATGCATCCAATTGCCCATACTGCGCCCATTGCCATATGTCGGTGACTAAATTTACCGGGCAGACCGCACGACGCCGTAAGGCCCAAAAACGCTCGATAACGATTGCCATGGCAATCACCGAACACAGGAGGATGGGATACATTAGTAACCCACCGGCACTGACTAATTCAAGCAACTCTTTACCCTACTCGTTTATTATTGAAACATCATTTAAACATCGGCAATCATACCGAAGTCTTGATGAGACCGAAACGATTGAATTGCGCTAGCGTATGGTATGCCAAAACCGCCGTTGCTGTAATCGATACTCCTCAGGCGGTGCGATATCGCCATCACCGTCGAGAATAAAACGTAGTGTCCCAGAATCATCGCTGCGGTAGGCTTTAGCACCAAGCTCATCATATCTCTTAATAATCTGACTTTTCGGAAAACCGTAACGATTTCGGTAACCTACGGTATATACCACATATTCTGGATCAATATTTAACACAAAGTCTTTTGTCGATGATGTGCGGCTGCCATGATGCGGTGCCACGACAATATCCGCGGATAGCTCATTATTTTGCTGAGCGAGCAAATAGCGTTCGGCGTGCCGCTCAATATCTCCCGGTAACAAGACGGTTTCGACACCGTTACTTATTCGTAATACACATGAGCGATTATTTCTCTGTCGACGCTGATTCGTCACTACATAGCCTGAGTCTGGGTGCAAAAATTCAAAACTTACACCATCCCAATGCCATGACTGCCCCGCTATACAGGCTTTGCCATTTTCATTATTAAATCTCTCCGACACAGAGCTAAACACTTCCTTTACCGCTATCTCATTAAGTATCGACGCCGCACCGCCCATATGATCATTGTCTTCATGACTGACAACCAATACATCAATATGACCTGCTGATATAGAGTTGAGATAAGGCAATACCACTGCGCTCCCCATATCAAACCTCTCACTGTATTTCGCTCCTGTATCGTAAACAAGATTGTGGCTATTCGTTGTGACGACTATCGCTGTGCCCTGCCCCACGTCAAGAACACTCAACCAATATGCATTATATGCTGGTCGATCTACGCTAAAGAAAAACAAGGGCAAAAACCCAAACACGCCCAACCATCGAGCTGGCCAACCATTCGGTGCCATCAACCATAATGTTCCTACAACAAAGCTGGTTACTATAAAAATAGTTGGCTCAGGCATGTCCATTGGTACAGAAGAATACGGCTGTAAGAACACTACAATTACTTGTAGTATCTGCAAACTATATTCGGCTATTAGTAATAGCCATTCAGACACCATCGGTAATATATCAACAAATGGCAGTGCTATTAAAATAAGTGGAACCGTCATCAGACTGACAATCGGCACGGCAATAAAGTTGGCTATCGGCGATAGCACCGGTACTTTTTGAAACAATAGAACGAGTAAAGGTATCAAGCCTAGTGCAACGATGACATGGACACGGCCATAGCGCCACCAAAGACTATCGGACCTTAGGCGATTACCCAGACCGTATAAAATCACTCCGACAGCCGCAAAAGATAACCAAAAGCCGGGCGACAACGCAGCCAGTGGGTCATAAATAAGCACTGCCATTAGCGATAAGGCCCAAACATGGCTCAATGCAATGGGTCGTTTTATTATGACACTAAGCGTAACGACCGTAATCATTATCAACGCGCGTTGCGTGGGTATAGAAAAACCTGCCATCGCTGCATAAATTAGTGCTGCACACCAGGCGATGACAGCAGCTACTTGCGGGGCAGGTATAGGTAAATATACCCCGAAACTGCGTGGCCATAGCCAACGCACGATAAAAAATACCCATGCTGCAACTAAGCCAATATGTAAACCTGAAATCGCCACAAGATGACTGGTGCCGGTATCTTGCAAACGCTGCCATTGATCTCGCGATATTTGGCTACGTTCACCTAAAGCTAATGCTTGGATTAGCCCCATTTGCTCAGAACCTTTTATCAACGATGAAATACGATCATACAAATGCTGACGTAATTGGTAGAAGCTATTTATAATGCTGCTGTCAGCGAGTCGAATATTAGACTTTCCGTTACGAACATAGCCGGTCGCATTGATACGCTGTTGAAACAACCAACGCTCATAATCAAACCCACCCGGGTTCATACTGCCATATGGACGTTTCATACGAACCTGTAAACGCCATCTTTGCCCTGAAGCAATTAACGTAGAATCGCCGCCATACCATGACAGGCGTACTTGCCTCACATTAGTAAAAGCGTCATCACCGACTGTCATCGTATCAATCTCGAAAATAAATCTGCTTGAATCTTGTTTTCGCACTGGTATCGATACGATTGATCCCTCTATAATCGCCTCCTTTCCCTCAAGCTGCGTGCTTAAGGTGCCGTCTAATAGTATTGATGCGCGCAGTGATAACCAAAGCACTCCGCAAAGCAGCAATGTTAGTGAGCTAATGCGAGGGAAACGCGATAAAACTATTAGGAGTGGAAATAACCAATACGACCACGCACGATCGGGTAAATACGTGAATTGCAAAGCAATCACGATACCGATGAGAAAAGCGATTGTCCCTAATCGCATGGTCTATCCATAGAATACGATGCAGCTAACTACATCATCATACGTTGGAAACTAGGACCTGTTAACCCTATAAACATGGCAGCGACGACAATAATTTTTTCGCAGTGCAAGGCGCGCGCCAGGAGCACTTCCTCGTGAATGCTGCCGCATTCCCTCAGGGCGTACCCCAAGAGCACGTAGCGCGCCATGTTTATAGGATTAACAGGTCTTAAGCATGCCAAAGCAGTTTATTAAACGCTTTATGCCAGATAGCCATACTGTGCGTAAACATCGTTATATCAGTATATTTGGTCGCTTATTGCATGATCCGAACTTGTGGCATTTTAATCGTCGCTCAGTTTCCGGTGGTTTTGCTGTCGGTTTGTTCATAGCATTTATGCCAATACCTTTTCAAATGGTCTTCGCAGCAGCGATAGCTATTGGTTCGCGTGTCAATCTCGTTGTCTCTGTTGCGCTATGTTGGATCACCAACCCAATCACTATGCCAGCCTTTTTCTACGGCGCTTACATGGTCGGCAGTCAATTGCTTGGCAAAAAAACCGGTGAATTTGATTTTGAAATGTCTTGGCAATGGCTACAAAATAGTCTTGGCGAAATTTGGCAACCCTTCTTATTAGGTTGTTTTATTTTAGCGGTAACAGCGGCGATATTTGGTAGCTTAGCAATTCGTGCAATGTGGCGCTGGCAAGTGACGCAAAACTGGATTAATCGGCGTAAACTGCGACACATAAAGAAAAAAGCCGAAGCCCATATCCAAAAAACAGCACGTGAAAACAAAGATAACAACCCTAGTCCAGAGTAATCACTCTAATTTAAAGAGCATAATCTCTTGAGCTCGCAGATCTGGTTCATTTATATGATCCGCGCATCAGATAACACCCTCTATACCGGCGTCACAACCGATGTCGCGCGACGCCTTGAACAACACGGTAGCGGCAAAGGTGCAAAATATTTAAAAGGTCGATCGCCGATAGAGTTGGTTTTTAAAAAAGAAATCGGCACACGCAGCGAAGCACAACGGCTAGAGCATTGGGTCAAACAACAATCCAAACAAGACAAAGAACGCATTATCAAAAAACAAATCTCACTTTCAATTTAAGCACCACACAAAGTCAGTATTAAGCCAACATCAGCAGTTGTAATTTCGCCATACGCTGGGTAGGCTAAACGCAAATTTACTAAGATGGTTAAGCTATGAAAACAAAAGCAGCAGTTGCCTGGAAACCTGGTCAAGCATTAAGTATCGAAGAAGTCGATTTACAGGGTCCGCAAGCTGGTGAAGTCATGGTAGAACTCAAAGCCACAGGCATTTGTCACACAGATGCCTTTACCCTCTCAGGAGAGGATCCTGAGGGGGAATTTCCCGCTATTCTTGGTCATGAAGGTGCAGGAATTGTCGTTGAAATAGGCGCGGGCGTCACAAGCGTCGAGGTAGGTGATCACGTTATTCCTCTCTACACGCCCGAATGCCGTGAGTGTGATTATTGCTTGCACCCAAAAACCAATCTTTGCCAAGCAATACGCTCCACCCAAGGACAAGGGCTAATGCCCGATGGTAGTTCACGTTTTTCTATCGATGGTAAAGCAATTTTGCACTATATGGGATGCTCGACATTTTCCAACTTTACTGTCTTACCTGAAATCGCCTTGGCTAAAATTCGTAAAGACGCCGACTTTGAAAAAGTCTGTTACATCGGCTGCGGTGTTACTACTGGTGTTGGCGCTGTAGTATTTGATGCCAAAGTTGAACCCGGATCAAATGTTGTTATTTTTGGTCTCGGTGGTATCGGTTTAAACGTGATACAAGGCGCACGCATGGTCGGCGCTAATAAAATAATTGGTATTGATATTAATGAAAGTAAAGTCGAGCTTGCCAAAGAATTTGGTATGACAGACTTTATTAATCCACAAAAAATAGACAATCTAATTGAAGCGATTAGCGATCTCACTAATGGCGGAGCTGATTATTCATTTGAATGTATTGGCAACGTCGACACCATGCGTCAAGCACTAGAGTGCTGTCATAAAGGCTGGGGAGAGTCGATAATTATAGGAGTTGCTGGCGCTGGCCAAGAAATCTCGACACGCCCTTTTCAATTAGTAACCGGTAGAGTTTGGCGTGGATCAGCATTTGGTGGTGCCAGAGGCCGCACCGACGTCCCCAAAATTGTCGATTGGTATATGGATGGCAAGATTAATATTGATAAATTAATTACCCATACTATGCCCCTGGAAGAGATTAATACTGCATTTGATTTAATGCATGAAGGTAAGTCTATTCGCTCTGTAGTCGTCTATTAGAATTGAGTTTTATACCTTATGGAAATACTTAAAGAACATCGTTTGTTTGGTGGCACACTAAAATATGTGCAACATGAATCGACCTCCACTCACACCACAATGAAATTAAGCATTTTCATCCCAAGCCAAACTGGACCGCGGCCAACATTAACTTGGCTATCAGGGCTCACCTGCAGTGAAGACAACTTCACCACTAAAGCCGGTGCCTACAAAGTCGCTGCCGAATTAGGGCTAATTATTGTCGCGCCGGACACGAGCCCACGCGGTGACAATGTTGCTAACGATGAATCTTATGATCTTGGTCAAGGTGCAGGGTTTTATGTTGATGCGACAGAGCAACCCTGGTCAAAACACTTCAATATGTATTCTTATATCACCAAGGATTTACAAGAACTGGTTAATGAGAACTTTCCCGCAAAGCAAAATAAACAAGCCATTTTTGGTCACTCAATGGGCGGTCATGGTGCCCTAACAATTGGACTAAAAAATCTAAAAACTTATAAAAGCATTTCTGCCTTTGCACCCATCGTTGCATCTTCGCAAGTCCCATGGGGACAAAAAGCTTTTACAAACTATCTAGGTGATGACCAAACAAACTGGAAAAATTATGATGCTTGCCAACTACAAACAACACGGCAGTATGAATAACGCCACTATCTTGATTGATCAAGGCTTAGCAGATGATTTCTATAAAACGGAGCTTAAACCCGAATTATTTGAACAAGCCTGTCAAGAAACAGGTCAAAAACTCGAACTTCGCTTACATGAAGGCTATGACCATAGCTATTTCTTTATGAGTTCTTTTATTGATGACCATCTACGGTTTCATCATAAAAATTTAAATAACTAATACATAGCATTAGCGTTTTAACAGCACCACTACCCAGCGCCCTATATTAAGCGCTTCTGCCAAAGCGCCAGAAAAATAAGTTAACGCTGCAGCTTTGAGCACTTTACTCACAGCATTTAATTGGTGATCAGGAAGATACTCACCTTCTATCAATATAGGCAGTGCTTTGTTAAAACTTGCATCCCACTCTTCTGGTAAGACGATGAGATACATCAACACCCCTATCAATTGAAATAACAGGCTAACACCAATAAAAACACCTATCACAATAGGTGCTTTAAAAATGAGTGCAACTATCGGCATCACTAATAGCATCACTGCACCCATTTTTTTAAACTGAACAGATAAGGGAATATACTTACCACGCAGCCGAGAAATAGTTTCTTTGCGATTAAACTGAATCGCGTGCCCCACTTCATGAGCAGCCACTGCAACAGCTGTCAGCGATTTATTATCGTAATTACTAGGACTTAATCTAACAGTATTGGAGGCAGGGTCATAATAATCTTGTCCGTCTAGCGATTTCTCAATATTAGTGCCGGAAAGTTGATAACGGTGGACAAGATGTTTGGCAAATTCACCACCGGTACCAGGCAGGTCATCCAAATTTGACCCGTATTTACGCATCGTATAGCGAACCCAAAATTGCGGAAAAAAACTCGCTGCCAATACTAATAGAGTAATAATTATATAGAGCATGAATATAACAAACTAATTGCTATAAGACTTTAGATAGCTAACTATATCACTCGACTCATAAAGCCATCGCTTATTTCCATCATGTTCTATGTAGAGGCACGGGACCTGCCGTTTTCCTCCACCGTCAATCAATTCCCTTACATACTCAGGGTGGTCATGTATATTTTTCAACGTTAAGTTGAGACGCATCCACCACAGTACCAACCTGACCTTAATGCAAAATGGGCATCCCCTAAAATAATAAAGCTGGTGGTTTTCAAGAAAATTTCCACTACTCAATACGACTCTCTCCACTCTTACTACTACCAAACGCAAAAAGAACATCATATTCTCGAAGCGACCAACACGCTGCCAGCATAGGTATTGCAGCAAAAAATAATAGATTTGGTATTGTCCAAGAGTCCAAATATCGAGGATAGGAACGAATAGTAGAGACCAAATGCATTATCAAGATCAGTGAATAAGAATACTTTTTCAATATTCCCAGTAAAAATGCAACAACCACAATAAATTGAATAGCATCAATAGCATGAGCGACAACCTGGCTAAGCGATGGTATTTTGTAGAACGTGGAAAATACTGCTGCCGCATGCGTTGGATTAATAAACTTATCTGTCGTCCACATCAAGAAGACAATTCACACACCTAAGCGTAAGAAAAACAACGCTAAAGCTAATTTTGAGTTTAGTTGGTCGTCAATCATATTCAAGCCATCTGTTACAACTTACAACCCGCCATTTATTTAAGATATTACGCTAGAACTCCAGCGTATAACCATTTTCCATTTGCGCGCTTGAATAAAGATTTTTCATGATAAGCCACTTTTTCATCGCCTTGAAGAAAACAAGCCTTAAACTCGACAAAGCCTTCATCTCCTTTTTGCCACTTATCAAGCACGTCTAAACTAACCCAATCGACCGACTTTACAGATAGTTCTCCAGCATCCAGTCTCATAACATCATCAGTCAACCAGGTTTGCAATAGATACTCACCATAGCCACCTAGTGCGTACGCGCTATAACGAGAACGCATCAGCCGTTCCGGAGATTTAGCAATTTCTTGTTGGTTTAAAAAACGATCACAACACTTTGAAAATAACTTACCACTATTACAAATACATAAATCGCACATTTAGCAGTATTGAAAACCTGTGAGTTCAATTTGTAATTACCAAGGTAGATTGAATCTATCGATGGTAAGAGAGCAGGCTGCGTTAGCAGCATGACTTTTCTCACCGCCAAACAATAAAAACCCTCTATATTCTCTGAACCAGCTTGCCATCAGCCAAGATAAAAATTTTGTCTGTCTTCTCCGCTAGGCTTAAATCGTGCGTGACCATTAGCAGGCTAGTATTCATTTCTTGATTCAAGTCCAACATTATTTGATAAACTTGATCTGCATTTTTCTTATCAAGGTTACCCGTTGGTTCATCGGCCATGATACATAACGGTTTTGTCACTAATGCACGTGCAATTGCAGTACGCTGACGTTCACCACCCGATAGTTCTGCAGGTTTGTGGCCTAGGCGATGATCGAGGCCAACTCGTTTTAGAATATCTTCTGCCTGCATAGTTGCTTCATCAAGCGATACGCCACGAATACGGAGTGGCATCACAACATTTTCAACTGCGGTAAATTCAGGTAATAAATGATGCAATTGATAAATGAAACCCAATGCGCGATTACGCAAATAACCGCGTTGTTTTTCATTTAGACTGACAATATTTTTGCCGTCAATCCAAACTTCTCCTGCTGTCGGTTTATCCAAGCCACCGAGCAAATGTAATAAGGTACTCTTACCTTCACCGGAAGACCCTAATATTGCGACTTGTTCACCGCGAGCAATACTAAAATCAATATCTTTTAATACTTCAACATTCAAAGAACCTTCGTTATGTGTTTTAGCTAAATGCACACAACGTAAAATATCGGTATGAGTATCAGCTGAACTATTCATATTGCAATGCATCAGCAGGTTGTAAACGTGAAGCACGCCACGCAGGATATATCGTCGCGAGGATAGTCAGGATAAAAGAAACACTCACAATGATCCCTAAGTCTTCCCATCTAAATTCGGATGGCACACCACTTAAGTAATAAATTTCAGACGAAAACAATTCGCGTCCGACAAACTCTTCAATTGCTGGAACGATAACTCCAACGTTTGTCGCCAATATAACGCCAACAATCGTACCTAAAATAATCCCCAAAACACCTATAACAGTACCTTGAACAATAAAAATACGCATTACTGTACCAGGGCTGGCACCCAAGGTTCGTAGTATTGCTATATCAGATTCTTTATCTGTTACTAACATCACCAACGTTGAAACAATATTAAATGTAGCAATTGCTACGATAAAAAACAAAATAATGCGCATAACACTTTTTTCAGTTTCTACCGCTTTAAAATAATTGACGTTGGCCTTTGTCCAATCACTGACGTAGTAGACCTCAGGCAAGCCATTGAGTAGTTCTCTAGAAACCGCTGGTGCCGCAAACATATCATCAAGCTTTAGGCGTACACCACTAACTTTACCCGGTAGCCGAAATAACTTAGCTGCGTCTTCTAAATGCGTTAATGCTATTGAGCTGTCATATTGATAATTACCTAGACGAAATATTCCTTTAACGGTAAACCGTTTGAGACGTGGCAATACTCCGACTGGGCTTAGCGTCGCTTGTGGTGTAATCAGTGTAATTTTATCTCCAACTCTGGCATTAACTGCTCGAGCAAGATCAAAACCGAGAATAATATTAAATTCACCGACAACTAAATCGTCAAGACTACCTTCCAACATACGATCGCCAAAATCAGAAACAGTAACCTCTTGGCTAGGTAGAATGCCTCTCACGAGCACGCCGTTGACCTTACCACCAGTGCTAATCATGCCCTCACCACGAACATAAGGCGCTGCGCCTTCGACATGGTCAAACTGTAGTGATTGCTCGACGAGTGATTGCCAGTTAGATAGACGACCCTCAATACCACTAATCGTTGCATGTGACGTCGCACCTAAAATTGTGTCGCGTATTTCTTTTTGAAAACCGTTCATTACTGAGATAACAGTAATCAATACGATGACACCAACAGCGAGGCCCAATATAGAGACCAGCGATATCGCTGAGATGAAATGATTGCGGCGCTTTGCCCGTGTATAACGCAGCCCGACGTAGAGTTCTAGTGGTAATGCCATGGATTGTAATTAAACCCTATTTGCTAGCAATGCATCATATCTGTTAAGACCTTATAAATTAAAAAATATCTTAAAGATATCTAACGTCTACCGCGTCCTGCTACAGTCGGTTTTGATTTGCCTTTATATACAGAGTTTTTTGTTTTCTTTGGATTGAGCTCAACTGTATCAATATGTTTAGCTGATTGTTTTACAGGATTTGACCGCGATCGACTTTTCTTCGCTGGCGCTCTACCACCGCGTTTTTGACCCCCTACGCTGTGCTCGGGCAAATCGAGTTTTATTGAGCTATAGAGTTTTTTAACTTCATTTGGAGCTAGCTCTCGCGTCTTATTCGCGCGCAAATCACGTGGTAAAATTGCCCTACCGTATTGAATACGAATTAAGCGACTGACCCTAAAGCCTAGATGTTCCCAAAGCCGCCGCACTTCGCGTTGGCGCCCTTCTCTTAAGGTCACGTTATACCAATGATTAGCGCCTTCGCCACCACCATCAGTAATATGATCAAAGTACGCTGGTCCATCATCAAGTTCTACACCTTCTTTTAACTGAGCAATATCTTCATCAGTGACGTCACCAAGGACACGCACTGAATAGACACGATGCACTTCAGTTGAGGGATGCATTAAACGGTTTGCCAATGCTCCATCAGTGGTGAATAACATCAGACCAGAGCTATTTAAATCGAGTCTGCCCACCGCCACCCAACGTGAACCGACCACTTTGGGCATTGCTTCATAAACACTAGGTCGCCCTTCAGGGTCTTTGCGACTACAAATACGTCCTTCAGGTTTATTGTAGAGGAGCACGCGAGGCGCATCAGGGCCATTACGTTTAAATCTTATTAGACGCGAGTCAACGGTGACTTTATCGTCACTAGTAATGGAATCACCTAACTTTGCTGTACGACTATTGACGCGAACGCGGCCTTCTTTGATCCAGCCTTCTATCTCGCGACGTGATCCCATGCCGGTCTGTGCCAACACTTTTTGTATACGATCAGCCATCTGGTTTACGAACTAGCTGCGTGATCTAACGCAGGCTCATTATCGTCATCTAACGATGCAAGATCTTCGTCACTTTCTGCTACGGCTTTTTGACTATCACTATTTTCTATATCGTCAGCAACATCGTCGACGTTGTCATTAATAGATTGCTCATCAAGATCATCAGCGACCTGGTCAAGGTCTTCGCTGACATCGGTTTTGTCACCTTCTACCATTGCCACTGATGCAACAGCAATGGCTCCATCACTGTTTTCAGCATCAGCACTGTCGTTTGATGAATCCGAATTTTCATCTTTTTGGATTAAGTCTAATTCACCGGGGATTTGATCGATATCACGTATATCAGCTAACGGTGGTAACTCATCGAGTTTTTGCATATTTAAATCATCAAGTAATTTGCGTGTCGTTCCATAAATTGCTGGCTTACCTGGCACATCCCGATGCCCAACGAGTTTTATCCAGTCTCTATCAAGTAGCGTGCGAATAATATTTGTGCTGACTGCGACACCACGTACGTCTTCAACTTCGGCACGAGTAATGGGTTGTTTGTAACAAATTAATGCCAGTGTCTCTAGCAATGCGCGCGAATAACGTGGCGCACGCTCTTCAAACATACGGTTAATCCATTCCCCATAGGTTTGGCGTACTTGATAACGATAGCCAGTGCTAACATGTACTAACTCTAAGCCACGGTCTTCACACTCAGCTTGTAGTGTTTCTATGGCGTCTGCAACTTCTTGCTTTGTCGGTAATTCTGCGTGCCCTTGGGGTGCATCAACATGAAACAAACCCAATACACGGTCTGCCGACAACGGGCGCTCAGATGCGAACAATGCCGCTTCAATAATTGATTTTAGTTTTTCAGGCGTCAACGTCTATTTCCTTTATCTCTTTTACTTTGACATGAATCGGGGCATAAGGCTCTGTTTGAACAATATCAATTAAACCGCCTTTTAATAATTCTAGAATAGCGAGAAAGCTTACGATCATGCCTTGTCTGCCCTCTTCAACGGTAAACAGTTCTATAAAACTAATGAATGACCGCGCATTCACTTCAGATAAAATAGAAGTCATACGCTCACGTACCGACAAGGGCTCCATCACTATATGGTGATGCGCATACTGATCCGCGCGTTTCATGACATCGTTGGCGGCGTGAATCAAATCTTGCAATGTGATTTTCGGTAATAATTTTTCAGTCACGGCGGGTGGTCGCGCTGCAACATCAAATACATCGCGACCCATTCGAGGCAAGGCATCAATATTTTGCGCTGCATCTTTAAAACGTTCATATTCTTGCAAACGTCTCACTAGCTCGGCACGCGGATCATCTTCATCGTCCACTTCAACTGGACGTGGCAATAATAAACGTGACTTTATCTCAGCCAACATGGCTGCCATAACCAAATATTCGGCCGCTAGCTCAAGCTTCATCTCTTTCATTATTCCAATGTAATCCATGTATTGGCGAGTGATTTCTGCCAACGGAATATTGAGAATATCGAGATTCTGCCGTTTGATAAGGTAAAGAAGTAAATCGAGCGGGCCTTCAAACGCATCCAAAAACACTTCTAGAGCGTCGGGTGGAATATACAAATCTTGTGGGATTTGTGTCATCGGCTCACCAGCTACCATCGCTAGTGGTAAATGTTCCTGTGTAGGAACGGTATTGGGCGCTGGGCTTACTTCAGTTTCAGACATGAGCCATTATAGCCAAATTCAGTCCTGCCCGCCCAGACTTGGGGCGCAAACTTAGCGATAAGAAAGCCCCATTGCTTTACGCACATCAACCAGCGTCTCACGCGCCACTTCACGTGCTTGATCACAGCCCTCATTAATGATATTACGCACAAGACGCGGGGCGTCTTCAAATTCTTTGGCGCGGGTAATAATGACTTCCTGCTCGGCAATGATCGCATCAATCAGCGGTTTTTTGCAATCCAGGCAACCAAATGTCGCGCTACGACAACCTTCCATCACCCATGATTTAGTTTTTTCATCAGAATACACCTGATGCAGGTCCCAGACTGGACACTTTTCAGGATTGCCGGGATCGGTCAATCTCACCCGCGCTGGGTCAGTAGGCATAGTCTTAAGCTTCTTAACAACAGAATCTGGTGCCTCGCGAAGGCCAATGGTATTACCGTAAGACTTAGACATTTTTTGGCCATCTAGTCCCGGCATTTTCGACGTCTCAGTTAACAAGGCTTGCGGTTCAGGTAATATAATTTTGCCGCCTCCCTCAAGAAAACCAAGTAAACGCTCACGATCACCAAGCGTAATATTTTGTTGTTCTTCGATAAGAGCCTGGCCTTTTGCTAGGGCCTCATCATCACCTTCTTCTTGATATTTACGCTTTAACTCTTTGTATAATTTATTGTTTTTCTTTCCCATTTTAGCAGATGCGGCTTCTGCCTTCTCGTTAAAATCAGGGTCACGACCATAAAGAAAATTAAAGCGGCGAGCGACTTCGCGTGTTAGTTCAATATGCGCAACTTGGTCTTCGCCAATAGGCACTTGGCCTGCTTTATAGGCCAAAATATCGGCGCTTTGCAGCAAGGGGTATCCCAAAAAACCGTAGGTATCGAGCTCTTTTTCACGTAACTTTAGCTGCT
Organism: Gammaproteobacteria bacterium; assembly: GCA_013151045.1. Classification (GTDB taxonomy): domain Bacteria; phylum Pseudomonadota; class Gammaproteobacteria. The sequence goes on from JAADIY010000042.1 coordinate 26,259, forward strand.
GATCCTTATAGCTAGGCACACGCTCCAACCAGCCTAGCGGCGTCATCATCGACAACAGTAAATGTAATTCAGCATGTTCCTGAACCTGTGATTGAATAAACAACACAGCAGAGCTCGGGTTTATGCCTACCGCCAACCAATCAATCACCATATCCCATACCGCAGCATCAATCTTGGACGGGTCATCGTAATCGGTTGTTAAAGCATGCCAGTCGGCAACAAAAAAGAAACATTCGTACTCGTTCTGCAGCTCTAGCCAGTTTTTTAGCACACCATGATAGTGTCCTAAATGTAAGCGTCCTGTCGGTCGCATGCCTGATACGACTCTTTGGTTTTGCGGTGCAATCGAGTTCAAACTGTTTTACTCCAGAATAATGAAGGGGGTGATGGTATCAATAGCGCTGAGATGTGCCAACGTTTATGAAGACTTAATCTAAATTGAGCGCTGCAATATCGCCCTTGCCTTCACGCACTAAGGTCGGCTCATCCTCTAACCACTCAACCACAGTTGTTGGCTCGTAGCCACAGGCACCACCATCAATAATCATATCAATCTGATTGCCTATACGATCACGAATTTCTTCTGCATCTGCTAACGGTAGCTCTTCACTTGGCAGCATTAAGCTTACACTCATCAGTGGCTCACCCATGACATCTAACAAAGCATTACATATTTTATTATCCGGAACACGTATACCGATGGTACGACGACGCGCATGCTGCAACCTGCGTGGCACCTCACGTGTTGCCTGCAATATAAAGGTATAGGCGCCTGGCGTGACTGATTTAATCATGCGGTAGGCGGTATTACTCACTCGTGCATAGGTCGCAATCTCAGACAAATCACGGCAAATGAGTGTGAAATTATGCTTATCTTCCAACCCACGTAAACGACGAATAGCATCCATGGCCGCTTTATCACCAATATGACAACCCAAGGCGTAGCATGAGTCAGTGGGATAGGCGACCACCCCACCTTTGCGTAACACGGTCGCAGCCTGAGCGATCAACCGCGGCTGTGGGTTGTCTGGGTGAATTGATACAAATTGAGCTGACATAACAATGAGTTATAACAATTAATTAATTTTATTTAAAGATAAAGAGCTGTGCTGCCAAATCGGTACACACTGCTCAGGCAATGGTGCCACATGGCCTAATTCTCTACGGCCTTTTTCTGGGTCGTGAAAATCTGAGCCAACAGATGACATAAGACCATACTCCGTGGCTAAGGCTGTGGTAATACGAATATCGTCGTCATTATGACCACTACCAATAACCTCTATACCTTCGCCACCATATTCAACAAAGTCTGCCAACATTTCCTTCATTTTTGTCATGGTGAGTTTGTAACGTGCCGGGTGAGCGACTACTGCCACACCTCCGGCTGCTTTGATCCACGATACCGCATCAGCCAAAGGAGCCCATTCACTATTAACGTAACCAGGCTTGCCATTAACCAAATAGCGCTTAAAGACTTGCTTCATATCCTTGGCATAGCCCTTATCGATAAGGAAACGCGCAAAATGGGTACGACTTAATAAGCCTTCCTTAGAATATTCCTGAGCGCCCTCATAGGCTCCTTCAATACCATGTCGCGCTAAATCTTTGGCCATACGCTGCGCACGCTCTGAGCGTGCATTTTGCATTTGCTTCAAACCTGCCGCCAACTCAGCGTTATTCGGATCCACACCCAAACCAACGATATGCAATAAGCGCTTTGACCAGGTAGCTGAGATTTCGACACCATTAACCAGCTGCACACCATTATCATCAGCGATTTTGCGCGCCTCTGCCAAACCGTCAGTATTGTCATGGTCAGTCAACGCCAGCACATCAACGCGCTTATCTGCTGCGCGCTGCAATAACTGAGTAGGCGTCAATGTGCCATCAGAATAAGTAGAATGAGAATGAAGGTCGTATTTCATGATTTCCTGTAAAGCATTTACACGGCTGGCAATCAATCGCTATTAATTGCCTATATAATGGCTGACTTTTCCGCGTATGCGAGCTGTATCACCATGAAACTGCTGTTAGATTTTTTTCCCATTATACTGTTTTTTATCGCTGCTAAGGTATATGACATCTATGTCGCCACCGCTGTCGCCATCGCCGCCTCGGTAATACAAGTCGCCTACCTCTATTTTCGCAATGGTCGCGTCGAAAAAATGCATCTCATCACCCTCGCTGCAATCGTTATTCTGGGTGGCAGCACCTTGTTATTGCAGGACGAACAATTCATTAAATGGAAGCCTTCGGTCGTCAATTGGCTCTTCGCCGTAGTCTTTATTGGCAGCCAATTTATTGGTGAGAGACCCGTTATTCAACGTATGATGGGTAACAACTTTATGCTACCCAACACCATGTGGACTAAGCTCAATCTAATTTGGGCCGCATTTTTCATTTTTCTTGGCGTAACAAACCTTTACGTCGCCTATAACTTTGATACTGACACTTGGGTTAACTTCAAGCTATTCGGCATGCTTGGACTAACCCTCGTATTTATTATTGTGCAAACCATTTATATCTCTAAGCATGCAATACCCGTCGAGAACGGTGATGGTGATACTGACGAAGACGAAGACGAAAATAAGGATAAAGATTAACTATGCTTTACGTAATTATCGCCGAGGATGTAGATAACAGCCTCGAAAAACGTTTAGCCACTCGCCCTGACCATCTAGCACGGCTACAAGCCTTAAAAGACGCTGGCCGACTGACTCTCGCAGGCCCTTGTCCGAATATAGATAACGAAGACCCCGGCCCAGCAGGATTTAGTGGCAGCGTTATTGTCGCCAAGTTTGATTCACTTGCCGCAGCCAAATCCTGGGCCAACGCTGACCCTTATGTTGCCGCAGGCGTCTATTCCAATGTCAGCGTCAAACCCTTTAAGTATGTACTACCATGAGTGATCGCATAGCAATGATTCGCCAACGGCTGACAGACAAGCTGTCTCCAAGCTCGCTGGAAATTATCGATGACAGCCATAAACATGTCGGCCATGCCGGTGCAGCCGGTGGTGGTGGCCATTTTACAGTCAATATTATCGCCGCAGTCTTTACCGGAAAATCGCTGATTGAGCGCCATCGCGCTATCTACGATGCACTCGGTGATGCTATGGAAAGTGAGATTCATGCATTGAGCATTAAGGCAAAAACCCAAGCTGAAGCTGACTCATAGTAAAGGGTCAGCAATACGCAGTAATTAAGCAAAAGATATTCATATTAATATCTTTTAATTCAAATGCTTAAAAAATTAGCTTTAGGCCTATACGTGTTGAAAGTACTAGGCATTGTGCTTCTTCTAAATCAAGATGCAAGATGGTAAACTACGCGCTCAATTATTAAGCTTCATGCACTATAGGGGCAGCACAGTGGATTTTTTGACAATAGAGTTCATTACCGACATGGTACTTTGGATCAGCATTCTAGTAAGCGCGCTGTTAAGTGTTTTAATCATCATGATTTACTTCAAAGATAACTGGTTCGAGCCAAACAAAAAAAACTAAGTTTTCAGTTAGCGCCGCCCTAGCCGCGGCGCTCTAACATTGTGTGCTTATCTATACAGCACATAGCTAATAGGTTTTTGGCTTTGCTTTTTGTAGCACTCGCCACTATTCCTGCTTTATTCTTTTTACCCCAACTACTGCTTTATAAACTGTAGCAACCTATTGTTCGCTGGCATTTCGTGGTCTTCAGTCAAAGAAAAGCTGTAATCAGCTGCTAGCTGCACCACCTTCTCGCACTCTCTTATACCGCTGCCTGGGTAAATCGATTTTGCCCAAGCATCTAAGTTGGCATTGCCATCAGAGGTAAATTGGCCGTCATAGTTAAACGGGCCATAAAGACAAAAATAGTTATCTGCGTCCAATAACTCACCAATACCAGAAAACATCGCTTCGACAGCTTGCCATGGTGCAATATGCGCAATATTAGCGGCGAACACACCATCAGCTTTTTCTAGTGGCCACGGTGTATTCATCACATCCAACTGCAAAGGAGCATTAATATTACTAAGACCAGACTTTTGTCGATACATCTCGACACTAGATAATGTCTCACCCATATCGCTGGGCTGCCAACAGACATGAGGTAACATCGCCGCCATATGTGCCGCATGCTGCCCACTGCCGCTACCGATCTCTAATACTAAACTTGGAGCGATAAATATGGTTCGCAAGACATCCGAGATTGCAGTTTTATTATTTTCACACGCCTGCGAAAATAATTGCTGAGAATTCATAATAAATTATTAAACCTAATTTTTAAATAGATGAATTTCATTTAGACGATAGGCAGAGAATACAGCCACTAACGCCAATAAAAATAAAAAAACTACAACCAAGAAGATACTTTACTCTTCTATAACGGCGCTAACAGCACCAACAATCAGGAGTGCTATACCAATGATGCTATTACTCAAGGCCACATAATCTGCTCTATTTTTTACATCGCCATATCAACGAGATACGTCTGGCGACCTATGTGCACACCTGCATGAGTGATAACAAATATCATGAACAACCGTGTATAACACTAAAAACCTAATTAACCATTAAGTAAACCGAATAGAAAAACAACAACCCCACATAGACCGACGACCATACCAGCCATAATTAATACTAAACAACTAGAGCAATCATCCAACCTCCCCCAAATTAGTGCGCTTAAACTCCCGGCGACACCACTAACAACGATAAGTATACCAAGCTCTCGAACACTCGCTAATTCATCACCAATCTAGGTTGCGATTAAACTAAGCAAGTGGAGAAAATAATTGCGCGCAGAAACCGCTGTTTTAGTCACAACACCGATGCCAACCTAAAAATTGATAGTATTGGTAGCCTGCGAAAATATCGTGATTAATCGTTGAGAATAAATGTGACTTTACATTGTGACGCGGTATTCAGTGATCTTTCCATTAGCAACAATCATCTGCTGATCTTGAACCCATGCACCTTTAACATTATCTAATGTTTTGCTCGCGCGCTTAATACCTTTCTTACAAGCATCTTCAAAGCTTTTACTTGAACCGGAAGTAATTTCTATAATACGTGCAACGGCCATGACGCTCTCCTTATTATGGTTTAAATACTTCAGTCATAATAAAGAGAATTACAATGAAATGGCAGTGCTTTTTAGTTCTCGCTTGCCAACTTGCGCTCTGCCAAAGTATGGCGTAACAAGCCTACGAGACGATCTCCTGTAAGACGATGAGAACGCGCTAAATCACCACGAAACCCAACTCGTCTAACCTTATCACCATCTTGGAAACGAATGGCTAGCCAAGTGTCACGGCGCATGGCAACCAGACCACGAGGCACAGGGACAGTTAAACGTTTGACACTGACAATATCGTCATAGCTGATGACGATTTCATCTGAATTATTGGCGTAACTAAGACCTTCCTCACCAAATACTAGAGTACCCGTATTAGTGAAACGTATCGATGCATCAAAAGTACCGTGACGCGTATAGAGAATATACTTAAATTCTTGGGGAATCGTTGTTTTATAGTTTGCGCCTAAATAAGTATTAACATCAGGGTCGCTCGCATCAAGATTGGGGTTTGGCGAAGCACAACCGGCCAATACAATCATCAAGCTCATGACAAGTATTGCTTTTGATAGATGAGGAAAAATCAGCATGCCAAGTACTCCCTTAAACAAATCATTAATATTTAAAAACACATCGATTTAATATCAATAATGTCACTAAAAAACAGTCGTCTAATAAAAACTTTAAACTATAAAATAGCTAAATTTTTATTTACTCTTAACCGACCGAATCACTTTTTATGACACCTGGTTTTTCACTTAATTCAATTAATTTAGCGGCATCATAAAGCGTAGCATAACGCTGTAGTTAAACTACAGTTTTGCTGTCCATCCAGCATCAAGCAATTAATAGCGTTCTAAAACTGATGACATATAAGTCATCATAGAGCTTTTAGCAAAGATCGTGGATTCAAGCCGTTAGTGTAACATTAGGTTTAATCTCGAAAAACACCTCATTGGGTATTTTAAATACTAAGACATTTTCTGAGCAATTGTTTAATTTATCCATTACCTGCTCAACGTGCAGTTCGGCGATGGTCATAAAATCATGTTTCTTAGTCAAGTATTACCGAAGGGCCCCATTAGTCTTCTCATTAAGGCCTCTTTTTCAGCTGTTTTCCGAACCGTCTTGGCAATGAGTGTCAAACAAGATTTTTGTTCGAAAAAAATATTTTGTATCAAGGCAGTAGCCTAAAAATTTCTTAATGAAAAATCAAAACAAAAAGAATTAGTCTCAGGCTAAATATCTCTATCACTCTGCAAAAATCTGTACATTACAGAGCTAGCGATAATTTTAAAATAGACTTTGGAGCCAAACAGACAGCTGATTAGCACATAGTTTTGGATAGAAGCCAGTAGGCTCAATTAAAGGCCGTTAAGTGTATTGACTGTACATCTGATCACTATAAAGACAACATATATATTATGTTTTTATGAAGATAAGTACCCGTTATTGTCAGCTAGCGTCTTTGCGTCCCTATCTGAGAACAAACCGGGCTCAGCCCTTGCTGCAATCAACGTGTTAAGCGACAAATAAAAACCATAAATCGCTAAAAAAATAGCAAAATATCTACTCTGTCACTAAAGCTATTCTCACTGCGTCTAACTTTAATTGCGCACCCTCTAGATAAGCTTGCATTTCTTGGCTCGCATGTTTGAGATAATCAATTTCTTCACTACGAATACTCGCATTCACCTTAGCCAATGCTTGCAAACGCTGTAGCTCGGCCTGCTGCTCTGTTTGCATCCTTTGCTTTGCTTGTTCAACAACACTGTCTTTATCAGTAATCGCTAGCGCTTCAGCACGTTCAACCATACTACTAATTTGTGAGCGTGCTTGATTTACTAATTCCTGAGCACTGCGCTTATGAACCTTTTGTCCGAGCTTATTTAGATGAACAGACGTCAGCACTTTACTCAAATCGATGTGGTCATTATTCACTACCACTCTAACTGTACTTAACGGTAAATAGCGCTCAAGTTGTAAGCTCTTAGGTGCCGCACAATGCACCACAAAGACCGCCTCAAGCAGCAAAGTCCCCGTCTTTAGAGCAGCGAGTTTTAGAGTACAAAACGCAGTATTACCAAAATCACTGCTTAGCACCATATCCATAGCACCCACTACCATTGGGTGCTCCCAACTTAAAAACTGTATATCCTCTCTTGATAAAGCCATCTCGCGCGAGAACGTTGCTGTCATGCCATCGCCACTCAAACTGGGGAAGGTATGATTTATCATATGATCACCAGGACGCAGTATCACCGCAGCAGCGCTGTGGTGTTCTTGCTCTACACCAAATTGGTCAAACACGTTTTCCATATAGTTTGACAACTCATGGCGTCGTTCTTCCTCCATCATATTCTCAACAATGCTATCTGCTTGCTGGTGATTACAAGAATTAAGCTCTAATAAGCGGTCTCTACCTTGTTGTAAATCTTCAATAAGATTAGAGGTTTGTATTTTTGTATCAGTAATCAACTTCTCGAGCGCTTGATCATCGCTGGTTTGCTGCATACAAGCAGCAAGTGATTGTTCAAAAGTACGGTATAGCGCCAAACCAGCTGGGCAAGTATGCTCAAAGGCATTAATCCCATCACGATACCAACGCAATAATACTTCTTGAGCATAGCCCTGATAATACGGGACATGAATCTCAACCGTGTTACGTTGGCCGATACGATCTAAACGACCAATTCGCTGCTCGAGCAAATCTGGGTTTAACGGCAAATCAAACAGCACTAAATGGTGTGAGAACTGAAAGTTACGCCCTTCACTACCAATTTCAGAACAAATAAGAACCTGCGCGCCGTCTTCATCTTCAGCAAAGTAAGCCGCAGCTCTATCGCGCGCGATAAGAGAAAGTCCTTCGTGAAATACTGAAGATTGCAGGCCAATACGCAGACGCAAATACTCTTCTAATTCCAAGGCTGTTTCAGCTCGAGCACAGATCACCAATATTTTTTGGTCGCGATGTTGCTTTAACCAATCGGTTAACCATTCAACACGAGTGTCTTCTGCTAACCATTGCCGGCCTAATAATAATTCTGGCGCCAACAGCTCATTAATATCAGCATTGCTAGCCGCTGCTTTGTAGCTATCTGGAACAGTCAGCGGATAATCATGTAGTTGCCGCTGAGGAAAGCCAGGGACTGAAGAACGTGTATTGCGAAATAGAACTCGACCGGTGCCATGGCGGTCAAGTAGATCACTGATAATTGTCTTAATTAATTGTTTGAAGCTCTCAGCCTTATCAGAAGATTGATCTTCATAGGACTCCACCGCATCACTAAGCGACTTTGCAATATCATCACCCAAATACGTACGTAGCTGCTCAACGAAAACAGGTTGTTGTTTCAGTTGGTCAACCACGTCTTCTGCTAACAATACTTGCACTAAAGTATTGACAGGCCGATGGTTTTTTTCTTCTTCTATAAATTTAGCAACATCGTAATAACGATCAGGGTCGAGTAAGCGCAAACGGGCAAAATGACTTTCTACACCAAGCTGTTCAGGCGTGGCGGTAAGTAGCAATAAGCCTCGTGCTTGTGCTGCCAAACCTTCAATACATTGATAAGCAGGACTCGCTTCTGCCTCACTCCATTGTAAATGGTGTGCCTCATCAACGATGAGCAAATCCCACTCAGCCGCCATCGCCTGCGCATGATGCTGCGGGTTATCTTTTAAAAATGACAGCGTGCACAGAACCAACTGCGCGCTTTCGAACGGATTGGCAAACGGGCCGTCATTTTCATCTTGCTGAGTTTCTGACCCAGGTTCAGAACCCTCATCAAACACATCATCCTCGTCTTCATCCACAGCAGCCAAAGCTTGGCAGCGCTCTTCGTCCATAATGCTGAAAAAGAGATTAAACTTGCGTAGCATTTCCACCAGCCATTGGTGCAATAAGCTATCAGGAACAACAATCAATACCCTATTTGCGCGACCACTAATTAATTGCTGGTGCAATATCAAACCCGCTTCAATAGTTTTACCCAAACCTACTTCATCGGCGAGCAAAACACGTGGCGCATGACGATTAGCCGCTTCGTGGGCAATAAACAACTGATGGGGTAATAACTGCACTCTCGGACCCAGCAAACCGCGTACCGGAGATTGCTGCTGGCGTCGAATATGCTCCAAGGTTTCGCAGCGCAATTGAAAAGCTTTGATTTTATCAACTTGCCCTGCAAACAAACGATCTTGTGGCTTACTAAATTGAATAAAGCTATTGAGCTCAAGCTCAGGCACAACAACAGGATTAACATCAGCATCGATACACTGATAGATATAACACCCATTGTGTTCCACAACATCGGTAACAGTCAGTATTTGCTTTGCTTCGGTCTCAAGCTCCTGACCCACCTCATAATAAACGCGGCTAATCGGCGCATTATCAATCGCATAAGTCCGTCTCTCACCCGACGCAGGAAAACTAATTTCCACCCGACGATTAAAAGTATCTACCACAATACCCAAACCCAGCTCAGATTCGGTACTACTTACCCAGCGTTGACCAGGGACAAAATTCTCTATCGACACAAAAAACCTGCTAAATACTAAAAATGGAAGCTTACGCTAAGGCGTTGGATGGTAAGGGGTTATAGACCAGTGAACAAGGGTAAATAGGGTATAAAACTGTTTTTTTGGCAATTTATTTCAGTCCTTGTTTGCGTATAGGACTACTCTAAGCAGACAAAATAACGAAACACGGTCAGACTAATAACCTAATATGCACCCAACAATCTTAATTAGACGATTGTTCTTTTTCAATATTTTGATATTTAATCGTATTCGATATCAAGTTTTCGCTGATGAGTGCAACGCGACTCCTTCGTGAATTCAATTTCCCTCGCTGATCGCCAAGGAAAGCGATAGTATATTTTGACACGTAACGTCAAGAAAATGAATCAACATTACGTTGATCCGTTCGTGTTGTTAACTCGACTTGTTTAGCGAATTTAGTTCGCAGGTTTTACAAACTTAAGCGTAAAACGATCACTTTCGCCAATCGCTAAATACTTTTCTTTGTCTTTATCTTCTAATTTCAAACGTGGTGGCAATGTCCATACACCTGCGGGATGATCTTTATCATCTTTGGCATTAGCATTCACTTCTGAGGTTTCTAGTAATTTAAAACCTGCTTTTTCAGCTTGCGCAATCGCTACATCTTGATTGACGTAACCCGAACCCGCTTTAGGGTCTTGTTCTGTGTCGGGGTTACCCCGGTGTTCTACCACGCCCAAAATGCCACCGGGCTTTAAGACTTTATACATTGCAGCATACACGTCATCGGTTGTGCCGTTACTCATCCAGTTATGAATATTACGGAACGTTAACACTCTATCTACCGTACCGGCTGGCGCAATTTCTGTCTTTTGTGGTGGTGCGAACGGAACAATTTTTACATTGCTGTATACGTCATTCGATTGCATCTTATCTTTAAACTTTTTCGCTGTTTTCTGAAAATACTCAATACTCGACTCTGGATCCGCGCCGGCAGCATAGAATTTACCTTTGTCTTTTAAGTACGGCGCCAATACTTCGGTATACCACGCTCCGCCACCTGGTGAGATCTCAACCACTGTCATGTCAGGCTCTATGCCAAAAAAAGTCAGGGTTTCCAATGGATGCCGATATTGATCACGCGCTTTGTTTTTGTCTGAACGGTTATCTCCCGCTAACACGCTCTGCAATAGGTCTTCACTCTCGCTATGATCATGAGCGAATACTGACGATGCAAGCAACATCCAGCCCACACTTAATATTATTGTCTTACTGATCATTTTCTTAGCTCTGTTTTCAATCATGATTATCTCTCGGTTCGCATAAGGTGACTAACTATGACTTCAGCTATTGTTCTATAGGGTGGCTCTAAAAATGAAGATTTTTTCGTGAGCGCAAGGAAGCGCCATGCGCAGAGTCGTACTGAGATCCCTGCGGCATCATTAAGTACTTCTTCTCGTTGTTCAGGTCGCACTGACTGCGTGATACATGAGGATTCAAGCACGGAGCTGACGCCGCTATCGCGGAAAAAGACCATTTTAGAGGTGCCCTATATATTACACTCTGAATATCGTATAAGTATTACAAATATTATGATTTATTTGTGCGTGCTGCCAGCTTCTTGCGTAGCGATAAAATATTTGGGCTTAGAGACAAATAGCCTCTCCTAATATTTATTTTTAGCTTATCTAATAATAGATAAAATAAGTAGGCTCACCTTACTCAGGATGACGTCCTTAGAAAGTGAAGACACACGCCTTAATTAAATAAAGGAGCGTTCTTCACTATTTTGATGTTGTGCAGGCATTTAAACTTCTAAATAGAATAAAAAAATCGCTAACTAATCTGGCCAGCAGCGCGATGACAGTAAGAGTGATGACGTGTTTTCAGATGATGCTGTTTTACGTGGGCTTGCTTTCGCCTTTGTCGCCGGCTTAGCTAGTGGTGTTGCTGTATCTGTAGTTTGCTGTGTTTTAGCGCGGCGTAGACTCTGCGCCAGTTTAGAACCTGCATTAGAGCCAGTCTTAGAATCGGTCATAATACCTCCTTAATAATTTCATCAATTTCTTCTGCGGCGGCTTCACCTCGCTTACCCATATCATAAACACTTGCGCCTTCTATCGCTGCATTACGATAAATCGCTCTGCGGCGGATGCCATTTTTCAGTGCGGGGATATCAAACTCTGTTAACGCTTCTTGCATTGATTTTGACAAGGCACTGCGAGGTTCTAGTTGGTTTATGATGATATGCGCTTTCAATGCTCGGTTACGCATTTTCGCCTGTTCAATTGCATCAACTAAGCGAATACTCGCCCACAAATCGACTGGCGAGGGTAATACGGGAATCAATACCGTATCTGCGGTAGCTAATGCCAACGACATCGTGTCAGTTTCTAAGGTAGGCGGACAATCCATTACGACAAAATCGTAGTCTTGACTGAAGCGCTGTGCTTCTCGCGCTAAATTACCGCCAATGGCGATGACTGATACAGGAAACTGCCTCTCATCGGGCGCCAAGCTACTCCACTGCCCTGCTGAACCTTGTGGATCAGCATCGATAACAAGCACACGGCCCCGCTTTGCCAAACCAGCGGCAAAATTCATACTGAGCGTGGTCTTTCCGGTACCACCCTTTTGATTTGCTATTGCAAAAACACGCGCTGACATGCTGCGTTCCTATTATTTTTGGCTAATTCTAGCATGCTGCTGAAGGTTCTACTAAGTGCACCAGTAATAAGAAGTGAATAAAAGGAGAATAAATACCGTTATAATCTATCATGCATCGAGCATTGATATATCATAGATAATTACAAATGATCAACATTGAACATCAGAATGCCTCTTTTGCCCTGTTTTCGAGTAATCTAGTCCTTATTTTCTCAATAATTCTTTAGTTTTATGCACCGCCAAAAAGTCCTCAAATTACTCGATAACTACAAGACGCCTTTTATGGAAGAAATGGCTATGGTCCAGCGTGCGCAGCAGTTTGCTGAACTACACCCCAATTGCTTTGATCGTATCGATGAAGGTCACTTTACCGGTTCGGCTTGGGTACTCAATCCTGCGCGTACCCACACTATGATGTTGCTTCATGCAAAACTGAATATGTGGCTGCAACCTGGTGGTCACGCCGACGGCGATTCAGACATTACGCGCGTTGTGATGAAGGAGATTTCTGAAGAATCTGGTGTTGATATCGAAAACATTCATTTAATAAATGAGCAGATTTTTGATGTTGATATTCACACCATTCCTGCCAATCAGCATGACCCTCGTCATCAACATTTTGATATTCGTTTTTTGGTCGAAATTGACGATGCTTTAGATATACCCGGCAACCATGAGTCGCATCAAATTGGTTGGGTGCCACTTGAGCAAGTACCGCAATTTAATAATGCGCGTTCGTTCTACCGGATGTTGCAAAAAACCAGGCAAATACGTAACTAAAAAATTCCGGATTAAGCTCGAAAATCAAGCAGTTTTGTCTCTCTTATCCTGAGCATAAAATAACGTTTTATACTGCCGGCTTACATTGCGCAAGTCGGCTTTTTATTTTTAGTCTTGTAACAACTAACTATCTATTAGATAGCTTAATTTATAATTTCAAACCAATCACTAATTTTTAAACTTCACCATACGAGTCACTTGTATATCTGAAATAAAAATAACGCCTGAGTGTTCATTATAGAAAGGCGCTAAACCCTCTAGGATAGGATCAACAAGCTCTTCTGGTACAGCAGCAATAATCATCACCAACACATCATCTTCGTTGAACATGATATGTCCTTCATGAAAGCCGTGACGCCCCTTACCTGATAAATTGTTAACAATGGTATAACCCTTGACGCCCGCACGATCGAGCATGTCAGTGGCAAACCCTTTATGTTCCCCATCTAAGATAATTTCAAGTTTCTTAACTGGGCTTAAATTAAGGTTTTTCATGATGCGCTGGACTCCTCAAGTAAGGTCTGTTCATTAACTGTGCTACACGGTTGGCTACGCCACTCGTCATCATCACCGTCATAAATATGAATTTCAGCTGTTTCTGGATCAACCACCATTAAACGAACCCAGCCATTACGTACTAGATGTTTAACTGAAACAACGGCGTCTATCGCACGTTTGGCATGAGTAAGAGGCGCCTCTATAAGAGTAATAAGCCGTATCGGCTCATGATAAGGCAACCCTTTATCAAGCACCGTTTGTGATGGTAGACCTGTACGTAGATCACTTAGGTTACCGGTCATAACGCCAAAACGGCCAGCAACATTATGGTATGCCTTACTGCCGCTACCAAAGCCTTCATTGTCGACGGCTGAAAAGTAATGCTCCATATTAATCCACTGACCAACGACCAATGGTCCAGTGATAATGTTCTCTAGCAATCGACGTTTTGGATCGATCCGATAATCGTATGAATGAAGAAAAGCTCTGCCATCCAAGTTTGCATCCTGAGTTAACTCACGACGCCCGACAATGAAATAGGCATTACGCGATAATCCCCATTCCGGACGCACTTGCGACCAATCCACAGAGTTCCTTTGCGCCTTACGATAAGCCTCTATTGCATCCATAGGCACCGGCTGTTGCTGCAAAGTAGGTAAACGTTCCTGCGCGCAAAGGTGTGACGCCGACGTTAGACCTTTGCGCAAGCGACCAAGATAAAATAAATGTGAAGGTGGTATTTGGTCAAGATCAAATAACTCTATTTCGTCAGTCGTTGTATTGTGTTGCGCTGGGACAAAGCAAGCGTCATCTGGGATATCAATACCTTGTTTGTGAAGGCGCCGACGCACTTCTGACTTATTACCCATTTGCGCTATCACCCGCGCACTAACTATGCCATGACTACCACCACAAGCGCCGCAATCTAGGGCTGATTCATAGGGATTATTGTCCGAGGTGCTACCGTGACCAACTACCAAAATAAAGCGTGAAAAACCATCGGTCAAACCAATTGAGCTGAGTGCCTGAGCAACAAAATTAGTCTGTTCATCAAATGTAAAACCAATGCGGCCAAGCTGCTCAAGCTGAGAATCGGCGAATGAATTATTAATTTGATATACATCACGTAGGCGTTCAACAAGCGTCTTAGTGCGGGTCGTGTCTGTGCCAAGCAATTGAGTAAGCTCGGTCAAATCCTCGCAGTTTCCTAGCGCACATTCGCGCAATCGGCGAATAATACTATCAGTGATATTTTCAGGCTTAAAATCGAGCTCTTGCTCTAGTGCTTTAATAATGACAGTACGTTGAACCGTACGCACTACTGAATCAGCTTGCTCTAAGGTAAGCTTATCTAACAGTAATAAGGTAGGTGGTTTCGTATGATCAAAGCGCTTACGCCAAGTATTGTAGGCTTTGGGTGCAAGGGTTTTACCTATCATATCCAAGCCAAACAATAGGCCAATCGCTTCTACCGTAACAAACGGCGTTAAGATAGATTCTTTTAAGTCGTGTAAAGCTTTTTCAAGCGTGCTCAATGCTGCCGCATCATTTGACGGAGCCGAAGGCGTCACTTCTAATACTAAGTTTTTCGGTGTCAATATGACAGGACAAAGATGGCTTTCACTGCCTTTACCTAACTCCATAAAACTCAACGGCACACCAAAGAAACCCGCTATACCAAAGGTCTGATAATCACCTACACTCTCTAAAACCCGCCGAATACGCTCAGAACGCACATCAATACAAAATAGCGACTGTACAAAGGGGCGTTTTTCACGCTTGATCGGTGGCGCAAGCTTAATATCGTCGGTTAAGCGCGTGATGGCACATTCTTCCATACCACGAAGCCAACACATACCTTCTTGCTTTTCAAATTCACGCAAGGACTCTAACAGCATCGACAGGTCTTCGCCTGACAATGTCATCAGCGCGTCCTTGTTGCCAGCTTGTTGCGCCAGTTGACGTAAACGTTCAGCCTGACGCGTTGCCTCATGTTGACGTTTCACTTGAATATATTCGTCAAAGACTTGCGCTATTTTTTTCTCAGCTTGTGTGGACAGTGCCATTTCGACTTTGTGAGCCATTACCGGCAAAACCTGCCCACTGTGCATTTCATGGCTCAGATAAATTTCCTGCACCCGCGTTTCCATGGCTGAATTAATCGTGCTATTGGTATAAGCAATACGGTGCTTACCTTGCTCTTGCAATAAAGCCAGCGCTAGCGTCATGCGTATCGCGATGAAGTCGACCAAATCTCCAGGGTACTCATTACTCCAGTGGTAATGTTTAGCGCTAGAACGCCAGCGAATAAACCCCGCCCAACCATGTAAGCGTGCAAGTTCGCGGGTAAAATAACTTGTCCAGCATTGTTCAGGAATTTCTAAAGCCTGCATTACATGGCTGATAACCCCCTCTGGACTATCATCAACATCGAGTATTTCTTTTATGTGCAGTCGGCGCAGGAAGAATCTGACGTTGCGGCGAGCCACATGTCTCCAAGCAGCAAAAAAACCACGTTTACGCTCTGGCATAGACCAAACTGACTGCCCTTCATCAAAGAAATCAAGACAACTTTTCACCATTAACTCATCGAGGTCAGCACTAATCTCGGTGCCATAAAGCGCGTCTACCGATTCATAAACAGGTCGATCGCCCAATAATTGTTCACGCAATTGCTCAACAAGAAATTCTTCGCTAATATTAGCGCTACTTGAGAGCGCAACACCTGACAAGACAGCTTGCACATCATTGGCATCAGTCAATGTGTTTGCAAGCATAACTGGGTTTTCAGTCTTGGTAATTAGGGTGAGCAGCCAATGCTCAAGGTTTATTCCTGGGATATCAGGACGCGCTTTGACAAAGTCAGCAATAACCAGTTCGAGTTTCTTCTGATCAATTTTCCCCTTCGCCAGATAATCTTGATAAATACGGCGGTGTAGAAAACTATCAGCATGAAATATTTTGCTGCCTTTTTCCACTGCTTCAGCAAAAGGCAGATGCTCCAAACCATGCAATGGATTGTGATGAATAAATGAGCGCATAGGCCAGAAAAAAGGTACTGGCTCTGCTGCCACATAAATCATGGAGCGTATTTTTAATTTTTCACCTAAGGCAAGACTCATCACAAGTTACCAATTGAATAAGTTCCACTAATCACTAACAAAATTAGTATTACCGAATAGACCCATGTGCCGTTTAGACTAAGATCCGTTTTTACTTCATCTTGAGCTGGGCCAACTATAATGCCCTGCAGCAAGCGCGCGCCGGCCCAGCTCCATAGCAACCATATCACCGCGACAGTCACCGCCGCGAAAAATGAGTGAGGACTCAACCCTATAATTGCTGCCATCATGACCGAAAATCCCGGAAAAAAAGGTGTCGCAACAATCGCCAATACCACAAACACCAACACCCCACTGAGGCGCGGCAGACTTAATGCCAATCCACCGTACAAGCCGGTATAAGCTGCACCAAATCGCTTTTCCAACTCACCACTAAGCAGGACTAACAATGCAAGTGGCACACTCAATGCCAAGGCATATAACGCTACCTTAGAGAAATCAGTCTGTCCATCCATTAGCAACCAAAGAATTGCCCAAGTAGAGGTGGCGATAAAACTCGTCCAAACCCCCACTTCACGCAATGCTAAAGCTCTAAAAGCGTAAAGTAGCGCGCTACCCAATGCCCAAAAAATCACCCAGTCTGGTATCTCGACACTGGCAGTATGTGCGATAACAAGACCAATCTGAGGCCAAATTAATAACAATACCACTCGCAAATTAGCAATACGTATGCGCTGAAACACCTCATTAAAAACCATACTTAACGGAAATAGGGGTAAGAATAACCCGACAAGCAGCAACAAACCTTCAGTCATGCTAACGCCACCTCAATAGAATATTGAGCCGTGAGGAGGCTTTGAGCAACATTCGCGTTAAGCTTGCGTAAATATCGATCATGTAGAACTCTCTAGAAACTAACGCATAAAAGCTAGTCCACAGTTGGCCTATTCTTTCTTGACCAGGCTTGCCATTTTGTTCTGAATAATATTTCCGTAACCAGCCGCCGACAATAACCACTGTAGTAAGAACAACCAACACATCAAACCAGAATATATCGATGCCCGCAGCAATATACATTTGCGAACTGAATTCCGGATCTGGGTATAAAAACGAATCAAAGGCGTGACTGATCAGCGCGTAGCCCAAAACAATGACCGCGAAAGACAAGACAATCACTCCCACCAAACGCCAAACATTTTGTGCACCCATACGATAGGTAGTAAATAGCAATTGCGCACCCGTTACCCAACCAAAAAAGAGCAATACGATTGCACCCTGTTTTTGGAAGAAGTCTTGAGCAACCAACCAATGAGCGAAAATTAATATGATAATCGGAACGATGAGGGTGATTCCCGCCATGAGCAACCAGGGCTGGTAACGCTTGGCAATACGGTGTTCTACAACAAAGGTATAAAGCCCGTCTTTAGGCACCCCGTCGCTTTTACGTGCCTCATTGATGACAGTACCGGCACCAAGAAACAAGGTGCCTTTGAATAGTCCATGAGCGATCAAATGATAAATGGCTAGCGAAAATGCGCCAACGCCACATTCCATAATCATAAAACCCATTTGGCCCATGGTGGAATAGCCAAGTGCTTTCTTGATGTCATTTTGCGTCAGCATCAACACCGAACCAATGATCGCGGTCACCAATCCCACCACAAACAGCAAGTGCAAAACACTGTCAGTATGAATAAATACTGTGGCAAAACGATTAATGAGAAACCCACCAGCGTTAACAATACCGGCGTGCATTAGCGCCGACACTGGCGTCGGGCCATCCATGGTGTAAGGCAACCAGGTATGGAGGAAAAACTGTGCAGAACGAGCAAACGCTGCGATTGCCAGTAATATTCCGACAAGCTCTTCTAGGGCAAAACCGAAATACTCATGGGCACCTGGGTTTTCCGTAATTTGGGCAAAAATATCCGCTAGCGTCCAAGTACCAAAAGCATGGAACAACAATGCGGCAGCCAATACCAGAGCAATATCACCAATACGATAGGTAATCAATGTCCAGAAGGCATAACGGTAGGCGGTTTTACTACTCGAGTCGAAACCCAGCAAAAAGTACAGCAACACACCCACTAAGTGCCAAGCGACGATTAGAGTAAGCAAATCACCGGCGGCAACCATAATCAAAAGGCTTGCCGTCATTAGGTCCAGCAGCATAAAGAAGCGGCCGTAACCTTGTTCCTCAATCATATAGCGCACGGAGTACATCCGCACAATCAGACTGATACCAGCGATAAGCAGCCCCATCAATGTGCTTAATGGATCGGCAAGTAAAATGCCCCAGGTGCCGCCAATGGCAACTTGGTTAGCATCGTTGCCACTCATGGCTTGCGCCAATAACACCGCTGCTATAACAAACGAGAATACTGCAAACGTTACGCTTAGTTTGGCCACTCGTTGGCCAAGTTGGCCGTAAGCAAGGTGATTAATTAAAGCTGCTAGTAGCGGCAACGTCGGTACTAAAATAATTAATAGTTGTTCCATAACGCTAAACTATACCCAGTTAAAAAACTGTGTGAAATTTACAAACGCATAACGCCAATGTATTAGCCTATTGCTACTATATTGCTGTGCTTCAGCCATTATCATTACCTACATATCCGTCCAACCTAATATATTAGGTCTTATTTTTATTTAAATTCCTGATAAGTTTTCTATCGCACGAATTGCTGCTTCTGCTGCCGCATCAATGTCTGCTTCTTTTCCAGCCAAGGTCAGCCGTCCAAATGCTCCCACCGCTTTCGCATCAACCAGCGTTATATTAGCAGCCTTTTCAGCTTCGTTGGCGGCGTATACTATATACCCTGCTGGTTCAGTTTCAAGTATGAACATGCTCTGGCCTGGCAAAATCATTGATCCACGACGCTCTTGGCGATTAATCAATACGGCATGGTCAGGCGTGATAGAACGTACAATTTCTTTCCAGGCGATACGACATTTTTGTCTTTGGTTTTCTTCCGTGCGTAAACGGCCTAATACCGCACGACCCGCTTCGATCACATCGCTCTGGTCACGGTGATGAAAAACCATAGAACCAAACGCGCGCTCGATAACCTGTGAACCTAAGTGAACACGTGTTGCTTTTAAGGCCACGTCTGTCAATTGATGTACTGACATACCTGGCGCAACTTCCATCCATAAACAGGAATCACCTGGAATAGGTAAGAAACCTTGTGAGACGGTTCCCATATAGACGGCGAGCTGCGGCTGCAACGAGTCTATGTAAACATATGTGCGTAACTTAATCATACTACGTCGCTGAACCCTGACCTCTAATCGGCTTCTTATGTACCGATAGCTCGTTTAATAATGATTGCATACGAGCACTAATAATAGGCTCACTAGATAGAGCAAACTCTAAGAAAGTTTTTGCAATGAGTGACAACTCTTTGTCTTTTGGGTGCACAATGTACCATTTACGCTGAATAGGAAACCCTTGTACATCTAACATTGCTATCGGACCGCTAGCACCTTCTAATGTTAAGGTGTGTAACGATGAAATCGTTAATCCTAAACCACCGACTACCGCATGCTTAATCGCTTCATTACTGCCAAGCTCCATACGCACATTGGGGACAATGCCATGCTCTGCAAAAACTTTCATCGCAGCATCACGAATTCCTGAGCCAACTTCACGAAAAACAAAGGTTTCTTTCGCCAATCTTTCAATCGAAATATTGGTCTCTTTACATAAAGGATGATCTTTCGGTGCCATAACCACCAATGGATTTGGCGCGAAACAATGCGCTTCGATGTGCGACTCTAATTTAGTCGGCAATTGACCCAGTATATAAAGATCATCTTCATTGTTTTGAATTCTCTCTATTATTTCATCACGATTAGGCACTTTTAACGTCACATCAATCGCATTATGTTTACGACAAAAATCACCTAATATTTCTGGTGTGAAATATTTTGCAGTTGTAACAACTGCTAAACGCAAGCGACCTCGTTGCAGACCTTTAAGCCCAGCTAAACGCGTATCGAGATCGGATAAACAATCAAAAATTTGTCTAATCGCTTGGTATAAATCATTACCTGCATCAGTCGGTTTAATAGAACGACCTGATTGATCTAGCAAAGGCAGGCCCATCACATTAGTGAGCTTCTTAATCTGCGATGAAACAGTCGGCTGTGTTAGGAAGAGCTCTTCAGCTGCACGTGTAAAACTACCTAATCGCACAATCGCTTCAAAAATCTGCATCTGCCGAAAAGTGGTATGACGAATGAGATAGTCTGGAAGACCACCTTTAAATCGCAAGTTATTATTATCCGTCATAGTTAGTATTCACACGCGCTTAATAGGTTTCAAAAGACCCAAGCTAGCGCATACGCTCATCAAATTTTTCAGGTGAAAGCACATCAATATCAACGATAAACACAGTGAGGTGATGGCCTTTTTTTATTTTTCTTTCGAGACTATCTAACATTGCCGGTAAGCGATCAGGCGGGATAATCACTTTAATCATGATGTTAGCATCAAAACCAGTCATATCTGAGCGAATACCTGACGATCCTTCTCCTTGAGCTCTTAATACCGTATAACCGCTAGCGCCATATTTTCTAAAAGAATCAACTAGCTTTCCCTCTAGAGCATCAATAGTAATAATGTTCAGTAGTTTTTCTGGAAACAGTCTATCCATTGTTACCTCCATTCTTTATTTTCACTTTAAGCTGTAACAACTTGGGCTAGTTTGTGAAACAAAGGAATGCCAACAATCACATTAAATGGGAATGTGATACCAAGAGAAAGTGTCAAATAATAAGACGGGTTGGCTTCCGGCACAGCCAGACGCATAGCTGGAGGAACAGCAATGTATGATGCACTAGCTGCCAAAACAGCGACTAAGGTTGTTCCACCGATACTGAAACCGAGCATATACGTGCCGACATAAACGCCGATGACTCCGCCAATAAGCGGCATGACAATACCGAATAAGGCTAAGAGCACCCCTACCTGACGTAAATCACCTAAACGTTGGCCCGCGACATGACCCATCTCGAATAAAAATAAACATAACACACCCATGAAAATTTCTTCGATGAATGGCTCTAATTTATCCATGCTTGACGGTATAGCAATTGCGCCAATGATCATTGAACCCATCAAGATCACAACACTACCATTGGTAAAGGCATCCTTTAATAAATGGCCAAAACTATTATCATCACCATCTATATCATCAGTAGCATCTTGTACGATACCGGCTTTTGCTTCTCGCGCTGCAATAGTCTGTCGTGCTTTAGCTGCAAGTAATAGCCCGACGACAATTGCGGGCGTCTCCATGATTGCCAGCATAATCAGCGGATAGTTTTCGTATTCGATACCAGCATGATCAAGATAAGCAATAGCGGTAAGAAAAGTACCTGCACTCACCGAGCCATAATGCGCCGAGATTGCAGCCGCATCGAGCAAACTGACTTTTCTACTAACCAATAAAATAACATAACCAATTATAGGCAGCGAAAAACCCATAATCAGCGCCCACATAACAGAGTTTAAGGCAATGAAAAGATCTGCATTGGCTAAGGCATAACCACCATGCAAACCAATAGCCATGAGCAAGTATATTGATAATACTTTGGCAAGATCTGGAGGAAAGCGTAAATCGGATTTAACAATACGTGCTACCACGCCAAGCACAAAAAAGAGTACTGCTGGCAATAACAAATTACTTAAACTTGACATTGCTTACCTCAATCTATCGTTAAATAAACGCAGTTATTGCGTATATTTAATCCTGTAGGAAAATCTGGATTTGCATGTCAGTGTAAAGCCCATATCGAATCACCACACAGAAAACCTAATCTAGATTAGTCCGGCCATACACGGCGTGAGCTAAAACCTAACACTGCATGCCTAGAAACTAATTTTGAACTCACTGCCTTCGCTGCCGCAGGCTTTTTTTCCTTTACAGTAGACCCAGCTTTAGATTGGGTTCTCGGCTGCGCCTTGGTGTTAGTTGTACTTTTTATCGTCTTCTTAACCGTTGTCATCTCAACTCCTCATCTGCATCGTTTAACGATGCAGGCACAATATCGTCAATCAGTTGTGCAAAACGTATTAGCTTTTCACCCAGCTCTGTCTCACCGTCTTCTAAATGCAATGCAATAGAAACGTGCGTTCGACTAAAACTCAAGTCTGGGTAACAATTTTCCGCCTCAGAAATTTCTGCTGACCGATCTAAAAAATCTCGAGTCTGATCATAATCACTAAATTCGATTCGACGTTCTAAACGCAACGGGCGCTTACGTTCGATCCAATTTTCGCTAATTACTGACATACTCTTTACTCACTATGAGCTAGTTGCTGGCAGTTTGTTGCCACCAACTCTCAAAACACTCCGCATGCACTTGCTCTTCTTTCAATAACTCTTCAAAGAAAATGCGATTATCATCGTCCTTAGTCGTTACGCAGTGGCGAACCGCCTGCGTATAGAACCCGACAATTTCGTTTTCAAACCGCTTACAATACTGCATTAACTCAGGCAGTGAACCATCTAAGTGAGTAGCCCTTAAATTACTCGCATTCGGTGCGCCACCTAATGCCAACATACGGCCAATTATTCTCTCCACATGCTGCATTTCTTCGCCAGCTTCTTCGCGAAATTTATCGCTAGCAGACTTCATTCCACGCGCTTCCATTAACTTAGCCAATGCAGTGTATTGCTGCACAGCAGAGAGCTCAAAACTCAATGCGCGGCCAAGGAAACCTAGAATTGCCTGTGAATTAATCGACGAATCAATCAAGTGGATCACTCATGCGGATAAATACTGTTAGTAAACGAATTAGAGTCCGGCATGGCTGGGTTACGAATTCTCGCCGCCCAGGCCATACCGCGCCTCGCCATCGTATTACGCCGCGGTATTACCTAGTACTGGTTCCACTTCTTTGTGTGGACGCGCGATAATATGAGCAGCAACAAGACCGTCACCCACTCTTTCACAAGCATCCGCACCAGCACGAACTGCTGCGTTAACCGCACCGGTTTCGCCACGTACTAAAACAGTGACATAACCACCACCAACAAATTCACGTCCGATAAGACGAACTTCTGCTGCTTTAGTCATCGCATCTGCTGCTTCAATAGCAGGAACCAGACCACGAGTTTCAATCATACCTAATGCAATACCATATTCATTTGCCATGGATGTATCTCCTCTTGATAAAATAAATCGTTAAAATTAAGAACGAGCTGTGTTGGCGCTACCAGCCATATCCAAAACAGGTTCCACTTCTTTGTGTGGACGAGCAATAATGTGAGCTGCAACAAGACCATCACCCACTCTTTCACAAGCATCCGCGCCAGCGCGAACCGCTGCGTTAACCGCACCAGTTTCACCACGAACCAAGACGGTGACATAACCACCACCAACAAATTCACGCCCAATCAAACGCACTTCTGCTGCTTTAGTCATGGCATCAGCTGCTTCGATCGCAGGAACTAAGCCACGAGTTTCAATCATGCCTAATGCGATTCCGTAGTTACCTTCACTCATCGTTATATCTCCGTCTTTGTTACTCAATAATAATAGTTACTAACTAAGTTATGCTTTTATCACTTGCTCTTCAGGCATGCCTTTTGTCTGCCCGGTTTCTTCATCCCAATAATCAATAATGCCGTTAATCGTCAGGTCTGTTAGGGTTTTAGGATTATCGCAAGCAAAACGTGCCGCGGAACCTGTTGAAACAAACACCCAATTACCTGGTCGTGCACCACAAGGATCTGCTGCCACTTGTAACTTGCCACGACTATCACGCAGTATGCGCAAACTGCTTTGCAACAAACCAGGATGACGGCGTGTGCAAACCAATGATGCTACAACACGCATAATATCCACTAATCTTTCTGCCCTGCTTGTTCGGTTTTTTCTTCCTCAGCTTCAGACTTTTCTTCGTCCCAGTAATCAATAATCCCAACAATGGTTAGATCACTTGGATACTCTTTACTGCCTGCTGCCTCACGTGCTGCCGAACTACCCACACAAATCACCCAATCACCCGGGATACAACCAACTGCATCCACTGCAACTAAGCGTGACGAGCCATCTAATACCACTTGCAAATGCTTATGGTTCATCGTTGCAATACGATTAGTCGCCACCAAAGGCTTCTCAACTTTACAAATCTTCATCAGTGTGTCTCCTGATTAGCAGGCAACAAAGAACAGCCAACCATCTCTGCTCTGCCATCTGACGAACAATCACGCACCATTAAAAGCGTATGTAACAACCCTTTTTCAGCGTAATCGCTATAACGACTGCGTAACGCTGCATCTAGTTGCTGACAGCGCGCTTCTGCACGCTCTCTCGCAGCCGGTACCTTGCTGTGGTAATCATTACGAATCACCACCGGAATAGGTAAACCACGATTTGCGTTTAACTTAGTAAATATCTTTATTCCTACGTCCATATCTTGAGCACCTTCTTCTACCGTACTCAAGTAGGCAAAATAGGTTAAGTTGCGTAAACGCACCTCTTCAAAACCTATACCCATACCAATAAAACATTCTTGATGGCCAATATCGCTATAACAGCCTTGATGATATTGACGCACATAATCAATTTGCGAAATATTTTTACAAAGTAAATAAGCTGCTAACTTTTTCATACCCTCATCAGGTAATGAAGCACCCTGCTCTGCACTATGCTTTTCTATATAACTTGTTATGCATGCCTGTGCATTACTAGCAGATTCGTTATACGTTGCGTCGTACAACTCAGCCGCATCGACATAACGACTCGCATCAATATCGCCGTTAGCGTCAGGCAAGTGCAAACGCAATACATCGTTATCGGTGTCGATACCGACCAGCAATAAGTCAATCGATGCGCCACAACAAAAACTATTTTCAACACCTTGGCGAAAATCCTCTAAACGGCCAATGGCTGCTTGAGCTGCGCGCTGCACATCACTACCGTGCGCTGCACAACCTTCTGTATCTGGATGTGATGAACTAAAATGATAAGCTGCCACTTTCAGATAACGCGTTGGCGCATCTGCTGCATTAGGCTTACCTTCGCGATAGCGAAGCATCTCAGTCTTAACCCATTTTTGCAGGCTGTCATCAACATCAAACATAGCACCAGCATAGGACTTACGTCTTACCACCTTATGTGGCAAACGTAATACATAGCGAATAACGTGTGCTAAACGCCCATCTGCACAAGGCGATACGTCCATCAAATGGAAACCACATTGCTCAAGAAACGTTTGAAATTCATTATCATCTGACGCACTTAACGGACTATTCATAAAGAAGTCATCCGACATGTGACGAAACGTCTCAAATACACACCAGCAATACAGTGAGCCAATATCTAGAGGCTTCACCCAACTATCTTCTAACAAATGTTCAGGCAACTCAAAACCAAGCTTATTACGCGCAAGCTGCTGCGCACGCTCAATAAAACCTGAATCGTGTTGCACTGAGGATATTTCCTGCAATACAACTTCAATGTCAGAAAAAGATCCTTTTATCTTCTGCTCATAACTGTATAAATGCTTATTTTCATCATTACGTGAAAACGGATGCCCTGTTCTATTTGAAGCAACTCTACTGCTAGTCGTCCCATTTGAATTACCAACTGAATTATCGGAGAACAACGCCTGCGCACCAGCATAAGAAGCTGCGCCCTGTTGCCGAGGCAACATGGCGCGTTTCAGCGGTACTGCTCGCTGCAACGTGCTTCTATTTTTTACTCTGCTGTTGAACATGACGTTAATCCGTTCTCCAAAAATTCGCTTGTAAATGCTCTAGGATTGATGCTTTAAGTTAATAAACCGTGTCTAGCCAGTTACTATTAACCTCGAGCACCTCCAGACAATGTGACTGGCGCACCGCTATCAGTATTACCATGGCTTCCAGTAACATTAAGCTCAGCAGGTGCAACATCAACATTACGTTTATTATCAACACCTGGCATTGCACTGATCGGGCCACGACGAGTTGGGTTTCTCTTCGCTGAAGATCTTCCCTCTGTACCCGTTACACGCTCATTACGATCCCAATCATCACCGGTGATATTCATACCGGTCTCCATACCTTCGCCCGTCACACCACGAGCTGGTTTGACGATCTCTACAGGTGCGTTAACATTGCCTGTAGTGTTATTAACACGATCACCAAAACGCGCTTCTTCAGTACCGGTTAACTTACCTTCTCCCAATGAGAAAGCACCGCTAACGCGACCTTGCTCATAACGAGAACCCGTTACAGCATTATGCTCGGTTGTCGTTTGGCTGGCGTGATTAGGTGCGTCAACACTAAAGTTACCCCATGGGGCGCCAGCTAGCGGCTTTGGGAAATCAGATTCCCCGATTTGCGCTGGTACTGCACCACATACTTGCTGGTGATCAGTCGCACCAATATATGAAGTACCGGTTAGAGGCTTACATACGCCTTTAGCAGCACCGGTTAAATTACCCAAACCAGGTTGAATACCCGTAATATCACGACCTTCATTACCGCGACGTAATTCACTACGTGCTAAAGCAACTTTTGCTTGCCTAGGCTCACAATACTTTTCATATTGCTCTGAACCAGCATAAGGTGTACCGGTCACCGCTTTACAGGTGCCCGCTTCATCACCAGTTACGTGTTCTGATCGCGCAGGTTTTGAACCTGATACGATTGTGCCGCGACTGGTTTGTGAAAAACTAATTTTTGCTGGACCAGTGTCTGGCTTAACACCGCAAAACTGTTCAAAGTGTTCAGTACCAAGATACTCCGTACCTGTCACGTTTTTGCAACTACCGCGCTCATCACCAGTAACACTATCACTACGTCCAATAGAACTCGCCGTTGTAATATTACCGCCACGTGCCAAAGCGCTAGTTAGCACTTTTGACGGCACATTAAACTGCTTATTATCACTTTGACAATAACTCGCAAAAACATCATCTGACAAATAATCTGTACCAGTAACTGAACGGCATAAACCAATTTCGTCGCCGGTTGTCTTAGCACTATGTGCCACCTGCGTACCCGTTACTTCTTCAGTGACTGCAGGTTTTGGACGGTTACCGCGAATAGGTGTCGACTTTGCTTTCACTGCACCACCACCTTTAACACTACGTTGTGCTCGCACACTACGTGCCAGATCACGGCTTGAGATATCTGGGTTTTGTGAACGCGCTACCTGCGCAGAACTCACTCCACTACTCATAATCTCTACACCTTTTTTACCATGTGCGGCCAGCGCATGGCGACGTGCACGTGAATTCATACGGCCTGAGTTGCTTGGCGATACGACGTTCACTTTTTTCATTTGTGTTGGCACTGATGCTGGCTTAGTAAATATTGCTGCTGCTGATGCCGCACCAGCTTTACACTTGCCTTCACCATTGCAACCGCAACCACAACCTTTAGCTGTAGCCACTTTCGCTTTCGCACGTGCCACACGTTGACGGTCTGGCGCTGCCACACCGGCTTTACCTTTTGTCGACATTTGTCGACGTCGAGCCAGCGATTCTTGACGGCAGCTACCGAAAGTGCTTGAAGAAGCGCTAGCACTACGACGCGGAGCAGGAGCAGCAGATGCGATTGCAGCGACGGGTGCGCTAGCGATTGCATTGCTTTTACCTTGAGTCTGAGCGTTGCGTCGTGCTCTTGCAGCACTGCGTCCTGACAGATCTTTAATGGCCATATTTGTTTATCCCATGCGTTATCGAGAAAACCGAGATGGAAGTGGTGCCAAAGCACCACATCAACCTTCTTATCAAGCAGCCTTACCGCGATACGCTACAAAGCAAACACCTTGGCTTTGCGTGTAGTTGTCATAACCAATCAAACGTACATGATGATCTGGGTATGCGCGATGGCACGCTTCTAACTCAGCAACTACGTTACCAAGATCGGTTTCACCGAAGAACGGTAACTTCCACATTGGCCAGTAAACACTACTTACTAGCGCTGGATCTTCGTGCTCAATTGATGGTGTTAAACCTTGACTCAACATATAGTTAATTTGGGCATAAACTTCTTCTTGCGAAAACGGCGGTAAAAACGAAAAAGTTTCTAACGTCTGAGCAGTACGGTAATCACCCATTTCTGCATTTGATTTCATTGCTGTCTCCTGAATATATTGCGAATCTATTAGGGATTAATTAACTTAGGCGTCAAGCTTGTCTACGGTTTCAAATTCGAAGACGATCTCTTTCCAAGTTTCCATAGCGATTGCGAGTTCTGGGCTATGTTTTGCAGCACCTTCTAGAATATCGCGACCTTCACGCTCTAGTTCACGGCCTTCGTTACGCGCTTTAACACACGCTTCCAAAGCAACACGGTTTGCAGCAGCACCCGCAGCGTTACCCCAAGGATGTCCTTGAGTACCACCACCGAACTGAAGAATAGAATCATCGCCGAAGATCTCAACCAGCGCTGGCATATGCCATACGTGGATACCACCAGAAGCAACAGCAAAGACACCAGGCATTGAGCCCCAATCTTGATCAAAGAAGATACCGCGTTTGCGATCTTCAGGAATAAATGATTCACGTAACTGATCAACAAAACCTAATGTTGAAGCACGATCACCCTCAAGCTTACCAACAACCGTACCCGTATGGAGATGATCACCACCTGACAAACGTAAGCACTTAGCTAGTACACGGAAGTGAATACCGTGATGCGGGTTACGATCGATAACTGCATGCATGGCACGATGAATATGCAACAATATACCGTTATCACGACACCATTTAGCCAAACCAGAGTTGGCGGTAAAACCACCCGTCAAAAAGTCATGCATGATCACTGGCTGACCAAGCTCTTTGGCAAACTCAGCACGCTCATACATTTCTTCAGGTGTATTAGCCGTTACGTTTAAGTAATGACCTTTAATCTCGCCAGTTTCAGCTTGTGCTTTTTCTACTGCCGCAGCAACAAACTCGAAACGGTTACGCCAGCGCATGAATGGCTGGGAGTTGATGTTTTCGTCATCTTTGGTCAGATCCAAACCACCACGCAAACATTCGTAAACAGCACGACCGTAGTTTTTAGCAGAAAGACCCAGCTTAGGTTTAATCGTACAACCCAACAATGGACGCCCATATTTGTTTAGCTTGTCACGCTCAACTTGGATACCACTTGGTGGCCCAAGGCACGTTTTAACAAATGCGATTGGGAAGCGAATGTCTTCGAGACGCAAGGCTTTAATTGCTTTAAAGCCGAACACGTTACCAACCAATGAGGTCAATACGTTAACAACTGAACCTTCTTCAAAAAGATCAATTGGATAAGCAATGAAAGCATAGAAACAAGTGCTATCACCTGGCACATCTTCGATGCGATAGGCACGGCCTTTATAAAATTCCATATCGGTCAATAACTCAGACCACACCGTACTCCAAGTACCGGTAGATGATTCTGCCGCTACGGCTGCAGCTGCTTCATTATGAGGAACACCTTCTTGTGGCGTAACCTTGAAACATGCTAACAAATCCGTATCAAGTGGCACGTAATCCGGAGTCCAGTACACATCACGGTACTCTTTAACACCCGCATCGTATTTCTTTCCCATAGTCGATTTACTCCTGCTGTGGTTGTACTTCGAAACTTTGAACGAAGATTATAGGCCTATTAACATTAATTCCAATCGATAGTTTGAATGCATTTGATAGATAGTTATCTATAATTGTCGCAATATTAGCCTATAAAGCAACAACTAATCCAATATTATCGATGAATAGTATAGATGATTACCTATACTTAATCTGACAACACCTCAATTTTTCACCATTTTGCCTAACCACCGGCTATATATAAAAGTATAAAAGAATTTAAAGATGCCTATGGCTAATAACCCAGGAATTGAGATTTCATCGCGTCTTATTAGAAATGCCACTGAACCACATGCAGCCAAAAATAAGTGAACTCGACAATATTATTCGTGCAGCGCAGAAAGGTGATGAAGCTGCGTTCGAAGAATTACTCAATCACCGCTATGAAAGGCTTTGTTGAACGCAAACGTGATAAAGACATCTTTTTATCAGCCCTAGGTTTTGGCCAAGGAAATTATAACGACCACACCATGCAATCTTTAGCGCAAAAAATGTTGGTTGATCAGGCGGCAGAAGCGCTATTTACTATCGCCAAAGACGTAAAGATTCAAATTGAATTTAACCCTACAACCGTCAGCGAATATCGCCTTTTAGACTATAAAGCTCGCGCTCTCAATCGTGAAGATTTTAACAACGATGCCGTAGATACTAGCGATATTGGTGCTGGCCATAGTATTACCGCAATCTATAAAATTACAGCCAAAAGCGCCAATTCCGGACTAATTGACGAAAGTCGCTATCAAGCCAAACCAAGCAGTAGAGATATCACAGGCAAATATGGTTTTCTAAAGATGCGCTATAAACGGCCTGAATCAGATAGTTCTGAGCTTATCACGACAACAATTGCGAACAGCAATACAAAAGCAGGTCTACAACTGGCCAACGAGATTCAATTTTCAACTTCTGTTGTGGCTTTTGCACAACTCTTACGCGGCGGTCAATACACAAATAATTGGGGTTACGATCATGCACTAAAACTTGCTCAATCTCATCAAAGGCGAAGACCTCTATGGTCATCGCACAGAGTTTGTACAATTAATACCTAAAGCTAAAATCGCTGACGAATTATAATCCTAATAAAAATATGTCGAGGGATTTCTGTGCCATTCCCTCGGTATTGCGACCAACAACAACTTCGCTAAAAAGGACTCGGCCTAGGTGTATCAACACCAGACGCAGGTAATGTAGGCAATGGAAATGAAGGTTGTACACCTGTTAAGGTTTTCAGAAACGCAACGACACGAGCAGTCTCATCGTCGTTAAACTGAATACCTAATTGCACACGGCCCATAGTATTCACTGCTTCTTCCAAAGTTTTAATCGCACCATCATGAAAATACGGATATGTAAGCTCTATATTTCGCAGCAACGGAACTTTAAAAACATTGTCATCTATCAACTCTCCTGTTATCGCCGATCTGCCACGTGACGGGTGGGTCGTTTTATAAGGCTCAAACACGCCAAGCTTTTGAAAAGACTGTCCGCCAACACCAGGACCGTTATGACAATTCGTACAACCTACATTTTTAAAAATTTTATAACCAGATAACTCATATTCGCTAATCGCATTTTTGTTGCCCAACAACCACATATCGAATGGTGAATTAGGAGTAACTAATGTTTTTTCAAACTCCGCTATAGCCGACGCGACGCTAGCTATAGTAATAGCTCCATCATCGAATACTTGTTTAAATTCGGTCACATACCCTGGTATCGTTTTTAGCACATCGGCCACCAATACATGAGGTGTTGCCATTGAAGCAGGATTTTCTATTGAGCTACGTGCCTGCTCCTCAAGCGTTGCCGCGCGGCCATCCCAATATTGAGAAAAATTTAAACTTGAATTTAAAACGGTAGGCGTATTGATCCGCCCTTTCTGCCATTTATCACCAATTGGAAACTGTAAATTATCCACCCCGCCTAAGCTTAAGTTGTGGCATAAGTTACAGGAAAAATGGCCAGACTGTGATAGCCTACGCTCATAGTATAATTTTTTTCCTAACTCAGATTTTGCAAGGTCTATTAATTTAGGTGCACGCACCGGAAATATAGGCTCTTCCTTCGCAAAGGTTGAGCTTGAAGCAAACAAAACAACTAATAACAGACAAACAATAAGTCTTTTCATTACCTTCTCCAGGTTCTATAAAAACGGCTCAGGTAGTGGCGTATCTGGCCCTGATGGTGGCAATGTTGGAATATTGAACGACGGTTGCTCGCCTGTGAGTGTTTTCAAAAAAGCGACGACGCGAGCATTTTCTTGTCGTGTAAAAGTCACCCCTCTTTGAACACGCGCCATCGTATCAACAGCCTCCTCCAAGGTTTCAACTTCGCCATCATGAAAATAGGGGAAAGTAAGTTCGATATTGCGCAGCAAAGGCACTTTAAACACATTAATATCTGATACCTTACCAGTGACATCAGCCTTACCTTGCGCAGGGTGATCTGTCTCATATACATCTTTGATACCTAGTCGTTGAAACGATTGGCCACCGACACCAGGACCGTTATGACAAGCAACGCAACCGCTGGTTTTAAACGTTAAATAACCAGCCAACTCATAATCATTTATTGCCGATGGGTCACCTAGCAACCATTGATCAAAACGAGAGTTAGGGGTAATTAAAATTTTCTCAAATTCAGCAATCGCACTGGTCACGCGGTCTATCGTTATTTCAGCACTACCAAACACTTGCCTAAACTCAATGACATACCCCGGTATTGTCTCTAATACCTTTATTGCTAATACATGGTTGGATGCCATCTCTATAGGATTAACAATAGGTGCTTCCGCTTGCTCCTTTAAATCTGCCGCCCTGCCATTCCAAAATTGCGCTAAATTCATACTTGAATTCAACACCGTTGGAGTGTTAATTCCACCCTTTTGCCAATTGTGTCCAATAGAAAATTGCATATTATCGACACCACCCAAACTCAGGTTATGACACGAGTTACATGAAATATGCCCTGATAATGATAAACGCGGATCAAAAAATAATTTTTTGCCTAGCTCCACCTGAGCCAGGTTTATATTTTTAACAGGTTGAATGGGAGAAATCGGCTCTACTGCCAACGCAGTAGACACGGACAAGAAACAACATACTGTAAAAATTGCATTAGATAATTTATTTTTCATAGTGATTTATCCTAATAAAGTTGCATTTCAGTCATTGCTATAACGAATTGTTTTAACCGGTAGAACATGTGACGTCGCTGAAATACCATGTAATCTAAGAAGCGTAGACCTATGAAACGGCAAACTTTTTGTTATAGATTTTTCTTTGTATTTCGCCCTATGAATTGCTAGTTTAACTTCCACATTAAGCTCAGACTCGGACTGGGCCACCATAAAATTTTGTTTTCCCGTAGAACTAGCGCTTACCATCCCGACAATCAGGAACAACAACAATGAGAAAACAATATAAATAACTACATTTACACCTATGACAGAAAATATAGTCTTCGTATAGCCTGCAAAATCTCTACTACTTTCATCACCCATAATTAATGCCCTATACGCCTATCGTCCGCTTTAATTTCAATATCACTTGCACTGACATCGCGCAGACTCACCAGACCATTACCATCAAATTCCCATTGCTCGCTGCCGTGAGTACGCATCCATTGACCTGACATCGCATGCTGCCATTCGCACTCAAAACGTATAGAGATGCGATTGTCGGTATAAGTCCAAAGCTCCATTTCTAAACGGTAATGCAGCTCTCTTAACCATTTACGAGCAAGAAATTCATTAATGGCTTCGTAACCACTAAGGCATTCATCTCCAATACGCCATTCAGACTGCTCGCTATATGCCTGCACCACGATCTCAGGAGATCGCGTATTCCAATTCTCCTGAACTTGTTGCACTTTCATTTGCGCAACTTCATTGGTAAACGACAATTTGAGCAATCCGGTCATATACATTCCTAAAATTTTGAGCCATGCCTGTATTCTTCTTAATAACTTCTATCTCATATTTCGTACCAACCTATAAAATCCATGTAAAACAATGAGTTAAGTAACCTCTAAAACCTCAATAATTTGAGTTCCACAATTTTTTATGGTTTAATCCTCAAAATATTGGGGTCTATTCATGATTAAACCTTCATGCAAGCAACACAAATGGGAGTTTCAAGACGTACCCGCCATGCTTGCGGTACTCGACGAACAGCTCATTTGCCGTCACGCAAGTTTGGGCTGGCGTAACCACCTTGGTCTGCCAAAAAATGATGGGGCAGAACTACTATTAGAAGACTTATTACTGCTCGACGATGAAGTTGAACTGACAAATTTACTTACAGATATTTTTACTCACAAAAACTCTGTGCATGACATTTCTGTTTCCCTATTGGGCAAACTGGGTGTTGCTCAGGGGTTACTCGCTGCCTGCTTAATTCAACAAAGCAATGAGCCCCCTCACCTACTGCTCAACGCGACCTGCGGAGAACAACTCGATAAAACACTTGCCGAACTGCGTCGCATACAATCTGAGCACGGCTCTATCCTCAGTGCCGTAGGAGAAGGTATTTATGGACTAGACAAGAATGGCATGACTATATTTGCCAATGCTGCATCAACAGAAATCGTTGGATGGAAAATAGAAGATATTCTCGGCAAACCTGCACATGACGTACATCACCACACTCATGCAGACGGCACACCCTACCCTCGTGACGATTGCCCAGTTTATGCAGCACTAAAGGATGGAAAAATCCATCATGTGGACGATGAAGTTTTCTGGCATAGCAATGGCTCTGCCGTGCCGGTTGAATATACCAGTACACCTATCCTACAAGATGGTGAACTGAACGGTGCTGTTGTCGTATTCCACGATATTTCTGAACGTAAAGAAATTGAACGACAACGTGAAGCCGCATACCAAGAAATTAACGCCTTAAAAGAAAAACTGGAATTAGAGCGTGATTACTTACGTGATGAAATTAATGTTACCTCTGACTTCGGTGAGATTATTGGGGATAGTTCTGCACTGCAACATACCATGGCACAAATCGAAGCCGTTGCATCCACTCAAGCTAATGTATTAATACTGGGTGAATCCGGTGTAGGCAAAGAAATGATTGCACGTGCCATTCATGCTAAAAGTGAACGCTCAGAAAAGCCTTTGGTAAAAGTAAACTGCGCTTCTATTCCTAAAGAACTATTCGAGAGCGAATTTTTTGGGCATATCAAAGGGGCATTTACGGGCGCCCATCGCGATCGCACCGGACGTTTACAGCTTGCTGCCGGCGGAACAATTTTTCTAGATGAAATTGGCGAAATCCCATTAAGCCTACAAAGTAAGTTATTACGTGCGTTGCAAGAACATGAGTTTGAACGTGTGGGTGATGATAAAACCATTAAAGTTGATGTACGTATTGTTGCCGCCACCAATACTGATCTGGAAGCTGAAGTAAAAGCAGGACGCTTTCGCGAAGATTTATTTTATCGTCTCAGTGTGTTCCCTATTAAGGTGCCGCCACTGCGAGAACGTATTAAGGACATTGCACCCTTAGCACAACACTTTCTAAACCGAAGTTGTGCTGAATTAGGACGCGATCAAATCAAGCTTTCTAAACAGCAAGTTACAAGACTGCAACAACATAAATGGCCTGGCAATATTCGAGAACTAAAAAATATCATCGAGCGTGCTGTTATTCTAAGCAAAGGAAACCGAGCAAGACTCGACTTGGTTTTGCCTGACCAATCTCAAGGGGAAGAACCTGAAGATAACAATCAGATACCTGACTCTACATTCGTTACCGATGCAGAATTTCGCCAGCTGGAAAAAACCAATATTATCGCGGCACTTAAATATGCCAACTGGCAGGTATGGGGAGAAAATGGAGCAGCAGAATTGCTCGGCATCAAACCCTCTACACTAACTTATAGAATGAAAAATTTTGGCATTAACAAAACTAAAACACCTTATGAGTGACACAACGAACTTATACGCGCCACAACATATAGATGTTCTATTTTTAGCAACTTTTAAAGCTTGGCCACAATTAATCTACTATCAAATTTCCATTTGACAACAAATTATCAACGATCTGCTGGTCACTTAGTGATCCCCCTGCTGTCAGGTCAGTACCACTAAGCGTAATTTCTTGCGTTGATTCAAACGTACCAGAACCATCAGTATCAATACTAATGACCGTACCACCACTCCCGTCTTGCTCAAAATGCAAATAATCAGTAAGCGTATCGGACTCTTCACCATGTAGCAGATCTGCCAGGTTGAGTTTGTCGCCACCTGCACCTGCGGTAAAGTCTGTAATGGTATCGCTTGCCGGATCTGCTAGCGTACCCTCATCATCATTACGCCAGACAAAAGTATCACTATCACTACCACCAGTCAGCGTATCATCACCTTTGCCACCATAAAGGAAATCGATTCCTGCACCACCAAGCAACGTATCATCACCATCTTGACCAAACAATTGATCGTCGCCATTCAAACCATTTATAGTATCGCCAGTATTGCTACCGACCAACCTGTCATTTCCTGACGTTGCAGGATCTTGACCATCTACTGTGCCATCACCATCACTATCGGTAGAGATAAAGTCTGCCTCACCATCTCCATTACTATCTGTTGGTACTGTTATTCCACCAGGGCCATAGACATCATCTAGTCCGTCGTTATTAGCATCAATTCCGCTTGGTGCGACGTAACTACTGACGGCTTGTGCTTCAACATTATCTAAAATTCCATCGTTATCACTATCAACATCTAAACTATTGATAATGCCATCATTATCAACATCGTTATTAATAAAAGTGCCTGTACCCGAAATATCAAAACGATAATCCACGCCGTTGACTGCAATAAAGTCTGTACCAGCACCGGTTACTCCCTGCACAATAAATCCAGGCACTCCACCACCAATATCAACCACCGTGACTGTAACGTTTACAGGGGAAGTCGTCGCTCTAAATATAGAATCTTCAACACCGCCATTTAAATCTGTCTGAAGTCCAGTAAACGACGTATTTGCCCCACTACCGTCTGAATTAATGAAAGTAAGATCAAAAAACTCATTTGCGCCGTCACCATTAATATCACCCCGTGCAAACACGTTATTTATTGTTACTGATGAGCCTATAGCAACACCAAATGATGATAAATTGATTGCCTGAGTTGCAGTGCCACTGCCATTTGGTGAAATATTTGAGTCTGACGTAGTGGTAGTAAACAGACTAGTGACAAGCTGGGCATCTTCTATTGTATCGATGATACCGTCATTATCATCATCAATATCGTCGATATCACTGATGCCATCTCCATCGCTGTCCACATCAATAAACTCAGCAATACCATTGCTGTCGCCATCAACTGGACTTAAACCAGCCGGTACATAAGCATCGTCCAAGCCATCATTATTTGCATCGATTCCGCTTGGTGCAACATAACTACCGATTGCTTGTGCTTCTACATTATCGAGTATGCCATCGTTATCACTATCAACATCTAGACTATTAATGATGCCGTCGCCATCAGCATCGTTACTAGTGCCTATACCCTCAATATCGAAACGATAATCGACACCCACAAAACCATTGAAACTGCCTACAGCACCCGTAGTTGAACCTGCCACACTAATACCAGGCACACCACCACCAATATCAATTACTTGAACATTTAGGTCCACTGAATTTGTGACTGGGCTAAACCCAAGATTCTGCGATCCTGTATTAACAGCGCCTGTTGTCACTCCGCCATTAAATAACAAAGTGAATGTCTCAGTACCGCCATTCAAATCGCCTTGCGCAAATAAATTTGAAATACTAACTGTATCGCCAATAGCTATACCAAATGTAGATAAATTAATATTTTGAGAACTGTTGCCACCGTTGGCAGGAATATTCGAATCAGTAGTGGTTGTTGTAAATGGTGATGCAACTAAAAATGCATCTTCAACCGTATCAAGAATTCCGTCATTATCATCATCAATATCAATAACGTCGATAATACCATCATTATCAGTATCTAAGCCGCGAACCACTGACAAAGTCACCGTACCATTTGCCTGGTCACCATCACCGTCTACGGTTACGAAATTGATAATCTCCTGAATAGAAGTGTTTAGTGCAAGACTGTCATCAGCAGTGTATTGATATTCACCTGTCATAAAATCGAAATTAAGAGTTCCACCATTACTAGTGACCATATCAAGCATTGCGCCAGATACCACCCCACTGCCATTACTTGGCGTGATCGTATCTGCTGTTGGATCATAATCATAAGTAATTCCGTCAATAGTGATGGACATTGTTACACCACCATCGGCACCAAAAGCATTGCTGATTGCACCAAACAAGTTACCACTAGCTGTCGCATCAATGGTCGATAGCAAGGTATTAGCCAATATACTTGCGTCAGTTACAATCACACCTGCTCTGTCAGTATCGTTGATACCGTCATAAGCCAACGGATCCAAGAAACCTTGGTCTGCTGCTGTCAAATCACCACCGAAACCAACAGCGAATGCGTCAATTTCATTAGCCACTAAGAAATCAGTATACGCTGTGATTTCAGCACCCGTTATACCCGATGTGCCTTCAGAGCCTCCACCTGTCTGGGGTTCACCATCCGATATAAAATAAGATACATTAGTAACTGTTGGATCACTATCATTCAGCGCTCCCGATGCCGAAAAAGAAGATTGGAATTCTGCTACAGCTAAATCATAGTTAGTGCCGCCACCAGTATTGAAAATTGCCGATCTAGAGCCTGAACTACCATCGCCAATTAATGCCAATGCTTCTGAAGCACTAACCCAGGTTGATAATGAACTCGACGCAGTGCTAAAGGTTGTAATTTGTACCCGTACGTCACCAAGGTTAGCGTAAGTTTGAATCACATCACGCACGCTTTCTAACGCCAGTTGCAAGCGCTCAATATTTACGGTACCGCCACTTCCATCATCTACTGCAACCGAACTACCCATACTGCCTGAGACATCAATCACAAAACTCAAGTTGGTGTTTGATGGAGGTATAACCAGAGATAAATCTAAATTACCACTTATGGGACTATCATCTTCAATTGATATGTTAATAACATCATCAGCAGAAGCATCACCATCACTGACACGAATACCAACATCAAAATTAAGTACGTTTTCCCCATCATCTGTAGTACCCGGCAAATTAGGATGATCAAGCGAACCTAGCAATGTCACTTGGTAACCGCCGTCGTTATCGATTTCAAAACGAATAATATCGTTGCCACCAGCAGAACCTGTCAATGTTTGATCGCCATTACTTAAGATAAATGTTATGGCTTGCCCGCCTGATGTCAGCCCTGAAGGTCCAGAACCAGTAAATGTAGCCGTCAGAGAAGCACTCTCAATATCTGTTGCACTATAGGTACCTGTAAATACGGCACTATCAGTCATATCTGCTGGATTACCAACAGTATCAGCGATACCGGCAGCCAAACCTTCTTCTGATACTACTGCCGAATCTACGGCAGAAATTACTGGAGCATCATTAACCGCATTAACCGTAACGGTTAGGGTCGCCGTATCAAAACCACCCTGACCATCAGCAATAGTATACGTAACTGTATCAGTGCCGTTAAAATCAGGATTCGGTGTATAAGTGATCGTACCGTTTGCATTAACTATAGCCGTACCATTAGTACCATCGGTAACTTGGGTAACTTGCAGTGTGCCACCATCACCATCGCTGTCGTTCGGTAATACAGCAACCGTTACCGCGTTATCTTCGTTTGTCGTAGCACTATCATTATTAGCAACTGGTCCATCATTGATCGAATTAACCGTAACACTGACTGTGGCAATTTCAGTGTCACCGGCATCTGTTGTTACCGTATAGGTATAACTATCTGTACCGTTAAAGTTTAAATTAGGTGTATAAGTAACTTCACCATTGCTGCCTATAGTTACAGTACCATTAGCGCCCTGAGTGACCCCTGTGATCATCGCATTCGGTCCAAAACTGTCATTAGTAAGCACATTTAGTGTGCTAGCCATATCTTCATCAGTAGTTAAGGTGTCGTTTACTGCATCTACTACACTGTTAATTATAATATTGACTGTTGCTGTATCTGTGCCACCATTACCATCAGTGATTTGATAAGTAAAACTATCGGTACCATTAAAGTCTTCATCCGGGACGTAATCAAACGTGCCGTCTGTATTTAGAGTCAAGGAACCATTCGTAGGACCACTAACCGGAATAGTATTGACAGATAATGTGTCACCATCAATATCGTTATCTACTCCACTATCAGTAAGAACATTACCTGATAAAGTGACGTCCTCATTAACAGTAAAGCTATCATCCACCGCATCCGGGCCATCATTCACGCCGCTAACATTCACCGTCACCGTCGCCGTATCCGTGCCGCCATTGCCATCACTGATGGTGTAGTCAAACGTCGCAACACCATTGAAATTCGCCGTCGGCGTAAACGTCACCGTCCCATCAACGTTCAACACCACACTGCCGTTACTCGCGTTACTCACTCCACTGATCGT
Source organism: Gammaproteobacteria bacterium (assembly GCA_013151045.1). Lineage (GTDB taxonomy): Bacteria > Pseudomonadota > Gammaproteobacteria. The sequence continues at coordinate 66,910 of JAADIY010000042.1, forward strand.
TAACGTATCTCCATCAAGATCCGTATCATTCGGATCCACAATGTCCGCAACTCCCAGCGTCAACGGCGTATCTTCGGCCGTACTCGCCGTATCATCCACCGCATCCGGGCCATCATTCACCGGCGGTGCTACAGGAGGTGCAACACCGGTAGGTGAACCATCTCCGGCAAGCGCAGGAAGCTCATCAGCCCCGACAATATCCTCGAAGTCGGTAAATTCACGACCAAAAGCAAATGGCGTCTCATCTGTATCAACGATACCTTCTCTACCATCACGATCATAAATCGATGCTTGGTTTAACGCGTTTGCTTCACCTTGATTTTGATTGCCTGCGGCCGGTGCTTCTAAATCAGCAAGGTCAACACCTTCAATGATTGATTGCTGTAACGCTAGAATTTGATCTACTTGGTTATCATCGAAAACACCTAGATCATAAGAGACTGTCTCATCGAGCAATATTTCAGCTTGCTCGCCTACTGCTAGCTCTCGACCACTATAGAAAGTTACGACTATATTCGTGCCGTCACCGGTAATAAGTACATCACCGTCTTTGACAATATCACCAATATTAATAACTCTAATGATGCCATCAGCACTACGAACCTCAGCGCTACCAGCTAATTCAGTGATATATCCAATACTTTTTGTAGTCATAACTCTAATCCATTGATGATTAGAGCAAGAATATGGGGATGTGACGCGATTGTGTATCGTACTAAGGTACTAGAGTGCTACTAAAACCGAGCTTATGAGCTCGACAGTCAAACTATATTAGGTTTATCTTCTCGTCTAAAATTAAATTGATTTAAATAAATCACAAGCGCAACACGGTCTTTTACTCGTAACTTGTCAAAAATACTGGTCAAATGCGACTTAACAGTACGCTCAACGATTCCGAGTTTTTGCGCTATGATCTTATTACTATCACCATCTGCAACGGCAAAGGAAATTTCTTTTTCTCTCGCCGTTAATTGACTTAATGCGTTATACGCAGAAGAACGATTTAGGGTTTGCCGCGCAATATTAAATGCCTTTGCCAGTAACGGTGGTGGGTACCACGTTTGATCACTTTCTAATAATTTTTGAAGCTGCTTATAGTAAGGTTCGGCCATATGGCTATTACAGTAACCTTTTACACCATGATGCGCATAATTCAACATTGCCTCTACATCTGGAATGTCGGCTGCGATAGCAACTGCTACAGGTGTTTCTTCAACAAAGGCATCAACCCAATCAGCTAATTCGCTTACGTAGGATGAGGCGTGAATAATATGTAATTTTCCATTCTCAATATTTGGCTCTAATAAACGAGAATGAATTACCGGTTCATCACCGAACACTTCTCTTATGTGTCGATTAAATGAGTTTGATTGGGAACAGATAAATATCATTTAACTTACTGCCGCCTTGTTTAAGCCTCTGTATATAGGCTTAAGTAAATATTCAAGAATAGTTTTTTTTGCTGTAATAATATCTGCTTCACTTGTCATACCTACCTTAATTGGCAGTATCGATGAGTCATCACCAACATAAGTCGTATCAGGCACGACTTTAACCACATAATAGCTCACGCCTTCTTCATCGGTAATGGTATCTGCACTAATTAAACTAACTACACCTTCAACGCTGCCATGAATAGCAAAATCATAGGCTGAGAACTTTATGCGTGCCTTCTGCCCTACACTAATATAGGCAATATCTGCAGGTTTAATACGTACTTCTACAATCAGGGCATCTCCACTTGGAACAATTTCAATGACTTCACCGCCTGGCGTTACAACACCGCCAACAGTGTTGGCATATAAACGTTGCACCACTCCCTCAACAGGTGACCGTAATGTTGTTCTACGCACTCTATCTTGCAGCGCAGCTTGCGCTTCTACTAATCGAGATAATTCTGCCGAAACTTGATTGAGTTCCAATTTTGCTTTATTACGAAAATCTAATTTATTTTGTTCTAATGTCCGACGCGCTTCATTAGCGGTTGAGCGAATTCGAGGTATCGAGATACCAACAGACTCTAATTCACCTTCTAATTCCGCCTCGCGTTGTTGTAGTTGTAGAAAATCAATTTCACTAATAATGCGTCTTTGCATTAACGGTTCTTTAATCGTGATTTCTTGCCGAACCAAATCTAGTGACTTTCGCAGCTGCCTTTGTTTTGACTGTGCTTCTTGCAAAACAACTTTATGTTGGCTAATTTGTTCTTCATAAATGCTCAGTGTTTGTTTCAATTGCTGTGCATTACTCTCATACAGACTTTGTTCAGAGTCCACTAAAGCAGGCACTGTTTTCCCTAGCTCCGCATCCCGAACAAATTTTTCGCCAGACGCCTCTGCCTGAAGACGAGCGCTCCTAGCTTTAAGTTCATTGTAAAGCAATCGGTTTTCTTCAAAAGACCCAGAAAAAGCAATGTCACTTATTTTTAATAATGGTTGATCTAAACCAACCTGATCGCCTTCCTTTACTAAAATCTCAGATACTACTCCGCCTTCCAAACTTTGAATAAGTTGCACTTGTCTTGCTGGAACAACTTTACCGTTACCTCGTATCACCACATCTATTTGAGCCCAGTTCATCCAGGCAATTGCAGCCGCTATTAACGCGGCGATCAGAAACACGATAATCATCAGATAACGTGGCGACCGCTGAACAACAGCAGCGGACAAACTACGCATATATGCGATATCTTGGTCGTTGCGCCGACCGCTAGCTATTTGTTTTGAATCATAGCTCACTCTGGCCACCTTTTAATGCTTCTAGCACTTTAGCTTTTGGACCATCCATCACCACACGTCCGTCTTCGATCACTACAATCCTTTCAACTAAATCTAGCATTGGCGCTTTATGTGTAACGAGGACAAGCGTTTTATCACGCGTATAATTAAATAGACGCTTTCTAATCGCAGCCTCCGTTGTATTGTCCATACTATTCGTTGGCTCATCGAGAACCAGAATTGGCTCATCAAGTAACAATGCTCGGCCCAACGCTATCGCTTGTCGTTGCCCTCCTGACAACAATACTCCTTGTTCACCAACTGGCGTATCAAACCCCATAGGCAGTTTATTTACAAATTGATCTACACCTGATATTGACGCCACTTCTAACAAACGATCATCGTCAATGTGTAGATCTTTAAACGCTAAGTTATCTCGTATACTGCCACGCATTAATTCGACGTCCTGTGAGAGATAACCAATGTGATGACGAAGATCTGCTGGATCAATTTGATTAATATCAATACCATCTATAGAAATAGCGCCTTCAGTTGGTGGATAAAGCCCAACTAATAATTTAGTAATACTGGTTTTTCCTGAGCCAACCCTGCCAATAATGCCAACATGTTCTTTTGGTCTAATACTCAATGACACATTCGATAGTGATGCGCGTTTAGCTTCGGGGTATGTGAAACTTACATTTTGGAAACCTATAGCACCTTCAAAGACTGGTCTGCGAACAAATTTCTTGCCCTCAGGTCTTTCTATATCTCTGTTCATCAAATCATCTAAAGATTTATAAGCAGTACGAGTTTGCTGAAAATTTGTAATGAGGCTAGCTATCTGACCCATTGGTGATACAGCTCGCGATGACAGCATCACAACAGCTATCAAACCGCCTAGTGACAATAATGAATCACTAATCTGATAGACACCGAACACTATTAGTCCAACAGTATTGATTTGTACCAGTAAGTTCGTTACTACCGTAATAGAACCCGACAAAATTCGCGCTCGCATTGATTTCGCGGCAATCTGTCCCGTTGACTCTTCCCACACCCACTGAGAATGATGTGATGCACCCAATGTTTTAATTGTTTGAATTGAACTTAAGCTTTCAATTAAATGTGCATTTTTATTCGCTGAAGCCTCAAACGTACTTTCTATACTGTCACGTAATGGTTTGATTAATATCGCGCTGTAGATCAATAACGTAGCTATAATTACTAACGGTATAGCGACCATTGGTCCGCCTATATACCAAATTATTACCAAAAAAATTATCGCAAATGGCAGATCGACTAAGGTTGCTATTGTTGAAGCAGTAAAGAAACTTCGAATACTCTCAAAATCACGAAGATTATTCGCAAACGCACCGACACTGCTCGGCCATTGATCCATGCGCAAATTTAGCACCTGCTCAAATAAGATCGATGACATGATGACATCACTTTTCTTGCCTGCTATCTCCAATAAATAATTGCGAATAAAGCGCATTAGAGCATCAAAAGCATAAATAATCATTATGCCTATCGCTAACACCCACAATGTCTCTAAGGCATCGTTCGGTACAACGCGGTCATAAACATTCATCGTAAACAACGGTGTTGCAACAACAAATAGATTGGCCAATACTGAGGCGACGAGGACGGCAAAAAATATTTCTTTTGAATGAGCTAACGTGCCCCAAAACCAATGACTTTTACGCGCACTAATTAATTTCAATGCACGACTACGTTGCTTAAATTCGCGTTTTAATAAAAATGCAAAGCCAGTATGCTCTTCTTCTAACCGGCTAATATCTACCCATTCTTCACCGTCGCCCACTTCAGGAAAAATAACTTTAGCCTGACCCTTTTTGTAGTCAACACTCTCAAGAATGCACGCATTACGGTTTTTAAGTACTAATATACATGGTAAAAGCAAATCTGATAATTCTGACAAATCTCTTTTAATGAGTTTAGAAGCAAAACCTGCGCGCTTAGCGACACGCGAAAATAGTCCTTTAGAACTTTTAATTGAAAACATCTCTGGGCCAGCTGCACCAGGCTCTACAGGCAAACCGGAAATCAATGCATCAACGGAAATCGGTCTATGAAACTGTTTGGCAAATATAACCAAACATTCCAACAACGGGTCATGCTGGGGAGCGATATCTAATTTCTCATTCACTTCATTCATAATAAATCTTGTGGCTCCGCAAGCAAATGACCTTGCATTGTTTCAATACCAAGCTCAATTAACCTGTCGTAATTTTCCTGCGTACTGACTCCAACTGCTATGAGCCTAATATCCAAGGTAGCCACCAACGTTTTCAGTGCTTGAAATGCAATGGACACGTCTTCAGGCGTCAAATCTATCAGCAGGTTTGCATTAACTTTGATATAACTTGGCCTAATCGACTGCAACACACCTAACGATTCTTTCAAATCGAAATTATCGATACCAAATTGATGCCCTAATTCACGAAGTCGATCAGCCACTTGCATACACATCAATGGATATTGATTAAACACTGCGTGACTTGCTTCTAGACACAACCCACCCGGGGCACCTATAAATTTAGCGAGCAAATCGGTGAATTCTTTAGAAATATGACAATGACTATCAAAAAATGACGCTGTCAAATTTAGCGCAACTGGAACTTCGGGGTCGACCTTCGATACTTTTGAAACTAATTTGAATACTGCTCTATCGATTTCCAAGCCAAAACCTAAAGACAAGGCCATAGGCATAAACATACCTGCGGATATTGTTGCATCTTGCTCATTCTTCAAACGCACAAACACTTCTTTGTGCACAATACTACCGTCGATATCTAATACGGGCTGACTTGCCAAATAGAGCCGATTTTCCAGCAATGCCTCTTCAATCCATGCTCGCCACTGCATCTTGCCTTGAGGCAAGAGCATATTTGAACGTGTCGTTTCGACAATTGAATAAGAGCTTTTTCCTAGCGCTTGCGTTAAAGCGAAGTCCGCATCTGCCAATACTTCACCGGTTGAAGAATTCGCCTGTAAACGTGTTACACCAGCGATGAATGTCACCTGATGTGTATCAGAATATCGCTTTGATTTATCTCTAAATTTATCAAAAAATTTATTGATACGTTGATTGACCATCTCTGGCTCTACACATGCTAACAATGCAAACTCATCTTCACTAAGCCTGGCGCATTTTTCATCCGCATCGATGGAGCAATATTCCCCGAGTAACTCCGCAGCCAAACATATAATGTTATCTACAGTTTCGTATCCCTTACTATCACGTAATGCCTCTAGACCTTGCAATTTAAATATAACCATCGTGGCATAACTTATCGCATCTTCTGAATGACTTTGCTCTAATTGATTAACAATATACTTATGATTCCCTAACCCAGTGAGGGTATCCACGTATAACAAGTCTTGATATCTAGATAATGTATGTTGCTGGTCGACGAAAATACCTTGAACCTTAGAAACCATATTATTCATCGCCTCAACCACTCGGCGCAATTCTGGAGTTGAAGGCAATATTTTTTGCTGAACAAATTGATTTGCTTGTATTGCTTCCGCTTGTTTCTTAACCCTGTCTAGGGGCTGCATAATTTTATGCAATAAAAACCAAAGCAACACCATACCGGTAACAAATAGTAAGACTGCCCATAAAACGGTGGCTTTTAAACTTTGATATAAGCTTACGTAAGTAAAACCAGGGTGAACCGTTATCAATAACTCGCCTACAGGTGTCCATCCTTGCTGAATGCGACTCGTACCCGTAGCCTCTCGTAAAGGCACTAGTGATATAAACCAATCAGGCACTTTACGAATTGATATTTTTTGTTCTTTTTTATGTACAGTATGTCCAGCCGTATCAATTAACTCAATACGTGTGTAATAACCACTGTCAAATACACTATTAAAGAGCACTTCAAGCGAGGCTTTATCTTGACTTGCGCCACTATTAGAAATGCTAATACCAAGAGTTGTCGCCATATCTCGTGCTGAGGTCTGCAACTGTCCCTCTAAAAATTCACTCGACCGGCGGAAATCGCCAATTGTAGTAGCCAATACAAAAATAAAGAACACCACTGACACCAGCAACGCGATCTGCTTAAACAATGTCATGAGTTCATCTCTTCAACATTAGCAAGCAATTTTTCCCATTTGCTGTTTTTTACTTTGTCAGTTGGCAGCGCTTGTCCTAAACCAGCAGATGCATTGGTCAAAAAAAGTGACTTTGCATTAAAACTGTATACCGGAAGCAAATCTGTTCGCTTATCTGCCGAAAAGATACGCAATTCGTAATTATCTAAAATTAGTGGAATACCTGTTGGCGTTTCAAAATAGCTCAACACCATATGTGCGATATTTTCTCTTATTGCCTTCACGTAAGTCAGGTAGAGACGCTCATCATCGATACCTAATGCGCGCAAGGCAAAATATTTAGAAATAACGTAGTCTTCACAATCACCTTGATATACACCGATAAACTCTTCTGGTGTTGCCCAATAATCTTCTACTTTCCATAGCTTAATATCATATTCAAACGCAAAGCTATTAAAAAACCGATTCACTTCTAATAATTTTTCAGCAACTGGTTTTTGGTCGAGGTGAGCGAGCAAATTATTTAATGCCACACCTCTATCTTTTGCTGCACTTTCATAATTTTCAAATAAACGACTGAGCATTGGATCATCGACAAAGGGCTTAGCATATTGTGGAGATGGAAATAAGCTCACAACTAAAAATAAAAAGATTAAAACCAAATAACGACGTGATAATCCATAGCCATGGGAAACGTCAATAAATCCATTTATTTGCCAACGCATAGCCTACCTAACAACATTAACACGCCAACTTGAATATTGATGATAGATTGCTCCTCATCGTCTTTACTATTTGTCTTCAACCGCAAGGCTCAGATTTTGACGAAAATGAAATTCACCTCTACGATTAATTGCACGACCAGATTTCGTTTTATTGTCCGCAACTGGTTTATTCTCACCAATACCATTTGCTTTTATTCGGTTGCCACTAATTCCCTTACTAATTAGTAATTCTCGCAAAGCATTTGCTCGGCGTTTAGATAACGAAAGGTTGTAGCTACTTGTTCCTACATCATCGGTATGAGCAAAGATCCATGTTTCGACATCAGGTGATTGTTTTAATATTGATATAATTGACTTAACCTTGGTACTCGAACTATTAGTTAATGCCGTATCATTAAATAGAAAATTCACAAATTGCGGTTTCGACAAATCCATGTCATCCGCCGACGATATATTAAGACTCACTACAGCCGTGGATGAATTACCGTTACCATCAGATACCGTATAGGTGAATTTATCCTTACCTATATACCCTTCATCTGGGCGATATATAAGATTTTTATTGTTATCTGATGCTAGCCTTCCATATGTTGGCTGAGAGTAACGTTGAATAATTAGGCTATCACTTTCCGCGTCACTATCATTACCTAGCAACATTTCACTAGAAATCGTCAATATACTATCTTGTAAAAGCTCTAACACATCATCAGCAGCAACAGGCGAGACATTAATTACATCAGAAATTGCATTAGCATCCTCTTGTATTCCAAATGCACGGTACTCTTCGCTAGCTAAAGACACATCAAATGACGTATATTGGTCAAAATCAATTTCTGATTTATTACCACAACCAAAACCATCTACAGTATCGTTTTCTTTACTATTATCACAATGATCTGTCGGATTGATGACCGCGTCATCATCACGATCTATATCATAAGGTAGATTATCTTCACCTTGCGCTTGAATAAGAGAAATCTGTAAATCTTGGCCTGAAATTTTTGCATCCAGATTCAATGCTTTAAACAGCCCCCCTACTCCTTCATACATACGAAAACGTGCAGTGACATAATCAAAATAGGCCTCCGCATAACGATTCTGCGAGCTATTCAACTCATTCTCAGCATCAAGCACATTGATCAAATCACGCTGGCCAATAAAAAATTCTTCGCGATAAGAACTCAACGTCGCTTCAGATTTAACAACATGCTCTTTTAAAAAAGCTAGCTGCTTACTAAGCGATTGATCTGCAGCCCAAGACAAACGTAGCGTATTAATAACTTGTCGCCGTGCTCTTGCCGCGAACTGTTCCCGCTCATGTATAACACTAATCTTCTGTCTTTGTTCAGCGCGATCAGCGCCACCACGATACAAATTATAATTTAGATTAAGTACTAAGCTTAAATCATCAGTACTACCCTCCAATCCGTTAATGTCCTCACCAATTGCTTGCGCTAAACGTAAATCAATTATTGGCTGGTTTTTGCTGCGAGAGCGGCGGTAGTCTGCTTGTGCGGCCTCTATATTAAAATCAGCAACTCGCAGCGCCGGATGATTATCTAATGCCTGCGTAGTTAAGTCCTCAATGCTCAATCCAGGATGTTCGGGCAATTCTGGTTCTAATAACGTTGCCGGGTCAACATATCGACCTGCAACTTGATGAAACTGCGTAGAAGCATCTTGTAAATTATTTTGCTGCGCAATAAGACTGGCATGCGCACTAGCGACCCGACCTTCTGTCTGTTCTAATTGAGATCGGCGTCCTACGCCTGACAAACTTCGAATACGTATTTTCTCTAATATCTCTTCGTGAGACTCTACATTTTTTATCGCCAGCTCATATAAACGCTGCTGTTTTAATACTTCCAGGTACGACTGAGTTGCCTCTAAAGCTATATTGTCAGCAGTATCATAAATCTCAAATAAAGCTGAGTTAACCCTGGCATCAGTTTGACTAATCTGATTTTTCGTATCAAAACCATCATATAGGTTTTGCGTGACAGCTAACTCTGCGCGAGAACTTTCAAAATCTATCGAATTAGGGCCGGTTATCGGTGACTTGCTTTCGAAAGCACCAAACGAAGCGTTTAAATCTACACTAGGACGCCATCCACTCTTAGCAATTTCTTTGTCTTGTATATTCTGCCGGAAAATATGAACTTGCTCACGCACATTTGGATGAGCACTGATGGTATCTGCGACAAAACTAGACAGCTCAGCGCCATAGCTACTGCTTGCAACAAGGCTAACCAGAACAAATAAACTTATATTTATCTTAAATTGGTTTAATAAAGACCAAGCCAATCGCATTACCTTATTACCTCATATGTTTATGACACTATATCCAGACAACCCGTGGCCAGACTACTACGTGTGACGCTACAAAGCTTAACGGCATTTAAACCGCTAAATTTAACCTGCCAGAATAAAAAATTACCTTATAAAATAATCACTTCTATGTGGTTATAGCATTTACAACATTAAATTCAAGCTATACATAGAGAGAACACATCAGACATCGGTTTTCGACAAAAAAGACAATTAATTATTGATGAACCAGGTGAACTCTTCTAAAGCTAAGGGCATCTATAATTAAAATACGTTTGTTTGTTACCAGCAAAGAAAACGCAAGCTACTTTTTTACATTTCTTAATAATTGCAAAGAGAAGAATTACTCGCCACGCTGACCTTCGGTACTCCAATACGCTAGCGCACATTGATAAAACCTAACATTGCATCGATCGTTCAAAACTATTCTTTTCTAACAGACACAAAAAAACGAGCTGCTTGCTCGTTTTTTTATTAATGGCGGAGAGAGAGGGATTCGAACCCTCGATAGAGCTATAAACCCTATACTCCCTTAGCAGGGGAGCGCCTTCAGCCGCTCGGCCATCTCTCCTAATTTTTTACAATCGCATTTTTTGTGCGCGAAAGATTATAACACTAGAGAGACATTAATCATCAGATTCCTGGTTTTTTTCGTTCTGAATACGATCGTAAATCTCTTCCCGGTGCACAGACACATCTTTAGGCGCATTTACACCTATACGTACCTGGTTTCCCCTTACCCCGAGCACGGTAACAGTCACATCATCACCTATAATCAGCGATTCGCCAATGCGTCGCGTCAAAATTAACATGGATATTCTCCTCATTCCAATTTCTTAAATCAAATAGGGTTGCGCTTGATTCATCCCTGTTCTTTTGCCTTATTCCTTATAGTGGCTATCATATTTATCGACAAGATTCACCCAAACTCAAAAATATAGCAAGCTACCTAAGTAGTGTGCTCCAATTCAAACTCCTTATGCAGTGCACGCACTGCCAACTCCAAATACTTTTCATCAATAACAACCGATATCTTTATTTCTGAGGTCGAGATCATATGAATATTAATACTTTCTTTAGCCAACACTTCAAAAGTTTTACTTGCGATGCCTGCATGTGAACGCATCCCCACGCCAACTAAAGAGACTTTAACTATTGAATCATTACCAGCAACCTCACGCGCACCTAACTTATTACCGATATTACGCAATATTTCCATTGCATTATCATAGTCATTACGATGTACAGTGAAGGTGAAATCGGTCGCCCCATCAGCACCTACGTTCTGAATAATCATGTCAACTTCAATGCCCGCATCAGCTACTGGTCCCAGTATTCCGTAGGCAATACCCGGCTGATCTGGTACACCTTGTACGGTGACTTGAGCTTCATCACGATTAAACGCAACCCCCGATATAACTGCTTGTTCCAACGTGCCCTTAGGGTACATCGATTCATCTTCTCCAGTAATTAGCGTGCCATTACCTTCGTCAAATGACGACAAGACACGTAGCGGAACATTGTATTTGCTGGCGAACTCTACAGATCGAATTTGTAAGACCTTTGCACCTAAACTCGCCATCTCTAGCATTTCTTCATAAGTCAGCCTATCCATCCGACGTGCTGTAGGCACTACACGTGGGTCAGTAGTATAGACACCATCAACATCGGTATATATCCGACACTCATCGGCCTTAAGCGCCGCTGCTAATGCAACTGCCGTGGTATCTGAGCCACCTCGACCTAAGGTCGTAATATTGCCGTCTTCATCAACACCTTGAAAACCGGCGACGACGACAACTTTACCGTTAGCTAAATCTGCACGAAGCCCCTCAGTATCAATATCCATGATACGCGCCTTATTATGCATACCATCGGTCAAAATACCGGCTTGGGTACCCGTGTAAGAACGAGAGGCGACACCTCGCTCTTCAAACGCCATACACAGTAACGCTATAGTCGTTTGTTCACCCGTTGACAGCAGCACATCGAGTTCTCGTACTGCCGGGCGCGCTGAAATCTCTTTAGCAAGCGATATTAAGCGGTTAGTTTCACCGCTCATAGCAGAAACGACAACAACAATTTGATCACCAGCCTGACGAGCCAATGAAACTTTATCAGCAATGGCACAAATGCGTTCCGCATTTGCGACAGAAGTGCCACCATATTTTTGGACAACGAGTGCCATTTACAATAACCATATCTGGCCCTAGCCTGAATACCCATGCTAGAACCGTAAAAAGCCCGTAATTAAACGCTAAATTGAAGTAAATTGGAAGGATTAACGTATATCGCGTATAAAAAGAAATTCAATCAGAATTAATTTGTGTACTAACTATTAAGCTTGTTTGCCACCCAGTCAGGAATCAATGCTAGCGCATCGTCAAGCTCAGCAGGCTTACTACCGCCAGCTTGTGCCATATCAGGACGCCCACCACCTTTACCGCCGACCTTCTCTGCAGCAACGTTAATAAGCTCATTCGCTGGAAGACGATCAGTCAGCTCTTTGGTCACACCAACTACTAGCTTTACTTTATCACCATCAACCATACCTAAGACAATCGCCGCTGGAGACAGTTGGTCTTTGAGGCGATCAACCGTATCTCTTAGTGATTTAGCATCAGCGCCATCAACGCGGCTTACTAATAATTTAATTCCCGCAATCTCGACAGCTTGCTCTGACAAATCACCGCTTGCCTGAGCAGAAAGTTGCTGTCTTAGTTGCTCTAGCGTCTTGTCACTTTCGCGCTGCTTATCGATTAATTGCTTTACTTTTCCAGGCAGGTTTGGTCTATCGCTTTTAACAATACTGGCAACATCATCAATTAAAACTTCTAGATTAGACAGCCATGCCAAAGCATGGCGACCGCATACTGCCTCTATACGTCTTACTCCAGATGCAATACCTGATTCGCTAGTCACCTTAACCAAACCAATATCGCCTGCGCGCGCCACATGCGTACCACCACACAGCTCAACAGAAAAATCACCAAATTGAAGTACGCGAACAATATCACCGTATTTTTCGCCGAATAAGGCCATCGCGCCCTTCGCCATAGCTTCCTTAATTGGCATCACACCAACATCAGCTTCAGTATTCGCTAAAACTTCACGGTTAACTAAATTTTCTATAGTTTCTAATTCTTGTTTGCTTACACGTTGAGGATGAGAGAAATCAAAACGCAATCTATCGGCTTCAACCAGAGAGCCCTTTTGCTCAACATGATCACCTAGCACCTGTCTCAGCGCAGCATGCAGAAGATGAGTCGCTGAATGATGGCGCATAATATCGACACGGCGCTCCTGATCAACGTTACCGTTAGCCTTATCTCCAACGCATAAGACACCATCTACTACTTTACCAACGTGACCATGCGCCTTTCCGCCTGCCAGTTTTTGTGTGTCTTCTACCGTAAAGTGACTCTGTGTCCCTGTGGTATCTAACCCAACCACAATTTTACCGCTATCACCAGATTGCCCACCCGATTCCGCGTAAAATGGCGTTTGATCAAGCACAACAATACCGCTTTCGCCGGCGCTTAACTTATCAATCGACTCGCCTTCTTTAAATAAGGCAACGACTTCGGCGTCACTAGCCAATTTATCGTAACCAACAAATGTCGTGACCACATCATTGCTGATCTTGACAGATTGGTCTGCGCCAAACCGGCTAGCAGCTCGCGCTCGCGCTCTTTGCGCGTTCATGTTTTTCTCAAACCCATCCATATCCAAACTAAGCTTATACGATTGCGCATAGTCCGCGGTCAGATCTACTGGAAAACCATAGGTATCATAAAGTTTAAAAACTACTTCACCAGGAATCACTCCACCACTAGCACGAGCTTGATTAGCCTCTTCTCCGAGTATCTTCATGCCCTGTTCTAAGGTCTCAGCAAAGCGTTCTTCTTCAAGTACCAACGTAGAACGTATAGCTTCTTGTTTATTACGCAGCTCTGGATAGGCATCACCCATCACATCAGCTAATGGATCAACCAATTCGCTAAAAAATAATTGCTTCTGACCAAGCTCATACCCATGTCGAATTGCGCGACGAATAATGCGGCGTAAAACATACCCGCGCCCTTCATTAGAAGGCAGCACACCATCGGCAACCAAAAATGCGCAAGAACGAATATGGTCCGCAATTACTCGATGCGATGGCTTATCGGCCTGCCGGGTTTTAGTGACATCGGCGGTAGCAGTAAGAAGTGTTTTAAATAGGTCAATATTATAATTATTGTGAGTGCCCTGCATCACCGCTGCAATACGCTCTAAACCCATACCCGTATCAACGGACGGTTTAGGTAAATTGTCCAGACTGCCATCATCAGCACGGTCATATTGCATAAAGACGAGATTCCATATCTCGACGAATCGATCGCCATCTTCATCAGCGCTTCCCGGCGGCCCGCCGGCAACATGATCACCATGATCATAAAAAATTTCGGTACACGGTCCACAAGGCCCTGTGGCTCCCATCGACCAAAAATTGTCTTTAGCACCAATGCGGCGCAAACGTGATTCAGCGACTCCGATTTTATTTAACCAAAGTTCTGCTGCCTCATCATCTTCTTCAAAAACGGTCACCCATAAACGGTTCGCATCCAGAGCAAGCTCTTTTGTTAAAAATGTCCAAGCAAAATCAATGGCTTCTTCTTTAAAATAATCACCAAAGCTAAAATTACCCAGCATTTCAAAGAAAGTATGATGACGTGAAGTAAAGCCGACATTTTCTAAATCATTATGCTTACCACCTGCACGTACGCAGCGCTGAGAACTCGTCGCTCTAGGGTTCTTACGTTGCTCTCTGCCAAGAAACGCTTCTTTAAACGGAACCATACCTGCATTAGTAAACAGTAATGTAGGATCACTGCCAGGCACGAGCGAGCTACTCGGCACAATCTCGTGATCTTGCTGCCTGAAATAATCAAGAAAACCTTTTCTTAATTCACTTGTACTACGCATCATCTACCTTTTACTGCTAAATCATAATGACATTGCATTTTTCTAATCATCTTCTGCCATTGCTACGCGGATATGTTCATGAGCAAAACCACGTTGCTGTAAAAATCGCATTTGCTTAGACTTTTCTTTAAAGTCACTTGGCAAAGACGCTCCAAATTTTTTTGCTCGCGCCTCAAACGCAAGACCTGTCCAATCACTATAAGTGCCTAATGCTATCGCAACGTTATCAGTATCAACATGTTTCGCTGATAACGCTTGCTCTATATAACGAGGCCCATAGCCACGCTGCACACGCGAACGCACATAAGCTTGCGCAAAGCGCGAGTCGCTAATTAAGTCTTGTTGTTGAAATAAAGCAATAAAATGCTCAGACCTACCTTGATCAAAACCACGTTGTGCTAATTTTTGACGCACCTCAAACACAGCATGCTCACGCCTAGCCAGCATTCGCGTAATGCAATCGCGGATTTTACTGTCAAATTCCGTCGCCAAAACCAAAGAGTCAAATCAAATGCTAAAACCTAGAGGGTTAGTAAGCAATTAAGCTTCGACTAACTCCTTATCACTCTCTGTACTTTCAATGGCCTTAGGCAATAAAGCTGCACGAATTTTGGCATCAATCTCATTCGCCATCTCTGGGTTTTCTTTTAAGTAAGTGCGTACATTATCTTTACCCTGACCAATGCGTTCTTTACCGTAGCTATACCATGCACCCGCTTTATCAACGATACCTTCTTTAACACCGAGGTCAATAATTTCACCTTCACGAGAAACCCCTTCGCCATAAAGAATATCGAACTGCGTTTGTTTGAATGGTGGAGCCACTTTATTTTTCACAACCTTAACGCGAGTTTCATTACCGACCACCTCATCACCGCGTTTAATAGCGCCAATACGACGAATATCTAAACGAACCGATGCATAAAATTTCAAGGCATTACCACCTGTCGTGGTCTCTGGGTTGCCAAACATAACGCCGATTTTCATGCGAATTTGATTAATGAAAATCACTAAGGTGTTCGAACGCTTAATATTACCGGTCAATTTACGCAGAGCTTGCGACATCAAGCGTGCCTGTAACCCCATGTGGCTATCACCCATATCGCCTTCGATTTCTGCTTTAGGGGTTAAAGCCGCAACGGAATCAATAACGATGATGTCAACCGCACCGGAACGCACTAACATGTCAGTAATCTCCAGCGCTTGCTCACCTGTATCGGGCTGAGAAACCAGCAACTCATCAACATCAACGCCAAGCTTTCCGGCATAAAGTGTATCTAAGGCATGCTCGGCATCAACAAATGCTGCGGTACCACCCGCTTTTTGCGCTTCGGCTACCACTTGTAGTGCCAATGTGGTTTTACCTGAAGACTCAGGACCATAGATTTCTACGACTCGACCGCGTGGCAAACCACCTATGCCTAGTGCAATATCAAGTCCCAACGAACCGGTTGAAACCACCTCGATGTCTCGCGGTGCAGTGGAATCACCCATACGCATGACAGAGCCTTTACCAAACTGCTTTTCAATTTGACCGAGTGCTGCTGATAGCGCTTTTTGCTTGTTGTCGTCCATTATTCCACCTGATATTGGTAATGATTAGTTGATTGGGTGATTATCCCATAAATCTGTCATTAATCGCACTAGCTTTGATACACCAAGCACTCTCATGGCAGAAAATCGAGCAAACCTTGCAAAGAAAATTTCTCGCTTTGCTGCCTGATGGCCTGGCGATCACCAGCAAACACTTGGCATGCCGTCTTTGTCTCAGTTTCTAGCGCCCATGCAAACCATACTGTGCCGACAGGTTTTTCAGACGTGCCTCCACTTGGGCCGGCGATACCGGTCACGGCTAAAGAGGCCTGTGCCCGACTGTGAGCCAATGCACCTCGCGCCATTGCAACGACCGCTTGCTCGCTCACAGCGCCATGTTTTTCAAGGAGTTCTTCGCTAACACCAAGCATTTCCTGTTTGGCTTCGTTGCTATAGGTGATGAAACCACGGTCAAACCAAAAAGAACTGCCACTGACAGAAGTTAAACACTGCGCCACTCCTCCGCCTGTGCATGACTCTGCCGTCGTCAACAGCCAGTCGTTATTGACCAAACGTTGAGCTATGCCTTCTATTAATGCTTTCATACATACTCATCTCAGTGACTGCCAACCGTAGCTCAGAATAGCTTGTATACTGCGCCGCATTCCAGAAACGAGCTTTGACACTATGTTAGGCGATATTTTTCGTACTTTACCGCAATATCTTATTCCTCATCACGCGCTATCGCGCCTTATATACAAGGTGATGAGAATACGTTGGCCTTTCTTTAAAAATGCACTGACTTCTTGGTTCGTCAAACAGTATAAGGTTGATATGAGCCAAGCGGTAAACCCAGATGTCAAAGGCTATCCCGACTTTAATCATTTTTTTACTCGTGAGCTACGAGCAGACGCTCGACCCATCGTCGATGCAGCCAACGCTATTGTCTCTCCGGTAGATGGTCGAATCAGCGAAGTCGGCATTATCAATAACGATACAATTGTTCAAGCAAAAAATCATAGCTATTCTTTGCTCACTTTGCTCGGTGGCGACGCTAGTCTTGCAGAACGATTCAATAATGGTAGTTTCATCAATATTTATCTGTCACCTAGCGACTATCACCGAATCCATATGCCGGTCACTGGCACCTTGAAATCTATGACCTATGTACCAGGCAGACTATTTAGTGTAAGCCCTTCTGCTGTACGCAGCATACCGCGCTTATTTGCCCGCAATGAACGGGTGATATCGTTATTTGAAAGTGAGCTAGGTTACTTTGCCATGGTTAAAGTCGGCGCCTTATTTGTATCAAGCATCGATACGGTATGGCAAGAAGCCATTACGCCCCGCAGGAAGTGCCCTTGGGGTGCGCCACGGCGATCCAAATCTCTTGAGAGCTGGCATTACGATGAAACATCGCAAATAACACTGCAACGCGGTGAAGAAGCCGCACGATTTAATATGGGATCTACAGTGATATTATTATTTGAGCCTGGGAAACTAACGTGGCAACAAGATTTGCAACCACATCGCCCAGTAAAACTTGGCGAGTTAATTGCGACTACCACATAGTAGTAGTCGCTGCAGTTTCTAACTTAAGGACACCTCTATTCATTCTGGACGAGATAAATTGAGAACCCAAATTTGCCAGATTAAGGAGAAAATCGCAGGTAATAGTGGGGCTATTACGCCCTGAGGGAATGCGCTAGCATTGCTGAGGAAGCACTCTTGCGGTACCAAGATTTTTGACGTAGAGATGGCGGATTTGGGACTCAAGATGCTCGTCCATGAATTAATAGAACTGCCCTAAATATTAAGCGCAACTCATAACCGTTTTTAGTGACCGGTAAGCATCGGCATCAAAGTTTTGAAACATTAAACCAATGCCGCCATCTGACACTCTAACAATACGCGCATTTAGATCACTCGATTCGATGCGTGAATCCTGGTCAGATTGAAAACGCAGGGTTACATCTTTATCTTGTTCAAAATGGTAAGCCTTAGTCTCAACAAAGACACCACCAAGACCAACATCTATGGTCTGCCCCATAAAACTATTGCCACCAAACTCCACGTCGACTTCTAACCGTAATGGCTGTCGGGAGCTCCAGCGTTTCTCTATCATTTTTAGTATAAACCCATGCTTAAATCGTCATCCGTAAAGTACAAAGCAAGACTCATGCCTAAAGCGTCAATTTTTATTGATTCCATTTAAAACAATGACTTATATGTACATAGTGAACCGAAAAACTAATTTGTGCAACAAGAATAACAGAGTTGTAAAACTTGCCGACGCTTCACCATCTAGCATGCCTATGCTCGATCCAAGGAAAACTCAAGCACCTGATCAAGCGATTCTAAATCTGCCACCAACATCAACAAACGATCTAGTCCCAGCGCAACACCCGAGCATTGTGGCAAGCCGTGCGCTAACGCAGATAATAATCTCTGATCAACGGATATTGCCGGCTTTGATAAAGCAATACGCTGTTTATTATGCTGTGCAAAACGCACGGCTTGCTCATTCGAATCAGCTAATTCCTCATAACCATTGGCCAGCTCAATGCCATTGATATAAACCTCAAATCGTTTTGCATGGTTTCCGCAATTACTGAGTTCAGCAAATTGCGCTTGAGATGCCGGGTAGTTAGTCATGATGGCGATATTATCAATGCCTAATGTTGGCTCTATTTCACTCGAAAATATCAAATCAAAAAGATCGTCACACTGCCCTTGCAACAATTCAGTTGAATAACTTGCGCTATTACCAGATAAGTAATTACGAATATCCTCTATGCTTGACGAGCCATAGTTCAAGCCCGTGTGTTGAGTAATTAATTTTTCGTAGTCATAGTATCGAGCAACCCTTTGCGGAAACCAATGCTGCAATAAGGAGACCATCTCATCAATCAGTTGCTGCAAAGAAAAATCTGTGCGATACCATTCGAGCATGGTGAATTCTGGATTGTGACGTCGGCCTGATTCACCTGCTCGAAAACAGCGACAGATCTGGTAAATAGAGCCACTTTCCGCTGCGAGCAAACGCTTCATTGCAAATTCTGGTGACGTTTGTAGATAATAACTTTGTCCTGCGTTACTGCATGACAAATGATCTAACATTGGATCTGTGGATGCACCCGAAGAAAGAATTGGCGTATCAACTTCAAGCACATCTCGTTGATCAAAAAAATCTCGTATCGTTTTATAGAGTTGCGCACGTAGCCGGCGCGCAGCTTGAGAGGCGTTCGGCCGCCAATCTTGCTGCGATAAATTATGTGACGATGACAGAGCTAAGCCTTAACGCGAGAGACATAATCACTAGTTCGCGTATCAACCTTAATCACTTCACCAAGGTCAACAAATAATGGGACACGCACTACTGCGCCCGTTTCCAAAGTTGCCGGCTTACCACCACCACCCGAAGTATCTCCACGTACACCTGGATCAGTGTCCGTTATTTGGAGTTCGACAAAATTAGGCGGAGTAATCGAAATTGGTCGGCCTTCCCATAATGTGACCACACAATCTTCTTGACCTTTTAACCATTTTGACGCATCGCCAACGGCGCTCGAGTCTGCAGCAATCTGTTCAAATGTCTCTGGCACCATAAAATGCCAATATTCGTCATCACTATAGAGAAACTGCATATCAGTATCGACAACATCAGCTGTCTCCACTGATTCACCTGATTTGTAGGTACGCTCAATAACACGTCCAGTCATCAGATTACGAATCTTTACCCGGTTAAATGCCTGACCTTTACCTGGTTTAACGAACTCATTTTCAATGATGCTACATGGATCGCCGTCTATTAGCAGTTTGAGCCCGCCACGAAATTCGTTTGTATTCACTGTGGCCATGATTACTCCCATTTACCCAAAACGAGCTATTTTAATTTATTATAGTAAGAATATCCTAATTTCAGCACATCTACTGCTCACTCAACTCAAACGATGTCTACTCCGAGCCACACCCCGAGACCTACGCTAAGTGACTTTACCTAATAGTGAACAAGAACCTGCTAAAAGCTGGCAAAGTCAACTACGTGCTATACAAGACATTCCATCACTATATAGTGCAGGCCGTCTAGACCTCGATAACCAAGAAGCTGCGCAACAAGCTCATGAGCTATTCAGCACGCGAGTCCCTCAAGATTTTTTAAACCGAATAAAATTAGGTGATAAAAACGATCCGCTGCTGTTACAGGTGTTACCACAAGCTCAAGAACTGATAAAGCACGCTGACTTTACACCTGATCCCGTTGGTGACCAAGCATCGATCAAAGCGGAGGGTGTCTTACATAAATATCATGGCCGAGTTCTGCTCATTACCACAGGAGCTTGTGCTATTCATTGCCGTTACTGCTTTCGACGCCATTTCCCTTATAACGAATCTCATATTGGCGGCAAACGACTCGATGCAGCCATCGACTATATTAGAGATGACCCAAGCATTAGCGAGGTGATACTTAGCGGTGGTGACCCGCTAACATTAAGCAATGAAAACCTACATCGCATCACTGATCGTCTCAATGTTATTAAACACATCAAACGTCTAAGGATACATACACGTATTCCCGTTGTACTGCCGGATCGCGTAAACAGCGCATTCATTGACTGGATCAGCTCTATTCGCCAACAAGTTAGCATTGTGATACATGCTAATCACGCCAACGAACTCGATAAAAAGGTCCAATCAACGCTTGAGTCACTACACCAAACAGGAGCCGTTTTGCTCAATCAGTCCGTACTATTAAAAGATGTTAACGATTCAACAGATACCTTAATAGCGCTGAGCCACCGCTTGTTTGAATGTCGTGTACTGCCTTATTATTTGCACCAACTTGACCGTACGGAAGGCACCGTACACTTCAATGTCAATGATGACACCGCTATCGAACTCATCTCTCACTTAAGAAATACCTTACCTGGTTACCTCGTACCAAAATTAGTAAGAGAAAATACCGGACAACAATCCAAAACCCCCCTCTAGTCTAGAAACTCCCATCCAGATACTTAGCACACAAATTATTGTGTCCAATGATTATTTACAGCGGTGCTCAGACCACGCTCACGCAGTTTGCGCAGTCGCTAATATGTATTCACGGTAGCGTCGTCGAGCATTGAGAATAATTAACACACAAAACCATTAGAACAACGCTATCTCAGTTACCTCAACGGGTTCTAGCTAGCCTCGATATCATTAAATATAGCCCTCAGTTACATTAACCACCTCGATACTCCTAGCAACCCCCCTTATTACCATTTTGAGACTTACGTTACAGAAAATTAATATCATCAGGACTAAAGGAAACTTAAGCCTCGCCGATATTTACTTCAGCAGAGATAAAGATCGGTAACGAGTTCAGTAAAATTTGGCTACTAGATTGATATCTTGGATGACCTGGGAGCAGACGATAATTTGATGGTATGCATCATACCGTTCCCTATTTTTATAAGCCATAAGACGTCTTTATGTTGCATAGGCAAAAGAAAAAACAATTGAAAGATATTCAAAGCAGTTTCACAGGCTACGTGCCCTTGGGGTGCAATGTGGTTGAAAGACAAATAAAGATTTTTTTAACTTCAAAATAGAAGCAGACCGACTTATGACTAGACAATTAAAACTATGTGCCGCAATCGGACTTACAGCGATATTAACCGCTACACCTTTGTTAGCTGGCAAACCGTTGAGCGAACCGATTAAACCTATTCCCGCTACCGTTGACGTAGACCCTAAAAAAGTCTCTTTAGGTAGAATGTTATTTCACGATGTTCGCTTATCAAAAGGCGAAACAGTATCGTGTGCCAGCTGCCATGATCTTACTCATGGTGGAGTTGATGGTGTGCAAGTATCTACTGGGATTGATGGAAAACAGGGGCATATTAACTCTCCAACTGTTTATAACACTGGCTTTCTCTTCAGATTGTTTTGGGATGGTCGAGCAGAAAGCTTAGAAGACCAAGTCGACGGTCCGATTCAGAACCCTATCGAAATGGGTTCACTATGGCCAGATGTCGTCGCAAAGCTTTATGAAGATACTAAATACCCTAAAATGTTTAACGATGCCTTTGGCGGTGGTATTAATCGCCAAAATATAAAATTAGCATTAGCAGAATTTCAGCGCAGTCTAATAACTCCCAACTCTCGCTTTGACCAATATTTATTAGGTGATGCAAACGCCATTACAGCGCAAGAAAAAACAGGTTACGAAAACTTCAAAAAATATGGTTGTATCTCCTGTCATCAAGGTGCTGCAGTCGGTGGCAACATGTTCCAACTTTTCGGTGTAGCGAATTCATATTTTCAAAATCGCGGCAATATCACCAAAGCAGATATGGGCCGTTTTAACGTCACCGGTAACGTGTTAGACAAACATACGTTCAAAGTGCCTAGTTTACGACTAGCCGCACTAACAGCTCCGTATTTACATGACGGCAATGCTCCTACTTTACGAGCAGCCGTAGACATCATGTTTAAGTTTCAGTTAGGTCGCGAGGCACCTGATGAAGACAAAGACGCCATCGTAGCGTTTATTAAAACCCTCGCAGGTGAGCATCCGGAGATGAAGAAATGAATAAAATAATTAGCATAGTACTGCTAGTAGGGGCGGTAGCTGTCGGTGCAGGTGTTCTCAATACACACGACCGTTTATCGCAAACATCTGGGCAAGCTAAGGGAAATTTGTTTTCAGTCTCTGAAGACATCCATAACCTTCGTCAGTTAGATGGTGAGTGGAGCTTATCTGTTCTACGTAGCCTAGTAACCGACTCAGACTTTGATGAAGTTGCCGGATTCTTACCGCGCTTACGTGAGCTTCGTGCAGACTTAGGTACAGCCGCAGATGCTGAAGACAACATTCCTGATAATCTCAAGAATCGTTTATTCCGCTTTTTAAGCTTGATCGAGTCTAAAGAAGAAACTGTTGAGCAGTTTAAAACCAACTTTGCAGTAATGCGTAACTCACGTAAATTCTTACCTGTTGCGACACGTAGCTTGTTAGCAAGTGCTGCACAGCTCGATGCGCCAAAAGCAACAGAAGATGGTAAAAAAGCTGTGGAATCTACCGTTGGCAAAGGGTTAGCCAATAAGATTCGTGATATTGGTGACCGTGTTTCTTCTTTTACGCAACGTCCAGATGAAGGTGCAAAAGTACGCGTACTAACACTACTCAGCGAGTTTGAAGAAACTGTTCTTCAATATCCACCTGAATTGTCAAACGCGCTAAACAACTACATCTCTCATTCACGCATTATCATGGAACGTACCATTCACTTGAACGGTATTCTAAAACGCGTATTGGGAACTGAAGTTGCTGAAGCAGGTACTGAGCTATCAACGCAGTTCAAAAACTTTTCTGCCAGCTTGGTTTCTGAAGTCGAGTCAGGTACTGCTAACCTTAATAAGCAATTGTTAATGATGATTTTGGGGTTAGCTGCTATCGCAATCGTTTCCGGCATCATGTATGCAATAAGCGCCTTTAGCGTCGACAAGAAAATTAAAGCCAGCGTTGCCAAAGCAACCGAAGGCCTTGAAAAAGAAATGGAAAATAATGCTAGTAAAGCAGGATCTGGAACAGACATGGGTTCAGTCAGCGCCATGGCCAGCACCATTGCTGAAGAAATCGGCAACCCAGTTGGCAAGCTAAGCGAAAGCCTAGATGCCATTCGCTCAAGTGCAGAACGCTTCGGCACACTCAAAACTGAGGTCGATAAGCTTATGCATACTAAATCTGCCGATACATTTGAAATGATGAGTAATCTGAAAAATATCGGTGAAGTACTTGAAAATGTCAGCGGTGATGCAACGCTCAATGATGTACCAGAAGCACTTGATGAAATGCAAAACAACATCATGCATGTTCAAGCATTTACCGGTGAATTACGCAACCTCAGCAACTCAGAACCAAAAGAAAAAGCTTGGTTCAACGTTAATGATACGGTTAATGCGGCTGTCGAAGAAATGCAGAGCAAGGTCGGTGATGGTGTCACAATCAAGGCGAAAACTGCAACGGTACCTGAAGTCTTCGGATCAAGTGAAGAAATGCAACACACCGTTGTTAGCATGATTCACAATGCCGTAGACGCCATCAGGGCTGCTGGACAGGCTAAAGGTCAAATCATGATCTCTACCAAGAAACATAACGACCGCGCAATTATCAGTGTGGTTGATAACGGTCAAGGTATGGATGATGAAACACGCAGCCATGTGTTTGAGCCATTCTTTTCTACAAAAGAACGTGGTAATAGTAAAGTAAGTGGTTTAGGCTTATCGGTAGCCCAAAGAATGGTTGTCCAAAACGACGGGAAAATTGTCATTAAGAGCATCCCTGGAAAAGGTACTAACTTTTCAATAGTACTGCCACTTAAGAGTAATCAAGAAGCAGCGCAAGCATAGTCTACGCGAAGAAGTAAAACATAGCGCGTATCTGGGCCCGACACTCATCTGTGTGTCAACCCCCCTGATACGCGTTTTTCATTTTGGGCAAGCAACCCTGTCAATGCCCTTCCACAACATGTCCAATATTGTATCGCCATACCTATTACTGATTACCGACAATAATGCTCTTTACTACCAAAACTAGGCTAATGAAATCATCAGCCAGACCGTTATATATCTTATAAGCAGAATTACTATACGTACCGGG
This sequence comes from Gammaproteobacteria bacterium, assembly GCA_013151045.1. GTDB lineage: Bacteria > Pseudomonadota > Gammaproteobacteria. The sequence continues at coordinate 91,914 of JAADIY010000042.1, forward strand.
GTTTTTAAACAATGAGTGCCGCTCGAAGCGAAATGGTCGACAATGCAATACTGAGTAATTTATCTCCTCTCAACGAGATGTCCACCGAACATTTTAATGAAGTGGCGACTCGCGCAAAAATCAAACAATTTAAAAAAGGTGAGTATCTCTTTCGCGAAGGACACAATGATCGCCATACTTTCTACCTTATAAAAGGTCGTGTCGCACTATTAAGCAAAGCCAATGTCGTTAAAACGATTGATGGCGCTACTGAAGAAGCCAATAGTCCCTTGGCAACTGACCTGCCAAGAAAATTCACTGCTCGGGTGCAATCAACATCAACCATAGTCATGATAGACACCACCGTCCTCGACTTTCATTTAGGCAAAACTACAGTTGATACCTATGAAGTTAACGACATCCATACGGGTAATGACGGCGATTGGATGACACGCATATTGCAATCAGAAGCTTTCTCGAAATTACCACCGATTAATCTGCAAAAAATGCTTTCAGGTGTAACCGAAGTTGCCTATGAAACTGGCGATATCATTATCGAAAAAGGCCAACAAGCAGAATATTATTACATTGTAAAAAGTGGTGTATGTTGTGAGTCAGATAACCTCACCCAAGAATGGCATTGTGGCGATGCATTTGGCGCATCAGGCCTAGTCTGCAACGAAGGACAGCTTGACAAAGTCATTATGAAAGGTAGTGGCGAGCTAATGTTGTTACCTAAAGCTGATTTCCTCGAGCTCTGCTACGAGCCACTAGTCAAATACACAGACGCCATAGGTGTACAAGAACAACTCGATAATAGCTGCAAATGGCTAGATGTACGTTCAGCAGGCGCAAGAGTAGGGAGCTGCATACGAGATAGTATCGACATACCCCTATCAGAACTAAAAGCCAAACTTGATAGTTTAAATAACTTTCAGGCTTATATTGTCGTAGGTGAAACACCCGAACAAAGTGGCGTCGGTGCCTTCTTTTTAATGCAGCATGGACTCAACGCCTTTTCGTACAATGATCATCCTAGCTCTCTCGATACTAGCTATATTGATCCACATGCTACGCCGCCGGTTGAATCAGCCAGCGAAAAAAACATTACGTTAGAGCTGGAATCAGAAAAGCTACGCTTACAAGAAGAAGTTGCGGCACTTAAGGCGACCAAACTTTCATTATCAGAAAGCAATTTAGGCAATAGCTTATCGCTTGTCGATGAAGATGCCGGTAATAGCATTGACACACCTACTATAGAAGCGATCTCTGTTGCACCAGCCGAAGATAATAGCCAATTACTTGCAGAAAAGTCTGCGTTAGAAGATAAAATCGGCAGCCTAAGGCAACAGCTCACCAGCGAAACAGAAAAGCGAAAACTTGCTGAAAATAATTACACTGGGTTTCTAAAGAAAGTAAAACGTTACAAGCTTGGCAACGATGCTCTCGTTAAGAAGCTTAAAACTCAGCTAATAGAAGGCAAAAATAAATTAACAAAACTCGTATCTCAATCTGCATCAGTGGATACTAATATCAGTAAAGTGCGCACTGAGCTCGATGAAAAATCATCTCAGCTATTGAATACAGAAGAAACGCTGCAAGAAAAAATTGGCCGTATTAACGAGCTTGAAGCATCACTGACCCAAGCACGTAATGACCTCGACAATGTTGGCCAAGAGTTTGAAGCCAGTGACGATAATGAAAAAGTTAATATACTTCAAGAAAAACTTAAAACAAGCAGCGAAGAAAAACGCGAACTTGAAGGACAGCTCAAGAGCATCACAGAAGATTACGAAGCACTGCAAAATGAACGAGCTGAAGCTGCGCTATGGGACGAAATGGAGGACCTTCATAGCGCCCTTGATGACAGCTCTACGTCATCAAACGATTTAAGCGACCTGAGCGACATGCTCGATGGTGGTAGCGACGATGACCTTAATAATCTCGATTTCGATTAGCAACCAACATCAGTCATTCTGTTGAGAGCTATTAACCCTTTGACGCTAAGGTTTACGCTGCTCCAATGCCGCTATGCGCTCTTCTAATGGTGGATGACTCATAAACAATCGTTTAATTCCGCTACTAATTTGACCTGAAATAGCAAAGGCCGCCAATTGATCAGGCAGCTGAGCTTGCGCAGGATTACCTTGCAGACGACGTAAGGCCGCAGCCATTTTATGACTGCCGACCAACTCTGCCGCGCCTGCATCCGCGCGATACTCACGTTGACGACTAAACCACATAACGATAGTTGACGCCAATATACCAAGGACAACTTGGGCAACCATCGAAGTAATAAAATAACCAATGCCATGACCGCGCTGATTTTTCAAAATAACGCGGTCAACAAAATGTCCAATAACACGAGACAATACAATCACAAAGGTATTCACCACACCTTGAATAAGCGCAAGCGTAATCATATCGCCGTTAGCAACATGACTCACTTCATGAGCCAATACTGCCTCTACCTCATCACGTGACATGGCCTGCATTAGACCCGTGCTCACCGCCACCAAGGCCTTATTGCGATTCATGCCAGTGGCAAAAGCGTTGGGTTCAGACGCATCATAAATCGCCACTTCTGGCATGCCTATACCCGCTTTTTCAGCTTGGTTTTTTACTGTATCGACCAACCAGCGCTCGGTGTCATTCGCAGGCGATTCAATCACTTTGGCGCCGGTCATACGCTTTGCGCTCCACTTCGAAATCGCTAACGAAATGAACGACCCACCCATGCCCAACACTGCCGAGAATATCAATAAGGATCTAATATCAAGATTGACACCTTGCTCGTCGAGCACACCATCGACACCAAGCAAATTCAATACGACGCTAAGCACGGCGATAATAGCTATATTAGTCGCTAAAAATAGGAATACACGCTTCATCCATCAACCTCGGTAAAATAAAAACGGAATAAGAACGATTATTGGGTTGGTTTCTTACTATTTAAAGCAAAAAATGAGAAATATCCCCTAAAGAGCCCTAAAAATACGCCGCTATAGAAAATGAGCCAACTTATCTCTCCTAGATAAGAAGACCTTTGAGCCGACGGCATCCCCTGCTGTCGGCTTTTTTAATTCTGCTAATCTCCAGCTTACTACTTAACCGTTTCTATCCGGTCAACACGTTGGAAACCACGCGGTAGCTTACGTCCGCGTTTAGCGCGCTCATGCGTGAAATTACCAAGATCGGCGGGCTTCAAATTAAGGTATCGCTGACCAGCATGTATTCTCAACGTATCTGTTTTAGTCAGTAGCGCTGTGCCTATGACCACTTCTTGCCCTTCGTCAGGTTTAGGTTTAGGAATATTAATCATTTTGACACCCTTACCTTTTGGCAATATCGGCAACTCGATCAATTCGAAAACCAACAAATAACCTTGGTTCGTGACCACCGCAAGCCAATAATCCTCTACCGGCTGTATTAAGCGATGGGGAATCAACACATCATTACCCTTACCAACGCTCATCATGGCTTTGCCCGCTTTATTTTTACTCACCATATCGCCGATGGTTGAGACAAAACCATAACCTGCTGTCGATGCCAACAATATTTGCTCAGACTCACCACCGATGACTACACCGCGAAAGCTGACCCCGGTTGGCGGATTTAAACGTCCTGATAAGGGTTCGCCCTGACCACGGGCTGACGGCAGTGTATGCGCCGCTAAAGTATAACTGCGGCCACCTGAGTCGAGAAACACCGCTGGCTGCTGACTACGACCTTGATCAGCATGACAAAAACCATCACCTGCTTTAAAATTTAAAGTACTAGGATCCATCTCGTGACCCTTTGCGGCACGCACCCAACCCATATTGGACAGCACTACCGTTAGCGGCTCACTTGGCAATAATGCGTTCTGATCCATTGCTGTGGCTGAGTCTCGCTCAACAATCGGTGAGCGTCGTGCATCACCGTATTTTTCAGCATCTGCTTCAAGCTCTTTCTTTACTTTCGTTTTCAGGCGAGCATCAGAACTTAGCAATAATTCCAATTGCTTACGCTCATTATCTAATTCTATTTGTTCACCGCGAATCTTCATTTCTTCGAGCTTAGCAAGGTGCCGTAAGCGTGTATCGAGAATGGCATTCGCTTGAATTTCAGAAAGGTTGAAGCGCGCGATAAGCTGATTTTTTGGCTCATCTTCTTCGCGGATAATGCGTATGACTTCGTCGAGATTGAGATAAGCAACCAACAACCCTTCCAGGATATGTAAACGCGCTAAAATTTTATCCAAACGATATTGCAAACGGCGGCGCACGGTAGTCATGCGATATTCCAACCATTCTTTCAATATGCCGCGCAGATTCTTAACGGCAGGCCGCCCATCCAAGCCAATCATGTTCAAATTGACACGATAACTGCGCTCTAAATCTGTGGTTGCGAACAAATGCGACATTAAGGCCGCCACATCAACACGATTTGACCGTGGCACAATAATCAATCGTGTCGGGTTCTCATGATCCGACTCATCACGTAGATCTTCCACCAACGGCAGCTTCTTGGCATTCATCTGCGCCGCGATCTGCTCTAAGATACGCGAACCACTGACCTGGTATGGTAATGCTGTGACGATAATCTCATTGTCTTCCACTTCATAGCAGGCGCGCATGCGGTACGAGCCATTACCGCTTTCATACATCGCCAATAAATCGTGCTTAGGTGTGATCAACTCAGCGCTGGTAGGCATGTCAGGTCCACTGACAATAGCAAACAACTCTTCAACAGAAGCTTTAGGATTATCAATAAGATAGATACACGCATTAACAACTTCAGTGAGGTTGTGCGGAGGGATATCGGTAGCCATTCCAACAGCAATACCGGTAGTGCCATTGAGCAATACGTTTGGCACTCGAGCCGGTAATATCGCCGGCTCACTGAGCGTACCGTCAAAGTTTAAAACCCAATCCACGGTACCCTGCCCCAACTCACTGAGCAACAATTCTGCGTAGCGTGTTAACTTAGATTCGGTATAACGCATTGCGGCAAAGGACTTCGGATCATCACTTGATCCCCAGTTACCCTGACCATCAACCAATGGGTAGCGATAAGAAAACGGCTGCGCCATCAACACCATGGCTTCATAGCAAGCACTGTCACCATGCGGATGGAATTTACCGATAACATCACCAATGGTACGTGCCGATTTCTTAAACTTAGCCGTCGCAGCTAAGCCGAGTTCTGACATCGCATAAACGATACGGCGCTGCACTGGCTTAAGACCATCGCCAATATTCGGTAAAGCGCGATCGAGAATCACATACATCGAATAATCGAGGTAGGCTTTCTCGGCAAACTGGCGTAGCGGCAGCTGTTCTACGCTGCCATTATCTTTATTATCAGACACTGATTTCTGCCTTATTGCCTTCTGCTTGCAGCCATTTCTTTCTATCTCCTGCGCGTTTCTTGGCCAATAACATGTCGAGCATCTGCTCGGCATTATCGCTGCTGTCTACCGTCAGCTGCACTAATCGGCGGGTATCAGGATCAATGGTGGTTTCACGAAGTTGTAGTGGATTCATCTCACCCAAGCCTTTGAAACGCTGTACGCCAATTTTAGCATTGGGTTTTTTCGCGGTAATACTATCAATAATACCTTGTCTTTCGGCATCATCCAGCGCGTAATGCACTTCCTTTCCGACATCAATTCGGTACAACGGCGGCATCGCCACATAGACGTGCCCTCTTTCCACTAATGGCCGAAAGTGGCGCAGCAATAATGCACAAATTAAAGTGGCTATATGTAAACCATCGGAATCTGCATCAGCCAATATACAAATCTTGCCGTAGCGCAGCCCCGAAATATCATCGGTAGCGGGATCGACACCCATGGCGATCGCTAAGTCATGTATCTCTTGCGAGCCTAAAATTTCTGTCGATGCCACTTCCCAAGTATTGAGAATTTTGCCACGTAGGGGCAATATCGCTTGGAACTCTCGTGAGCGCGCTTGTTTAGCTGAACCTCCAGCAGAATCTCCTTCAACCAAAAAAAGTTCTGTGCGATCAAGGTCTTGCGCTGAACAGTCCGCCAACTTTCCAGGTAATGCTGGACCGGCAGTAATACGTTTACGTACGACTTTTTTACTTGATTTGAGTCGTGCTTGTGCGGCGTTAATAGCAATATTTGCGATGCGTTCACCGTCTTCGGTGTGCTGATTCAGCCATAAAGCAAAGGCATCTTTTACCACACCTGAAACAAAGGGTGCGCATTCACGAGAAGATAGCCGTTCTTTGGTCTGACCATTGAACTGTGGGTCGGCCAACTTAACGGATAATACGTAGGCACACCGATTCCAAACGTCTTCTGGCGTGACACGGACACCGCGTGGAATCAAATTACGAAATTCACAAAACTCGCGAATGGCGTCAGTCAAACCACTGCGTAAACCATTAACGTGAGTGCCGCCCTGTGCGGTTGGTATGAGATTGACATAGCTTTCGGTAATCCACTCATGGCCTTCTTCTAACCATGCGACAGCCCACTCAGCTTGCTCTTCATTGCCTTCACTACTGCCGGTGAACAAACCTTCAGGTATCGCCGCATTACCTTCCAGCCCTTGATTAAGATAATCTGATAAGCCATTGATATAAAACCACTCTTCTGTTTTATCGCTAGCCTCATCATAGAGCGTAACATTAAGCCCTGGATAGAGTACCGCCTTAGCACGCAAAGCGTGTTTGAGCTTAGAAACTGAGAATTTACCGGTATCAAAATAGCTGCTATCCGGCATCATACGGATAGTCGTACCAGTATTTTGCTTACCCACCTTACCGACAACCGTAAGTTTAGAAACCTTTTTGCCATCAGCAAAAGCAATATGGTATTCCTGACCACCGCGGCGCACCCAAACATCTAGACGCTTACTTAAAGCGTTGACGACGGAAATACCAACACCGTGTAAGCCGCCAGAGTATTGGTAATTTTTATTGCTGAACTTACCGCCAGCATGAAGCTTAGTCAGTATTAGCTCTACCCCTGGTATTTTCTCCTTAGGGTGAATGTCGACTGGCATACCGCGACCATCATCACGAACTTCCAGCGATCCATCTTTAAACAAGGAAATATCAATGCGCTTGGCATAGCCTGCCATAGCTTCATCAACACTATTATCGATAGCTTCTTGTGCAAGATGGTTTGGCCGCGTGGTATCGGTATACATACCCGGGCGCTTACGCACCGGCTCAAGACCTGACAGCACCTCAATGGCAGAAGCATCATACGAGTCAGACATTATTTATTCTTAGTAAATTTCATTGCTGGCGCAGGGTAATGCAGAGCCACACCAAAAGACAAGCTCAGCATAAAAATTACCTTGCAATGAAGCATTGCGACATTGATCTAAGAACAGTATCCTAATAGTTAAAGTTTTTTAACATTGCAAAGCTAATAGTATATGACTGAAACCTATCAGCCACACATTACCAGCAAACGAGGCACCTTATGACGCTTACGGAACTAAGATACATTGTCGCCGTTGCGCAAAAACGGCATTTTGGTCATGCGGCTGAAGCCTGCTTTGTTAGCCAACCGACCTTAAGCGTTGCGGTTCGTAAGCTTGAGGATGAACTTGGCATACCTCTATTTGAACGTGGCCCCAATGAAATTAGCCTAACTCCTGTTGGCGCTAAAATCATTGATCAAGCTCAGCGCGTACTCGAACAAGCGAATGCCATCAAAGAAATGGCCCAAGCCGGTAAAGACCCACTCAAAGACCCTCTGCGCATCGGCGCAATTTATACCATTGGACCCTATTTGTTTTCGCACCTAATACCAACGCTGCATGAACATGTACCCACCATGCCGGTTATAGTTGAAGAAAACTACACAGCTAACCTTGGCGCGCGACTTAAGCAGGGCGAACTCGATGTCATTATTGTTTCCGAGCCATTTGGCGGCCCCGGCATTGTCACTCAGGCCCTATACGATGAACCCTTTGTCGTTGTCGTCCCAGGTGCACATCCATGGACCAGCAGAGACAATATTCCTGTCAGCGATATCGCCAATGACAATTTACTACTGCTGAGTTCAGGCAATTGCTTTCGTGAGCAAGTATTAGCAGCCTGCCCAGATTGCAAGCAGACAAC
>JAADIY010000054.1 GCA_013151045.1 Gammaproteobacteria bacterium
GGAGACCACCAAGCGGTTGCCCAATACATACCATGAGTTAGCAATACAATAACTGTAATTGTTACTCGCACCCTCTTAGGACTTGAAAACACAAGCTCTCCGAACTTTGTTTTTGCAAGCCATAAACTAAACCTTACCAGTCTTGACTCTTTCTCATCGCTCATAATCGATACCTTGCGACTTCGGTTAACGTAGCCTAGATGAAGTGTAACTAAACTCAAGGGAACAATCTCCCTAGATTTTGCTTCGCGCCACCCAGGCTTGTATCTTTTCAGATGAGATGGTTAGCTACCATCTAGCCTGCGCCCAGAGAGCTTGCATCCAGGCTAAATGTTGACATTGACATTGAAATGTAGACGAAGCGCTGGACGCGTTTTCATCACGTTAAGCTGGACGGTATCCTAGACCTTCCCATTGGAATGAGTCTGTATGGACAAGCGAAGCCAATGTGATAACAGTCTCTTTGTACTATTAGGAGTCGCGCTATGCCTATTATCGGGATCGATGTTTCAAAGGATAAACTGGATGTATTATGGTTAAAAGACCCCACACATCGCAAAGTCAAAACTAAAATATTTGCCAATACCTCTCAAGGGTTTGATCACATAATAAAGTGGGCAACAGACAACACAGGGGTTGCACAAGATCAATGCTGTTTTGTCATGGAAGCGACCGGCGTCTATCACGAAGCCTTAGCGCTCATGCTGCACAATAGTGGCTGTCAGGTCATTGTCGCCAACCCGCAACATGTGCGCAATTATGGCAAAGGATTGGGAGTGAAAACAAAGACAGACAAACGAGATAGTTTTGTTATCGCCCATTATGCTTTTGCCGTTACTCCGGCATTATGGCAGCCTGAACCCATTGAAATCAGGCAATTAAAGGCACTGATAGCACGTCTAGAGGCCATCGTGAAAGACTTGCAACGGGAACGCAACCGCTTAGAAAAAGCGCGGGTCGCTAACGTACAAGAGATTGTCATTACGTCGCTCAAGCATTCTATCGAGCACCTCAGCAATGAAAAAAAAGCTTTTGAACAACAGATTAATGATCACATTGATCAACACCCTACTCTTAAAAAAGACAAACAATTACTGGAAAGCATTCCCGGTGTCGGCCCTGTTATCGCTTCACGTATGATCGCGTTAATGCGTGGCCGCACCTTCAATAGCGCCGCACAGGCCGCCGCATTTTGTGGGCTGGTTCCTATTGAAAAAGAATCAGGCTCTAGCCTTAGAAAAAGGCCTAGACTCTCAAAAGCCGGCAACGCACAGTTTAGAGCCAAGCTTTATATAGCGTCGGTTTCCGCTATTAAATGTAATCCCGTTATACAGCGACATTATCTGCAATTAGTCGCAAGAGGAAAAACAAAGATGGCGGCCCTGGGTGCCACAATGCGTAAAATGGTGCATATCTGTTTCGGCGTGCTCAAACATCAGCAGCCTTTTCACGCTTAACTGCTTGAGCTTTTCACTTGACTCCTAAGACGGTATCTACAAATATTTGGTGTTACTTGGGTTTTCGCGACCTTTTCGTCAGCCTCGATATTGAATGAAATACGCGGCGAGAGCGAGGACTGTCTGAGAGAGTGATAACGAACGAGTTCCGCAGCGACCGCGTTTAAACTCGAAAGTTAGGGTACCGCATAGAATGCGGCTGATGAATCGGGAGCAATGCTTTTGGTTACTTTTTGCGTAAAAAAAGTAACCCGCCTAAGAAAGGCGAAAAGCAATAATGAAGAGGAAAACCCAAACTATATGGATTCCCTTCTCCAAGGGAATGACAAGAGAAGCGCTTACGCTACTTGTGTAGGCACAAAACTCCCCATGCGCTTAATATCATTATTCTCATCAAGATAAACAAGCTTAGGCTTAAAAGTCGCTAACTCCGCCTCATCAAACTCAGCATAGGCACAAATAATAAGACAATCACCTGGGTCAGCTTTATAAGCGGCTGCACCATTAACAGAAATAATTTTAGAGCCCTTTTCACCAAGAATGACATAGGTTTGAAAACGCTCACCGTTGCTGACGTTGTAGATAGAGATTTGCTGGTATTCACGCATACCCGCTGCTTCTAATAGCTCAGCATCAATCGCACATGAACCCTCATAGTCCTTTTCAGAATGGGTCACATGAGCACGATGTAATTTGGCTTGAAGCATTGTGAGACGCATAAAATATCTCTAAGTCATTGAATTTTAACAATTATAGCATATTTTAGAGCGCTAAAAAAGAGGCACAAAACCCCAAGATATAAGCGGTTTCTAGCGAGAGAGTTGAATATTGTCGATAAGACGTGTCTTACCTAGCTTGGCTGCGCCTAGCACTACTAGTTCTTTATCAGCAGCTTGTGCACCTAACATATCACGTTGACGGCGCACTTCTATGTAGTCAGGAATAAAACCCAACTCTTGCAACTTCCTCAAGCCTTGCTGCTCGAGCTGCGAAAACTCATTGCTGCCGTTTTTCAATGCTTGCTCGATTTCGCTTAATGTCTCAAACAATGCCTTCGCTTTATCGCGCTCTGTTTCAGTTAAGTACTTATTACGCGAACTCATTGCCAGACCATCATCTTCGCGATATGTCGGCACACCTATCACTTCGACTGACATCATCAACTCACTGACCATTTGTTTCATCATAAAGAGTTGCTGAAAATCTTTCTCACCTAAAAAAACGGCATCAGGACGCGTGATATTAAGCAGTTTATTAACCGCTGTCATCGCGCCATCAAAATGGCCATCACGGTGTGCGCCGCAAAGCTCATTCGTTAAATCACTAATGGTGATTAAGGTCGTGCGTTCGACTCCTCGCGGATACAAATCATCGATCGTCGGTAAAAATACGGCATCGGCACCATCTTCTACCAACATTGCTTTATCCGCAGCAATCACACGCGGATAATCATCAAAGTCTTCACCTGGAGAAAACTGCGTAGGATTAACGAATATAGTGACAATAACGCGATCAAAGCGTGCTTTAGCTGCTTTGACAAGACTACGATGCCCATCGTGGAGACTGCCCATCGTCGGCACAAGGCCAACAGATAGATTTTGACCACGCCACTCGGCCACTAGAGCGCGTAACGCTGCTACCTGCTGCAGACTTTGCATTAGTTATAGCCGTGTTCTTGCTGTGGGAAATCACCTGTTTTAACAGCTTGCACATAGGCTTCGACAGCTGTTGATATAGAGTCAGCATCGGCAAGGAAGTTTTTAACAAAACGCGGTAATTTGTGTTTTGTAACGCCTAACATATCATAGAGCACCAACACTTGGCCGTCACAACTCGCGCCTGCGCCGATACCAATTACTGGAATAGTCACAGCAGCCATAATTTGTTCGGTGAGTGAACGCGGTATGCATTCGAGCACCAACATATCTGCGCCGGCTTTTTCTAGAGCCTTTGCATCTTCGATAATGCTCTGAGCTTGTTCTGGGTCCCGCCCCTGGACGCGATAACCACCATATTTATTTACCGACTGTGGCAATAAACCAAGGTGCGCACAAACCGGTATACCAGCATGCGCCAAACGCGTAACCACGGCGACAATCTCGCGGCCGCCTTCAAGCTTTACACCATGCGCACCACCTTCTTTCATCAATCGACCGGCATTACTCACCGCTTGCTCTGGCGTGGGATAGCTCATAAAAGGCATATCAGCTAACAAAAATGAATGGCTATTACCTTGGCTGACACAACGTGTGTGATACACCATTTCATCAACGGTGACCGGCAAGGTTGATTCTTTACCTTGCACAACCATCCCTAATGAATCACCGACAAGCATAATATCGACACCTGCCTCATCAAGAATTTGTGCAAAACCGGCATCATAAGCGGTTAAACAAGCAATACGCTCACCGTTTGCTTTCATGTCTCGAATACTTGATAAAGTGTGTTTTTTATCCATAACAGCCATTGTCGCGACTTAATCTAAGTCAGTGTTTAAATGTGGGGGCTAAAGTTTATCAGGCAAGGGGTTGAAATAGTGGCGACCGCGCTTAATTAGTGCAATTCTTTCTAGCAACATATCAAAATCAGCGTCTCCATCTGCCAAATTTATCTCTGACGCGTTGACAATAAGTAGAGGTGAGTCTTGATAGTGGTAGAAAAACTCGGAATACGCGTCACTGACTCGCTCTAAATAGTCAGCAGTCATTCCTTCCTCATAGCTACTGCCACGTTTTTCAACACGTGCTAACAATACATCCACCGGTGCTTGCAGATAAACCACTAAGTCGGGTCTTGGCATATCCAGCGTTAGTTGCTGATACACTTGCTCATAGAGAGCAAGCTCATCATCGTCTAAGGTAATCTCTGCAAACAGTCTGTCCTTCTCCATTAAAAAATCAGACACACGTACTGGTTGCAACATATCGCCTTGACGCAAGTTTTGTAACTGACGTGAGCGTTGAAACAAAAAAAATAATTGCGTGGGTAACGCGGCGTCGCGTGGATTGCTATAAAAACGACTAAGAAAAGGGTTTTCATCAGCACCTTCAAGCAATAGCTGCGTACCATAGGCTGCCGCTAATCTTCGCGCCAAAGTGGTCTTACCTACACCTATCGGGCCTTCTACAACAATAAAGCGCGGATTCTCCGCACCTTCTTCACTCATGCTTGCACAGCTTCTTGTTCTTCTAGGCGTTTTAATCCGTTATCGGCGCAGCAATTCAGCAATATAGATAATGGGCCGCGCTCAGGTATGACTAAATCAGGTGCTATCTCATTGAGCGGGTATAAAACAAATTCTCTATCTTGAATATGTCGATGCGGAACCGTTAACGCCTCGGTCTCGATAACTTCTTCACCGTAAAGCAATAAGTCTAAATCAATAGTGCGTGGCCCCCAATGTATTTCTCTTGTCCGACCCAAAGTATTTTCAATAGTGATCATTTCTTTAAGCAATTGCATTGGCGCAAGACTGGTTTGGAAAGACGACACCGCATTAATAAAGTCATCTTGTTCAACTTTACCATGTGGTTTACTCAGATATAACGATGAGTGCACATTCGCGTTGACACGAAACAAACCATCGAGTGTTTGACGAGCGGCGGCAATATTATTCGCAACATCGCCAATATTACCACCAAAGCCAATGTAAACTGTATGCAATTCGCCGTTAGTCATGCTTACGCTTCTATTATTTTTTTTGCCGCCGTTGATTTTTTACGTCGACGTTTTTTGGGAGCGTCACTTTTCTTCAACATTTTTTTCTGCTCTGACTCCTCACATTCTTGAAAGTCAGTCCACCACGTGGCTAGCTCTAATGGTACCTCACCTGCATTGGCACGCAAAACTAAAAAATCATAAGCTGCGCGAAAACGCGGATGCTCTAGTAAACGCCAAGGTCGCTTACCCCATCGTACTTCAAATCGTGATTGCAATTGCCATATCTCACGCATCATCACTGAGAAACGTCTTGGGATAGAAGTATACTGCAATTGCGTTGCGAGCAACTGGTCGGCCGCGGCATGAATAGCTTGGTATTGCGGAACATCATAAGATTTACGATTAAGCTCTGCCAACAGCGGCCCCCACAACATCGCAGCAAATAAAAATGCTGGTGTAACCGATTTACCTTCAGCAATACGCGCATCAGTATTTGCTAATGATGCATTAATCAAATGCTCGGCACTGCTATCTGCATTTTGGTTTAGGTAGTCATCCGTAAGCGGGAACAAATAACGCAACAACCCATTTTCACGCAACATGTGAAAAGTTTTAACCGCTGCTGCGCCGTGAAAAAGCTTAAGTAACTCATCAAACAAACGCGATGACGGGATGTCTTTTAACATGCTACCAAGGTCTTTAATTGGTGCTTGCGTTGCTGGCTCAATCGTAAAATCTAATTTTGCCGCGAAACGAATAGCCCTGAGCATTCGCACAGGGTCTTCTTTGTAACGTTCGTTAGGCTCACCTATCATTCTCAATGTGCGCGATTCTATATCGACCATCGCACCGACATGATCACGCACAGAGAAGTCTGAAACATCGTAGTACAAAGCATTAACGGTAAAATCACGACGCCAAGCGTCTTCCTCTTCCGTACCGTAGACGTTATCACGCAAGATGCGGCCGTCTTCGTGCTGGAGACTTTCGCCTTGCTGATGATGCGGCGCACGAAATGTTGCCACCTCGATCACCTCACGACCAAAATAAATATGAGCAAGACGAAAGCGACGCCCTATCAATCGGCAATTACGAAACACTTCTTGCACTTGCTCTGGGTGTGCATTGGTTGATACATCAAAATCTTTGGGGATTTTGCCAATCAAGAGATCGCGCACACAACCGCCTACTAAATAGGCATCGTAGCCTGCTCGACGAAGGCGTGACAACACCTTCAGCGCATTGTCACTAATGTGCTTGCGCGAAACCTGATGCTCGTTACGTGCGATTATTTGAATATTGGAAATAACTATTGCCTTTTCTTAACCGATAGCAGGCCATTAACACTAATTGCGTATGATAACCCGTTTGCTGCACCTGCGCCTTATTACACCCCTTTTGTAGAACAATCACCCTCTCTGGCAAGCAGATAAGCGCCAAATAAGTTGAAAAATAACAGATGAATTGCCCTCCAACACATTTTCATCGATGGTGTTCAACAACAACCAAAACTAAGGCCACATCTGTTCATTTTGAACAGAAATTCTGGCTATTTTGCTTTAAATGGGACAGCGGTCACGTCTTTTCTAGCCGGTTTTACGTATAAATACCCATGGAATGATGAGTATGGAGTGGCAAAGAAAATGGGCGCAGCAGCACAAAATATAGACAATAAAATATTAAGAGGGTTTGTCCCTCTTGATGGCTTATCGCCTCACAATTTCAATGAAGTCGTATCGCGATTACAGATACGACAAGTTGAAAAAGGCGACTATATTTTTAAAGAAGGTGATCACGACACCAACGCCCTTTATCTCATCGAAGGCAAAATTGAATTCCAACAAGGCGGCAAAAAGGTTTCTATACTGCGTGCCGGCAGCCACGATGCCGCACATCCTCTTTCGCCACAACAACCAAGACAAAATGCTGCTTTAGCAAAAACACGTGTCACCATTGCTTTCATCGATAAAACCTTACTCGATGTTTACTCAGGTGGCACACACCAAGAAAATTCTTATGAAGTTCGCGATATCAATGCCAGCGCTGATGACGATGACTGGATGACACGCCTACTGCAGTCAGATGCCTTCTTAAGACTGCCACCGATGAATATTCAACGATTGCTTATGCGCATGCAATCGGTACCACTCAAAGCCCTAGATATCGTCATGAACGAAGGTGATGACGGCGATGCTTATTATACAATCAAACACGGTCGTTGCCGTATTAGCCGACACGCAAGTGATGGCACCGAAATAACGCTAGCAGAAATTAGCGATGGCGCATGTTTTGGTGAAGACGCTTTATTGTCAGAAAGCAAACGCAGCGCCACCATCACCATGATGACTGACGGCGAGCTGATGCGCTTATCGAAGAAAGACTTCCTTGAGCTGCTCAATGACCCGCTAGTTGATCATATTTCTTATTCTGAGGCGAGCGAACTTATTGAACAAGGCGCAAAATGGTTGGACACACGTAGCGCCGCCGAGCATAGCGCGCAATGTATTGCTAATAGCATCAATATTCCTATGCCTGAGCTGCGTGACAAATTAAGTTTTCTCGATAAAAATATTACCTATATTGCTTACTGCAACGATGGTAGAACCAGCTCTGCTGCAACCTTCGTTCTCGGTCAAAACGGCATTAATTCGCGCGTCCTCAACAACGGTATGTCTTCTGTAGACACTGCTCTTATTACCTCTACAGGACAAGCTCAAACCGAGCACCCTAACGTAAGCACTAACGACAATCGCGAAAACGAATCAGCCACAGCCAATGATGTCGAACCAGAAAGCGCTGAGATTATCGAATTTGAAGAACCATTGGGCGCAAAACATATTGCCCAAATCAAACAACTGAGATCAGAACTTGATAATCTTAGAAAGCTTTCTGAAACACGCCTTAAACACACTAAATTACAAGCACACGAGCAGGTTGAAAAACTTCGAAGCGAATTAAAAGAAACCAAAGGCCGACAAACCCAGTCACGTAGTCATAACCAAGACGAAATTAAGCGTCTAAAAGCTGCACTCTACGAAGAACAAGAAAATGCTGCCACAATCAGTACGAGCAAGCTAGAGACTGAAAATGCCCTAACAAAACTGTTAGAGAAAATTAATACACTTAAACAACAAAATGATGAACGACAAACTGAGCTAAATGCCGTACAGGAAAAAGTCTCTCATCTTGAACAAGCTGAATCAGCAGCGAATGAAACCATTGCCGAATTAGAGTCAAAATTAACGCTAACCGAGCAAGGAAAAAGTGAGCTTGAAGGCTCAGCGCAAAACCAAATAGACGAGCTTAAAAACCAGCTTTCCGGCGCAATCGATATCCGTGGCAATATCGAAAATGAGCTTAAAATTTCGCAAGAAAAAATTGAGGCGCTAACACAAAGCGAAGAAAGCTCAATACAACAAGCGAAATTACATCAAGAAGAAATCAGCCGCCTCACCGAAGAACTTCATACTACCCATAAAAATCATAAAAAAATTGAAGACGAATTACGTGCAACCAAAGAAAGCGTCAACGCACTAACGCAAGATGAAAAACAAGCTGCATCACGTGTAAAAGACCACTTACAAGAAATAGACCATTTAAAAGCCAAGCTAGATAAAGCCATCACAGCACAACATCAAGCCGACCAAGAAGTGTCAATACTGCGTGGAAAACTAGAGGGCAGCAAAGAAGCCCAACAAGAAGTTGTTAGCAAATTAAAACAAAGTTTAGAAGAAGCCAAAAACAAGCAAGAAGAAACCCTTCATGAACAAGAAGAATTACGCACGCAACTCACTGTAGCTAAACAAGAGCTATCGGAAAAACAAAATACAGTAAACGACTTTGCTAAAGAGATCGAAAACAAGCAATCGTCTATCGAATCACTAAATAAAGAAATCGATACTATTTCGTCAGAAAAAAATCACTTAAACGACGAACTTGAATCGATAAAAAGTGAACTCAACGACATCACGAGCAAAAATGAATCTCGTATCAAAGAGCTCACAACCAGCGTAGAAGATGGTCACCGTGAAAACCAAGCACTGCAACAAAACAATCACGAACTTAAGCTAAAATTAGAAGACGCTGCACGTGAGACTGAAAGACTACAAGTATCGATTAGTGGTGAAATAGATGCTGAAATCGAACGCCTACTTGCCGAGGTTAAAGCAAAATCGTCAGAACTTACAACGCTTCAAGGTGCTTTAGACAGCACCAAACAAAACAAAGAGGAGCTAGAGGGAAAACTTAGCGATCTTGAACAGCAACTGCAAGAAAGCCACTCCGGTTCTAAGCAACGCATCGATGAACTAGAAAATACCTTGCAGGAGTCACAACAAGCGTATAAGACTGCAGAACAGTCTGCGCAAGACCATCTCACTACTTTGGCGCAATTAGACGAACAGTTAAAGACAAAAGAAAGTGAATTAGAAGAAAATCGCGATCAGCTCACCAGCCTAGAATCAGAAATAAGTGATAGCCAAAAAGCTCGCCATGAGCTTAAAGACAAAATAAATACCTTAGAGAGTACACAGCAATCTCTACAAGAAAAAGTAGAAGCATACGAATCAAAAATCAGCCTTCTACAAGATGCTGAGAGTAACAGTGAGGCACTTGCTCAGCGAGTAGAGTCTATCGATGCTGAAAATGAAAGACTACGCGGTGAACTTGAAAGTGCTGAGAACGAATTAAAATCAGTCAATGAACAACTAAGCAATGCAACCGAAGAATCAATGGCTGCCGAAGAGTCACTGTCAAAAATTAAGGCATCTGCCTATGATATAGAAACCAAAATAACCGAAGTCAGCGCAGATAACGAGACGCTACGCAATACACTTGCTGAGACTGAAAATCAGCTTAGCAAAGTAAATAGCGCACTAGAAAATGCACTCTCCAACGCCGATGGTTCAGATGAAGAAGTCAATGCATTAAGACAAACCATTATTGATCTCGAAGCCGTAAAAACAAAACTTGAAAGCGACCTTAAAGAGCAACAATCATTAATCCAGCATAACTCTAAGCTCGAATTACGCATTGATGAGCTTGACAAGGAGAAACAAGCACTTCTCGATAGCATAGAAGACAATGAATCTGGACACACTGATACTGCACAAAAAGTCAAAGAGCTGAAACAAGAGAAATCTATTCTGATTGAAAAAATCACCAATAGCGAAGAACTCATTAGCTCACTACGCCAAAACCTAGAAAGCGCTAACGATAGCGCAGAAAAATTTGCAGATAACCTAGAAGAGAAAGAGAGTGCCTACGAACTTAAAATTGCTGAATTAACATCACAACTCAACACTCAAATTGACGATCATCAAAAAACCAATTCTACGCTGGAAGATTTACACACCAATCTTCGTGCCGAGCGACTTGACCTAGAAACACAGTTACATGAACAACGCTTACTTAGAGAACAAGCAGAAGCTGTCGCTAACAACGCGAAACTCGATATCGAAGGTTTGCGTGCCGAACTCGAACTCGCTAATCAACAATTGAGTTCAGTCGACAGTAATACCTCTAGTGGCGCTGATAGCGAGCAATTACAAAGACTTTCATCGGATTTAGCCAAAGCAGTTGAATATCGCAAACAAAGTGAGATCGCCAAGCAAGCGTTACAAGATGAGACCAATGAAACACGAAAAGAGGTGGCACGACTAAAAGGCGAAAACGACGGTCACCTGGAGTTACGCATACAATTAGAAGGTCAACTTGCCGTATTGCGCCAGCAAATCAGCACCAACCCTGCTGCCAATGAAATTATTGATAACATCAAAAACTTAACCAATGGCAACAGCCTTGGCAGCGTTCCTGCTATCACTGATATCGGCCAAACAAGCTGGGAATCAAAACCAGCGGGCAACCGAAACTACATTATGGTTATTGCCATAGTATTAGCATTGCTTCTAATCGGCGCCGGCTCATGGTTATTTAAATCAGAGCTCGGCTTAGAAGACGAGTGGCAGAAAATCATAGGTAGCGAAGAACTCAAAACAAAGCAAAAAGTATCTGGCGTAAGTACACAAAAAACACCCCAATCACTTGAAACTTTAACCAACAAAAACAAAACAGTCGCGACGACAAGCACCAAACCTGCTGCGGCTGTAGCAAAACCCGTTGCAAACAAAGCTCCTACAGCGCCGTCACTTGCAGTAACACCTGTTTCTCGTGATGTCACCCCTGTACCCTTCCGTGTTTATCGCAATGCGCTTAAAGATGGCGGCGCCAGCCCAATCATGATTGAAATGCCAGCAGGAAATTTCACCATGGGTAGCAGTGTGACCTCAGACTATTTTGAAGAACGTCCACACCGTGATGTCAAAGTTAAACGGTTTGCTATCAGCAAACATGAAGTTAATTTCACCGAATACCGCAAATTTGCCAAAGCCACCAATCGCTCCATTCCTGAAGATGAAGGTTGGGGCCGAGACAATCAGCCCGTCATTAATGTTAGCTGGCAAGATGCGATTAACTATACGACATGGCTATCAGAACAAACCGGTCATAGCTTTCGCTTACCGAGTGAATCAGAATGGGAATATATGGCTCGCGCCGGCAGCCAAGCTACGTATTGGTGGGGTAATGAGCCACGCGGTGAAAATGCCAACTGTGCTGACTGCGTGGGCAAGCTCGCTGGCAAACAAACCTTAGCGGTAGAAAGCCATGAAGCTAATCCTTTTGGAATTAAGAACGTTGCAGGTAACGTCGCCGAGTGGGTGCAAGATTGTTATCACTCTAGTTACGAAAATGCGCCATTAGACAGTAAAGCTTGGGTAATCAACGGTAGCTGCGACAAACGTATGGTCAGAGGTGGCTCATATCGCTCACCGCTTAATCAACTACGCGCATCAGCTCGCGACTCTCGAGACTACAAGACACGCAGCGATGCCATCGGTTTCCGCGTTGTAAGAGAGTACTAAGACCACCCCTCACTCGCGGTTAATGTTTACAAAATACCGACCGTTTGTATGCGATAACTTATTGAAACACGCGCTGACACTGTGGCATCACCTGGATTAAATGGCACTGCCGCACTCTCTGCGGCGGCAAAACTTCGTGCCGTTAATTGGTCACGCTGTACATAAACTGGGCTAACCGCTGCATCATCGATAGTCAGTGCATGCACTTCAACCAGTTTTACCCCGGTCGCTAATGCCAAAGTTCGCGCATCTTCAATCGCATTTTCCGCAGCCACATCTATCGCTTTTTGTCGGTAATAACGTGGATCGCTCAAGGTAAATCGTACAGAGTTGATTTGATTGACCCCTACTTCGACTACCTTAGAAATCAACACGCCCACTTCATTCATTTTTTTAGTCTTAATGTGCATAGGACTTGTTACGGTAAAACCGACAATCTCGGCACGCCAGTTTGCTGACGGGTTTCTAGGGCGGTTTGACCATACCTGCTGAATACGAAATTGACCACTGTGATATTCATCTTTGGCTAAACCAAGGCCATTTAATGCATCAATCAATGACTGGGTCGATTGAGCACTGCTCTCTAAAGCAGCCTCGGCTGTTTTGCCCTCGCTGACTATCGATAAATCAATCTCAACCTGATCAGCGGGCACCATCAATTCCGCAACACCGCGAACCGAAAGCAAAGGTATTTGATCCTCTGCATTAACAGCGCATGCTGATATAAAAACAAGTGCCGACAAAACCCATCGAGTGACTACCATATTGACTCCCTATCCGCTGGTGGTTGAATGATCTAGAATACGCTTTTATGACGAAAACGAGAATAGACTGATGCCTAAAATACACTCTCATGCGCTTTCTTCATTTTGCGGCCTACCCTGGCACCTGTGCCAAAGTCCATGTCATCAGCAATTTTTGTTATGAAAAATATAGCTAGCATTTTCGCAGGCTTAACCCTCTTTGTCTTACTGACAAACATTTGCGCAGCTGAAACAGAAAATGAACAATTTCAACTGCGCAAACAATTTATTGCCGCTGAAAAAGCTCTGCGCGCCAACAATAAAACAGAATATCAACAGCTACGCGCCAAACTGAGCGGCTATCCGCTTATTCCCTATCTCGAATACATCGAATTACGGCGCAATCTCAACACCACATCGCTCAATCGCATTAATGCTTTCACCGAACGTTATAAGGATATGCATCTAGCTTCGCGTCTACGTTCTGCCTATCTCAAGCGCCTCGCAGAAAAAAAGTCCTGGGAGCAATACAGTGAATACTATCAATTTAGTGATGACATCGATAAAAATTGTCGCTATCAAACTGCCCTGTATCACACCGGTTATAAAGAGATTGCGTTAAAAGCCGCCGCAAAAATTTGGTTGCACTCGCACTCATTACCAAAAAGCTGCGATCCCCTATTGGCGCATTGGATCAATGCTAATCGACCTAGCAACGAATTAGCATGGCAACGTTTTGATTTAGCCATTAACGCTCGGCAACATCACTTAGCAAAATATTTGATCCGCTTTATGGATGAATCTGAGCACGCACTAGCAAATTATTGGCTAAGGCTTCGACGCGATCCACTAAGGGTATTACACAATGCTATACCCACACCAAATCATCGCTACCACGATAAAGTACGACTTTACGCTACGACACAAACCGCACGTGTAGCGCCCAATCAATTAGATCAAGTATGGTCAAAAATGGTGACCTTACGCAATATTAATGAAAACCTAAGCCAAGATGCCATCAATACCATCGCCATCGTCCTCGCACGCAAACATCATGGCGATGCCCTCAACTGGTTTAATCGCTTGAAAGAATCAACCCAACGCAGCGAACTCAGCTATGAGTGGCAATTGCGTAGCTTACTACGGTCTCAAGATTGGCCTGCGATTCGCAACACTATTGAAAAATTACCTGAAGAACAAAAGAACAGTTCGCAATGGCGTTACTGGAAAGCACGCGCCTTAGAAAAAACCGGTGATTCAGACTACAGCAAACTGCTCTACAACGAACTCGCCGAATTACGCAGCTACTATGGCTTTCTCGCTGCCGACAGAATAGAAAAGCCTTATCAGTTCAATGTTGAAATTCTCCAATACACACAAACCGAACTCGATAGCGTTGAAAAACTCGACGCCATCAAGCGAATTAAAGAATTAATAGCGCTTGAAAGAAGAATCGATGCACGACGAGAATGGTACTACCTGCTTTCTCATCTTGATAATGAAGAACTAAAAAAATTCTCAGCTCTACTTCATCAGTGGGGCTGGCATGATCGAGCTATACTGACCATGGCACGCAGTGATCACCGCGACGATTTAGAAATACGCTTTCCACTGCTGCACCAGGAAACCGTCAAAAAAGAAGCCGCAAAATATCAGTTAGACCCGTCATTAATTCTCGCGATGATTCGCCAAGAAAGCGCCTACAATGTCAGAGCACGCTCTCATGCCGGCGCACGTGGTTTAATGCAATTAATGCCAGGCACTGCTAAAAATGTTGCCAAATCTTTAAAGCTACCATTAAAAAACAATAACAAACTCTATAACGCCGAATTCAATATCAGCCTCGGCAGCACCTACTTAAGTCAAATGCTAAATCGTTTTGACAACAACAGTATTTTGGCCACCGCCGCCTATAATGCTGGACCACACCGAGTAAAACGCTGGCTCCCTGAAAGTAATTTGTTGCCTGCAGACATTTGGGTCGACACCATTCCTTTTAATGAAACACGCGGTTATGTCAAAAACGTTCACGCCTATATTGCTGTTTACAACTATAGGCAGGGGAAAAAATCCGTCATGATCTCGCAGCAAATGAAGCCCGTCGGGCCTGCTGCTACGGCCAAAAATAATAGGAAGGGAAAATTATTAGCTAGACTACCGGCGTCAAACTGACAAACTTATCATTCTCGTCAATTTTTAAAAGAAATTCGCCATCTATACCATCATGTTTCAACATCGGTCGTAACACTTCCGCCGGCAAATGAATAACCCGACCATCATTGGCTTGCGCAACAACGGTGTCTGCCTCGCCTCGATAATACGCAAGATAGCGATGCGCAGGTATCGTTATTTGCAAACGTATCGTTTGGCAACCCGTATTCTTTTCTACCATGCGCCTTCTCGGTGCCACAGCTGCCAATCGCGCCAACTATTTATTACGCACCTTATACAGGGCCTCATCAAAACGATTTTTAATATTGGACTTGGCAATACCCAACGATGCGATAAACACCCACACCATTAGTAAAGTAAAACATAAGGTAAAGAAACCATCCCAAGGACTAATCCAAGCAACAATCATTAACAAAAACAAAACAATGATAATCACTGGTCCGTAATCACTCCATGCTCTAGCGATACGGCAAAGCCCATGCATGACTTGATCATCCCATGAGCGAGTAATATTTTCTCGCTGATGCGGAATTTCTTCTAGTTTCTCTTCAATTTTAGATAACTTTTCTTGCAACTGAACATTGTCTTCTTGTAAATCATGCAGCTGCGATTGTGTTTTCTCCAGCTCTTTTTTTATCGCACTACTGGAGTCCGCAGCTTTAGCGGTTTTTTTCTTTACCGTTTTTGTCGCAGTGTTCTTTGCGGTCTTTTTTTTCGCTGTTGTTGTATCCGTTTTTTTAGTCATGAACCCTCATCCTAAATCACGCTACATTCACTATATTCAATAGTAGAACTGTTATCAAAATGGTATTTGTTGACCATCGAACGCCACAAATGTACCTAAATCATAATTGGCAATATTATCGATCACTTTTCGCATACCTGCGACCGAAGTTTGCGTATCAATCAAGCCACTCTGTGAAGTCATATCTGTTTTAACCCAACCCGGGTGAAGTGTAATCACACCGACACCTTGTGGCTGCAAATCAATCGCCATAGACTTTGAACAAATAATCAACGCCGCTTTCGCAGCACGATAAGCATAACAACCGCCACTACTGTTATCTGTTGATGATCCCATCTTAGAGCTGAGGTTAGCAATACGACCCCGCGCCGCACAAACTCGCTGCACCAAACTCTGCACCACCATTACCGGCGCTATGCAATTAACATCAAAAACGTTGTGCATCGTCTCAGCGCTAATTTTGTTTAACTGCTGGTCATGACCATAAATTCCGGCGTTATTAATCAATATATCAATCGTTGCCGGTAATTGAGCTTCTGTTTCAGCAGACAATGCCTGTGTAACGTCCCAATGTATTGTATGTAGCAAGGGCGAATCAATAGCCGACAAGCCAGCCAAGTCACCTCGATGACAAGCCCAAACTTCATCACCAGTAAGCAAATACTGCCGCACAAATTCTAAGCCGATACCGCGGTTAGCACCGGTAATTACTATATTCATATAAACCTGCTGCCTATTACGTGTTTATTAGCGCGTTGGATAACCGAGAAAATAAACTTCCTCGTGCATTGCATCAAGCCCTTTCTCAGCAAAACGAGGCACTTCAGCAATAATATCCGTACTACTCAGCGGCGTGATAGGAACAATATTATCAAAATGGTAACGCACCTCGTAAGCTGGCACTGAAAACGGTGGGCCATCCATTTTCTCTTGATCATAATCAAAACTGACTAATAAGGCTGTCAAAGGTTCTGGAATAAGATAATTTAACTGTCGGCAATAATCACTACGCATGGCCTTTGGTAAAGCCACTAATGCTGCGCGATCATAAACCGCATCAACATGCTCGAATAGTTCTGGGATTAAAGCAAAAAAATCACTACGATAAATCGTAATATTGTCACAATGCCAACGCTCCATGTGATCAAACCGCTTCACTTCTGGCGTCATTTTATTTTCGCTGAAAAATGCCTCTACTGCTTTTTCAGATAGCTCAACTCCGATAACTTCGATAGCCTGCTGCGCCAACCACAACAAGTCTTGTGATTTACCGCATAAGGGCACAAAAACGCAGCCACCTTTAGGCACCGCCAATACATCAAAATGTTTAACCAAGTTAGGATTAACATCATCACGATGAAAACCTATAGCATTCTCAGCCCAGCGTTGCCGCCAAAATGTAACGTCCATAGTTAAAATTTACCAGTGAAGCCGGTGACACGGCTTGTATCTAACAGAATAAGAGAGAAAATTTTAGCACTTTGTGATATATATTGAGCAAAGCGTGCTAGTCTTATTTTTCTAGTTTGTACTCTCAGTAACATCTATGTTTAATCGTATCGCTCTGCTTATTTCTTTATTTTTACCGTTCCATTCCAGCCTTGCTGACACCACTTTGAGTATCGCTGGCTCCAGCACCGTACTACCGGTGATGTCGGATGCCGCTGAAATCTATAAATCCCTTAATTCAGCGGCCAATATTACCGTTTCTGGAGGCGGATCGGGTACCGGCATTAATTCTGTCCTTAATGGCATTGTCAACATCGGCATGACATCTCGCCACCCTACGGCTTCAGAACAGGCAAAGCTTGCAGAAAAGTTCGAGATTATTGATATAGCACGCGATGCCGTTGCCATTACCGTATCAAAGGAAGTTATTGAGTCTGGCGTCAGCAGCCTCAGCATAAACCAAGTGGCTGACATCTATCGCGGCAATATAAAAAATTGGCAAGAGGTCGGTGGTTTCGACAAAAAAATTCTCGTTATAGACAAAGAGTCTTCACGCGGTACTCGCCATGTTTTTGCCAAAGTCATTCTTGGTGATGCCAAAGCACGCGCGCCAGGCGCCTCTGTAATATCAGGCTCTAATAACGAAGAACGCTCCATTATTAGTCGCAGCGACCAAGCCATTGGCATGCTCTCCTATGCCTGGCTAAATGATAAAGCCCGCGGCATGCCGCTAAAACTCGATAATGGCGACACTGTCACCGCAGAAGCTAAATACGTATTAGATGGCAGCTACCCTATTCAGCGCAGCCTATCTATCATCGTTGCAAAAAAACGCACTGCTGAGCTGCAATCTTTTATCAAATTTATTCAGTCAGATGGCGTTACCCCTGCGATAGAAAAAAACGGCTACCTGCCTCTCTCGGCTGCTGCTAGCAAACTATCGGATTAGCTTATGGGCACCTCTATTAATTCATGGATGAGCATCTTGAGTCCCAAACCCGCCATCTCTACGTCGCAAATTTTGGCACCCCAAGAGGACTTCCTCAGCAATGCTACCGCATTCCCTCAGGGCGTAACAGCCCCACTATTACCTGCAATTTGCTCCTTAATCTGGCAAATTTGGGTTCTCAATCTATCTCGCCCAGAATTAATAGAGGTGCCCTTATGTGGTTACGCGGCTGGATAATGCTTTCGGTATTGACTAGCATTGCATTGATAGTCTTATTTGTTGGTTTTCTCACTCACGCCTCACTGCCATTTTTTAGCAAATACGGTGTTTCACCGATTATAGGACAAGAATGGTATCCCTACGAAAACCTCTATGGGTTTTTACCAGCGTTGGTAGGTAGTGCCTGGGCAATTGCCATCGCACTCATCATCGCTCTACCCTGTGGCTTAGCAGCGGCTATCGTCTCGGTAGAGATACTACCGTTACGTTATCAAAGCACGGTCAATCTCGGTATCGACATCCTCGCCGGTATCCCTTCCGTTGTTTATGGCTTACTGGGGATTGCACTATTATTACCCTGGCTAGAAAACAATCTTGATTTGCTCACTGGCCACAGCTTACTCGCAGCAGGTCTGCTGCTGTCAGTAATGATCTTACCGACCATTACGCGCCTGAGCCAAGATGCTTTTCGCGATATCGACAATAATTATAGAGAAGCCGCTAACAATCTCGGGCTCAATTGGTCGCAACAACTTGTTGCAGTCTTATTGCCACAAGCTTGGCCAAGCATCCGGTCAGCGTCATTGTTAGCGACGGGCCGTGGGCTTGGTGAAACTATTGCCGTCATGCTCGTCGTTGGCTCTATCGACCGTATTCCCGATCCTTGGTATAACCTACTTACCCCTGCACAAACCATTACCTCGCGTATAGGCCGAGAAATGGGCGAAGCCAGTGTTGGCAGCGATCAATGGTCGGCATTAATGGCCTGCGGATTGGTCTTAACTTTATGTGTGGCAGTGCTCAGCATTATCGCGCAGACCCCGCATAAAAGAGCAGCGCATGATTAATCGTGCGAGTAAGTTTGCTTTGTGTCTGCTGGCCCTACCTGCGCTAGTGGTTCCCATTTTATGTCTCGCCTATTTACTTATGCGTGGCTTGCCAGGGCTTGATAGCAGTTTCTTTGGACTCAGCACGCTTGGACAAAGCCGTGACACAACTAGCCTAAGTAACCAACACGGTATTTTTCCACAAATAATGGGCTCAGTATTACTCAGTGCGCTAGCCTGCTCAATTGCCATGCCCTTAGCTCTGGGCCTATCTTTGCATAATCAACTGTATGCTGGGCGCCGCAGCCAATCGTTGATGGTTCACGTATTAACGACGTTTCAAAGCATCCCACCTCTTGTCTATGGACTGTGCGGTTTAGTCGTATTTGTTCACCTACTGCAATGGGGAATATCACTCGCTGCAGGCGCCATAGTCTTAGCTATGATTGTGTTACCCGTACTGACGCTCAATACCATTCATGCCCTAGAACGCATACCCACAGCACTGACTGACTCAGCGCGCTCACTCGGCATGTCAGCGGGCCAAATCATTTGGCATGTCTGGCGACCCAAAGCATGGCGCAGCTTGTTAACCGGGCTGTTTCTGGCTATTGCTCGCACCTTATCTGAAACCGCACCAATACTATTCACTGCCACCGTATTCTCAGGTGTCATTTGGCCAGATTCATTATTATCGCCAGTGACCAGTTTACAAACCCATATCTTCTATCTTGCACAAGAAGCCGTTGACGAAAGAATCCTGGCACATGCCTGGAGTAGTGCTTTGATTCTTGTTACGCTAGTCGTCATGTTCAGTGTGATCGCGCATTTTCTCAATAGGCACTCAAGCGACAATGAATAAACCCTACACCAATATGCAATTGGCGACCGCACACGTTACTGATAAAACCACCGATCAGCCAAAGCTAAAAACCTACGACAAGGCCCGTGTTGAGGTCAATAACCTCAATCTTAAACGCGGCGGCAGGCTTATTCTCAATAAGCTAAATTTAACACTCGCCGATAACGGCATCACTTCTATTATTGGCCCCTCAGGCGCAGGCAAAAGCTCACTATTGCGCTGTATAAACGGGCTAGATAAAGACTGGAAAGGCGAGATCAGCGTTGATGGCATAGCCAGCAAACACTGGCCTAAAGGCGCAGATGCTCTACGCCAACATATTGGCTTAATTGGCCAAAAACCGACTGTTTTCCCTTGCTCAATTACCGACAACGTTGTTTTCGGCTTGCGCGGTAAGCAACGTAAACAGGCTAGTAGCGGTCTTATTGAATACTGCCTAAAACAAGCAGCCTTATGGGACGAAGTCTGTGATCGGCTTGATCACAACGCACAAACCCTTTCCTTAGGTCAGCAACAGCGCCTCTGTATAGCACGTGCCTTAGCTGTCAAACCGGCCGTACTGTTATTAGATGAGCCTACGGCATCGCTTGATCCCCGCTCTAAAAACAAAATAGAAGCCTCACTACATGGTCTAGGTGAAAACATGCCTGTTGTTGTCGTCACCCATGACCTAGAACAAGTTCGTCGTCTAGGGGGCAATGCATTGTTTATGTGTGACGGTATGCTTATCGAACAAGCTGAAAGCACCACCTTGCTCGACACCCCTCAACGTTTAGAGACACGTGAATTTTTTCAGTGGAGCACCTGTGACTGTCCACCAGAAGATGAATAAAAAAGATTAGCTACTGGCTATCGAACACTCCACGCCCGTACCCCCTAAACCACAATAACCATTTGGATTCTTCGCTAAATATTGCTGGTGATAGGTTTCGGCATAATAAAATTCCGCTACAGATTTAATTTCCGTGGTAATAGCACCGTGACCTGAACGTTTTAATTCTGCTTGATAATCAATCAAGCTTCGCTTAGCTAGCATCATTTGTTCATCACTATAAGTATAAATACCCGAGCGATATTGCGTGCCTCGATCATTACCCTGCTGCATACCTTGTGTCGGGTTATGCGCTTCCCAAAATTTCTTCAGCAAACTTATATAGCTCACTTTGTTAGGGTCAAAGACAACTAACACAACCTCGTTATGCCCAGTTTGCCCGCTGCACACCTCTTCATAACTCGGGTTAGGAGTATAGCCTGCGGCATAACCTACTGCGGTAACATAGACACCTTGCAACTGCCAAAAATAGCGTTCAGCACCCCAAAAACAGCCCAACCCAAATACTGCTTGTTGTAAGCCATCAGGAAAGGGGGGTTGCAAGCGATTACCATTAACATGATGTGTCTCAGCAACAGCCATTGCCGTATCACGCCCTGGTAAGGATTGATCCGCACTAAGCATGGTTACCGCCTTTCGACCAAACATGTCATGTCATCTCCTCAGCCACTAGACATTTGGTTTTTACTGATGTCAGCCAAACATTTTTAAAATATGAAAAATTACTTTTCCGCACCATTTACAAAATGTATCAAATCATGCTGCGTCTCATCATCAAGGTCCAAAAACTGTACACCAATATGGTATTCATCTTCCGATAAGCGTAAAAAGCGCGTTACAACCGAATCGCAATCCAAGGTGAACTCATCATTCAATTTAATGCTAAGCGTAAAATTCACTTTATCTCTAGGGCCAGACCAATTGCCGTCAGGGAAGATTTGCTGCAAGGTCCAATAGTTACAGTTAAACGAAACGCCCATATAAGACAAATCAATGCCGGGCAGAGTAAAAACTTGCCCATCAGCCAATAGCACATCGACGTCTAGGTTCACCTCAATTCGCGGAGAAAATCGTCGCTCCATAAATACCCTTTTACCCTCTGCCTCTAATTACATCACAACAATGCTTACTCATATTACCGTGTTTTCATCATGCAATACGGTTTTCACGTCACGTTTTTGCTATCCAAGTGTCTATATTGCTCTAGCAAACCATAAAGCGTATCACGCGACTTTGCCCGCTCAGCTCCAGGCATAGACTCAAACATTTGTAACAGTGTCTGCGCCGAAATAATCAGCGGCTGAGATTGATAATCGGCTTCATGTGCATAATGGACATACTTGAGTGCCAAAAATGCGTTAAACCAACGCAAAAACCGCTCAACCAATGCATCAATACTCGCAGTATTGGCTTTAATTTCAACTATACGTTGATCAACACCCTGACGCCCTAAAAATACGAGTAATGGCTTAGGCAACACCTTCATAGCCTCTAAACTAAAGTCAGATTTCTCATTCAAACCTTGCAACCAAGCCGTTAAGCAACGCAGGTCATGAAAAACGGCAGGGTTATACGTGCCATAAGCCTTGTCATTGCCCGTAGCCCAACACGAGACACTAGGCCCAGTACCAAATGGCACGCGCTGAGATAAGCGCGCAGAAGGCAACACCTGCGTCGACAGAATGCGTCCGCATTGGCCTAAGGCGGTAAATTTATGAATAAAATAAAAATCTTCGCCGCCCTGACGTTTATTCATACCACCCTGCGCCATATAAGCACTGACGCGCACGGCAAAACAAGAGCCTAACGTGTGATAAGCATAAGGCAAACCGGCATAATCAATACCGCGCACGTAGTAACGTAAATACAGCTCGTAGGCGACCATGGCGTCGCTGTGTTCAGCATCAGACACATGTTCAAGCTGGTGCTGAAAATCAATCGTCGCAACCTGATCATGTCGATTAAGATCAAAATGATGGCTAATCTCATAAAGATAGTTAGAGTCAACCAAACAATCTGCATCGAGCGAAATACATACACCATCGTCAGCACTCACTTCAGCAAAACGTGACGCTGCGATATCTAAGCCGGTCTTGCGGGCCAGGCCAACACCTTGATGCTTGACCGGAAAGTCATCTTTATAGACACAGCGCAAACGAAACCCTTCATCATTAAACTGCCCCGCCCAAGCCGCCAATTGCTCAAAGGTAGATTTGTTTTGTTGATGAATAGCATCGTCGTCAGCCTGAGAAGCGTTTATAATGACCCAAACCTCTACACCGCAGTCTGGCCGCTTGCAGACATGCAAGGCATTGATCGTGTCAGCTACACCAGGCTCGTCATAACACGGTATGACAACAACCAAACCTAGATTGTCAGCGGGCGGGCCAAGAGTAGAATAAAACGCTTCAAACTCAGGGGCAAATCGTTGACGATAAGCCAGCCATTGTCGCTGAATAGCACTTTGAGCTAGAGTTGACACAGACATTTAACAATTACTTATATAGATTATAGAGATAGTATGGCAAAAAAATCGATAGACCTATTGAGCGCGACTGACCCTAATTGGGCCAACGTCATTATAGAGAACTTTGACGCCTTTCTAGCAGATCATGCTAATTGCGAACGTAAAGCCTCGTCATTAGCCATGAGCATGGTCGTCCGTTACCCAGACAGGCCAAAGATCATCCCAGCTCTAATCGAGCTCGCCCAAGAAGAATTGGAGCACTTTGGCCAAGTTTATGAGCTAATGGAAAAACGCGGTGTCAGCCTAATCAAAGATGAGCCTGACCCATACGTTAATCAACTATGCAAAAAAATGCGTCACGGTAGAACAGACCGCTTTCTCGACCAACTGCTCGTCTCATCACTGATTGAATGCAGAGGCGCTGAGCGTTTTCGCATTATTGGCGAAGCCTTGGAAGAACCCGACCTCAAACATTTCTACAAAGTCCTCGCAGGTGTCGAAGCCAAACACGGCCACGTCTTTGTCGATATGGCACTAAATTATTTTAGCGAGGACGAAGTCTATCAACGCTTACAAGAACT
This sequence comes from Gammaproteobacteria bacterium, assembly GCA_013151045.1. GTDB lineage: Bacteria > Pseudomonadota > Gammaproteobacteria. Next base: position 23,884 of record JAADIY010000054.1, read on the forward strand.
CGCACAATCAGAAGCAGAAATCGTAGCCGGACTAGAATGGCGCGCCTCGCTGCATTAGGCTTGAATTAGTCTTAGGCACCGCCATACTAATAACAGAGGTGATCAAAAATGGAAGATGACACAAAAGAAAATATGATTAGCCGCACCACCTGGTTGCGCCTATTTTTCATGTTTATTTTTGGCCTACTACTCGTCGTCGCACTCTATGTAGCAGTAGCCGTTGCATTCATTCAGTTTGGCTTTGTTTTATTCACGGGTGAACGCCGTGAGCGTTTAAGTGGTTTTGCCAATCAGCTTAGTCAATATATTAATCAATGTGTTCGCTTTGTTTTATTTGATACTGAGAAACAACCGTTTCCGTTTGATGACTGGCCGAAGGTAGCGGTGGCTATTGAGGATCAATCGCCTGAAAAATAGCTAACCAGCCGCGTAAAACCATTATTGGCTCATTGCCCAAGACGTCATTCCCGCGCAGGCGGGAACCCCAGCAATATCGCTTATGACCAAACACCCCCACGTTTACATACTCGCCAGCAAGAAAAACGGCACCCTCTATATCGGCGTTACAAGCAACCTTGTTCAACGTATCTGGCAACACAAAAACAACCAATCGCCAGGCTTCACCAAAAAATATCAAGTTCACACCCTAGTTTATTACGAAGCACACGAAATCATAGAATCAGCAATAACTCGCGAAAAACAAATGAAGAAATGGAAACGTGAATGGAAAATCAAGCTTATTGAAAAGGAAAACCCAAAGTGGAATGACCTATATCAGGAGATACTTTAAAGATGGATTCCTGCCGGCGCAGGAATGACAGTGATTGATATCGCAATTTAAGTGGTTTTTCTTTGTTAGTGTTTTTCGCCTTTTTTGGCGAGTTACTTTTGCGGCCAAAAGCAACCAAAAGTCTTACCCCCATTCAGAAGCCGTCTTCCAGACGGTACCTTCGTTATTGTTTGTAAATATGCGCGCTGCGGAACTCCTTCGTTTTACTCGTCCAAACAGTCCACGCGATAATCTGCGTTTTAACTAACAACTCAGGCTCATGAAAAGGTCGCAAAAACCCAAAAACACAATCAAAAATAAAAACCTAACACTAAAAACTTAGAGAGTCGCCATCAACAGTCTGACTCTATCTGATTGGTAAATCTTATCTAAATTGACACCTATCTTTGAACGTTCTGCATTCCACATAATTAACTTCTTTATTAAATTTAAACTCTAAACCTAAAAAACATATAACGCCACAAACACCAGAGGCAGGAGCGTAAGTTTTGGCTTCTGATTCATTTGCCTTGTTATAAGCCAAACTCTTCATTCGGTTCAAAAAACAGTTCAAATTCATTTGTTGTCCCAACACCATTACCTCCATTTAAATACCGAACACCGACAAATACTCCATTGTCAGCCTCTTCGATTTGTATTGCTATGCACGGTGTTCTTTTATTACTTTCTTTGTCAATTTGTATTGCGCATAATGGAAGCTCAATATCGTAAGGTTTGCTCCCAAACGGAATTGCAAATACAGCGATACCACCTTCAATATCCTCTTCAGTAGCAGGCCTACCCGTAATGCACGGAATTTCTTTCCAATTAGCTAAATCTATTTCATCCCACATGGCTTACCTTGGCTAACGTTTTGGTTCAGACGCGTGCGCTTTTTGCGCGTCGATCTGGACCGCTTGTTAAATGTTTTATAACCGTCTAGCAAAATTTAGTTCCATACCCAAATCCAGCTCAAAATTCTCGCCAAGATTATCTCGAGAGATAATAACCATTCTAAACTCATTTTCGGTCTCGAAAGGATCTCGCGGTTTTTGAGAATAAATTAGCCGCGCTTGTTCAAGCTGCTCTGGACGAGAATAAAATTCTTCTCCTTTATTGTATTCAACGAATACCCCTTCGATACCACCAACGAAATCATAGGCCATCTCTTGTATTTTTGACGTCGCCAACTCAGCAAGAACTTTTGGTTCGCAGACTTCTACAATGTGCCTTCCAAATTTGCTGCCTTTCGCACATTTTAATGTGCGATGAAAACATAGTGCATAAATATGCTTATCGATTAATTGCCC
>JAADIY010000043.1 GCA_013151045.1 Gammaproteobacteria bacterium
ATTTTTACATTAAGATTAATGGTAATAGGCTTATCCGGTGCCTGCACTTTTATCGTTGGTGCACATGCTGCGACGAACACCAGTGACAGCACAGCTAAAAACGTGCTATGCAATCTATGATTCGAACTGTGATTTTTATTGCGTGACATAGCCACCTTCATCTGTTGGCAATTTTACTATTCATTATCCGCGTTCTGCTTTAACCCTTGCTGAACACGTCGGTCAATCCTACCAGCTAAATCATCAGCAAGTTGTAAACTTTGCAACAAAGACTTAACATTTTCTTCAACATTCACATTGAGGTTTATTTGGCGGCCATTTTCAAAATTTGGGTTGTGGCCAACTATCGACAACGCCAATACCATATCGCCACTTGGCTGGTACTGCACTTTGGCATTTAGATTCTGATAGCGAAAATCTTCTAATGCTTTGGCTACTATCTCTAAGCCTTGATTGTCTTTAACCAGGGCATTGATATCTTCACCACGATAGGCCAGCACACCACCTGGCGAACGCGCCTGCAAACGCCCAGAATCTATGGATATCTCACCGTTTGCTGATACGCTTATTGGAATAACACCGTCTATTAGACCTGAGCCTTTAAGACCTTCTTGCTGCTCCAACGCCAACACTTCTTCTAACTCAAGGCCCTGCACAAGCAAATTAAACTGAGATAATTTATTGGGGTCCCATATAAGGTTTTTTGCAACAATACGCCCACCCAACAATTGAGCCGAAAAGTCACTCACCAAAAATTCTGTAGAACCCTCTTTTGTCAATCTAGGCCGTATAGTAAAACGGATATTTTTGATAGGTAAACCGACATCAAATAACGCTAGCGCTACCGTACTTTTTTTCTTGCTCGAAAATTCAAATAAGTCATCAACGATGATTCGGCTACTGCCTCCATTTATTACTACATCGCCATGACTAGCAACTATTCCGGTAAGGCGTACATCGGCCTTTGCTTTAGTGTCGTTCTCTAGTAGTAATAGCGAGACATCGGCATCTAAGGCGCCCTCTTCTAGCTGCAAATCAGCTAGCTTGTTAGGCATAAACACTGCCGCTGCTTCAATCCAGTCTTTAAGTGGACTGGCTGTCGCCTGCAAATGCACTCCGCCTGTCGCCTCTCGCCATTCATAGGCGAACTCGCCACTCATCACTGCGCTACTGTTTTTGAACGACAGTGTATTGGTTCCGGTTAGTACGTTTTGGTCGGCTTTAAAGGGCGCGTTGATAGTAAGTGCTAAAGCCTTATCTACCTGAGCACTTTTTAGTGATAACTCTATATCCAAGAGTCCACTTATACTCCACTTATCACCCACACCTAATGCTTGTTCAACATCAATATTCATTGCCTGCGGTGTAATAGTAACCTCACCGATAGTCAGCGGCTCAGCTTGCAGAACAAACTGTGCGTTGTTTGACTGCCATCGCTGTGTCGACACATCGTAATAAACTGCCACGCCTTTGCTAAGGACTATTTGTGGCTTATTAAGAACAGTCTCGCCAAATTTAGCTTTCGCTGTGCTCCATGATGATTGGTGATCTAGCGATACAGAAACCTGATCGCTGCGCGCACTAATCAGCCCAGATAAATTTAGGCTTGATGGTTTGACATAGCCTTCATCAAAATCTAGCTGACCCAACGGTAAGCGTAATGTGTAGCGTGCATTTAATGTCACTAAATCACTAATACTGACGCTAGGTGAATCAAGAGACAGTAACCATTGCTGTCCATTATTCAGTGGCAAACTTGCGGTAATGAGACCTTTCATCTGCCATTTCTGTAAATCGACTAATTCACCTAAGGCCATATCTGACTGAAAACGCACAGGTTCTACCACGTCAATACGCAGTGGTTTTGTTGTAGCCAATGGCAAGAGCTGTGGAGACGATTTCGCAAACGCTAATAATTCATCTGGCGGTGCAGTTTCTATGATTGATTTACTTTCAATGGTGATGTCAGTGCTAACATGATCAACAGCAAAACTTGCATAGATTTCAGCCGCTGCATCATAGGCATAAAAAGGTGCGGCGACTGAATCAAGCTTGGCATATACATCACCAAACAAACGATATTTTATTGGCGAACCCGCTACAATTTTTTTATTAATATGACCACGGGGCAGACAAATGAACTGCCCTGATATTTTCGCATCTATCGGTTCAAATAAGCGCAGCTCTGTTGCCAATTGGTTTAATGCTAAGGTATCGAAGGCAAGCTCTGCTTTACCTAGTTCGATTGCGTTATTGCGATCGGTGAGTCTGGCTTTAAAGGATAACAATGATTCCGAGCTATTTTCAGTATCATCTGTAATGGTTAGCGATACTTGTCCGCTGGTTGTCATCAACAGTGTTGAGGTATAACGTGTTCGCTGAGGACTGTCTCGGCGTGTTATCGATAACGCCAACTGCATACGGTCAGCAATACGGCTGCCCGATGCGACACCGTCATAGTTGAATTTGTTTTGTTTACCAACCCAATTAATTGCTAGCTGATTGATATCGAATGACCGCAGCGGCACTAATCGCAACCACTGAGCCGGCAAGCCTAATTCGAAATCACTCTGAACATTGACTTCACTGCGGCTACGACTATCTATTTTCAGATAGGCTTGTGCCACAGTTAACTGTGGTAAATTTCCACGCAATAGTTCTAATGGGTTTATCTGCGCATTGGTATCTTTCGCTTCAAGCAACCACTTTACGGCCCCTTGTCGTGATTCAACACTGAGCCAGTTTAGTTTTATTGCGTTCCACTTAGGCCGCTCGGCACGGATAGAAATATTTTCTAAGCCTTGACGCTCTAACTGCCTCAACAGTACATTTTCAACTATATAGGGCGCAGCGATATACGCTGCGACCGCTAGCAACGCGATAATTATGAGCAGCTTTAGTGTGATTTTAAGCAAAAATTTCATGCTAACACCTATGTTCAGCGGGTTAAGCATAACGGCTGTCGTTGCAACAGCCAAATTAATTGCTAAGCCAATAGCCTTAACAACATTGCTGCATGTCTACTGGCAAGCTAAAGTGCAATACTGATAGAAAATACGTTAACTGTTTGCTGAGCTATCATCACTCCTGCGTTTTGCGCTACTGCGCATCAATGACCCTATCGGGCCCGATACCGTATAGACCAAAAACCCGACAAATAAGACTATTGGTGGATCAATAGATACTAATACAAACGCCATCACCACGATAATTAAGGTAACAAAAGGTACGCGACCCTTAATATCAAAATCTTTAAAACTACGAAAGAGGATATTACTAACCATCAGCAAAGCTGCTGACAGGGTAACGATTAAACCGATCATAGTAATAAATCGATTGGGCTCAGTGACCGTACTCACACTAATCCACTCGGTGCCCACCCAAACAAAACCAGCAACTAATGCTGCCGCCGATGGGCTCGCTAGGCCTTTAAAATAACGCTTTTCTGAACTGCCCTTTTGCGAGTTAAAACGTGCCAATCTTAATGCTGCACAAGCAGTAAAAATAAATGCGATCAACCAACCGACTTTGCCCAATGACTGCAAACACCAGAGATAAACGACTAACGCCGGTCCCAACCCAAAAGCCACCATATCAACTAGGCTATCGTATTCTGCACCAAATACACTGTATGAGTCATGCGAGCCACTCTACCATCCAGACCGTCGAGCACCATGGCAACAAATATCGCTATAGATGCGACCTCGAAATGACTATTAATGGCCGAAACAATCGCATAAAAACCGGCAAACAAACCCGCTGTGGTAAACAAATTCGGTAACAAATAAATGCCGCGCCGACGCGGTCGACTTTTGTCTTCAACGTCATCGACAATAGGCTTAGGCTCGGTGTTCTCTTGATTCGTTTCGTGTTCCATACGCGTGAATTCTTTTACTTAATACTTGTAATTATGACTGTATCGCCAAATTAATGCACAAAGTGTGCAAGTATGGATTCTGCAGCAATGGTCTGATCACCCACTTTTGCATTAAGCCTTGCGGTATCTGGCACATAAACATCAACGCGCCGACCAAAAGGGATATAACTGAGGCGACGGCCCTGACCAACACGCTCACCCGTGTAATGGTAACACCGCGGATAGTAACCGAAATGGCCACGATGAACGACTAATACGACGTTATCACCCTCATCAGTGCGCACGACTATCGATAAAGCCGTCATATTTTTACCTCGATTTTCTATATCTGGCGCGTTACGACTTAGAGTGGTGATTTTACCTTCAGTAGTACTGTGTACCGCATAAGCTCCCGCTGGCGATAACTCGATAGTGATGCGCTGATCTAAATGCGCGGTTTGCGGATTATTCATCTTAGCAATTTCAATAATTAGGCCATCGACAGGTGCCACTATTGCTAGCGGGTCAGCAGGAATAGAACGCCACGGGTCACGAAAGAGGTAAAGCAGTATTAACAGCACTAAAAAGAAGAACAGTGCTAACACTATGCTATAGGAAAAGCTCACTGCCGCTAAAAGGATAGCCGCTAGAAATAGCGGCCACCCTGCCAACGAGATAGGACTATGAGCGCGTCGACCAATCACAGGTCGTGTTCTACGCTAGGTTTAAACAAGTAAAAACGAGTGGAATTAGTTTTTAGTCTGATCTACGATTTTACTGTCAGTGATCCACGTCATCATTGAACGTAGCTTTGCACCAACCACTTCGATTTGGTGCTCTTCACCCAAACGACGCTTAGCTTTAAGTGTGGCTGCACCCGCCTGATTTTCGAGAATAAATTCACGGGCGAATTCACCATTACGAATTTCTTCAAGAATGCGCTTCATCTCAGCCTTAGTTTCGCTGGTAACGATACGTGGACCGCGAGTCAAATCGCCGTATTCTGCTGTATTTGAAATTGAGTATCGCATATTAGCTATACCGCCTTCATACATTAAATCAACAATCAATTTAAGCTCATGCAAACATTCGAAATAGGCCATTTCGGGTGCGTAACCGGCTTCGACCAAAGTCTCAAAACCTGCTTGTACCAAGGCTGTTGCACCACCACATAATACTGCTTGCTCACCAAATAAATCGGTTTCTGTTTCTTCACGGAAGTTGGTTTCAATCACACCCGCACGACCACCACCGTTTGCGCTAGCATACGACAACGCAACTTCTTTAGCTTTACCTGAGGCATCTTGATGTACGGCAATTAAACTTGGCACACCACCTGCGTTTTCGTACATAGAACGAACCAAATGACCTGGGCCTTTTGGCGCAATCATTATGACGTCTAGATCAGCGCGCGGCTCAATTTGACCATAATGTATGTTAAAACCATGAGCAAAAGCCAAGCTTGCGCCCTTTTTCAAATTAGGCTCAATCTCATCACGGTAAACACGTGCTTGATGTTCATCTGGCAACAACACCATGACTACGTCAGCACCCGCTGTTGCTTTTGCAACAGACTGTACAGTTAAACCTGCATTGCTTGCTTTAACAGCAGAGCTAGAGCCTTCACGCAAACCTACTACAACATCGACACCAGAATCTTTCAGGTTATTTGCATGTGCATGACCTTGTGAGCCATAACCTAAAATTGCTACCTTCTTCGATTGAATAATCGATAGGTCTGCGTCTTTATCGTAATAAATGTTCATAGCCAATGTCACTCCCGTAAAATAGTAATGTGTATAAAAAGAAAATTTAAATTACAAACTTAAACCTTTGTCGCCACGCGTAATACCTGAGGTACCTGAACGCACGGTTTCAATAATAGATGCTGCTTCTAAGGCCTGCAAAAAGGCATCTAACTTACCGCCGGTGCCTGTAAGCTCTACCGTATAGGTACGTGGTGTAACGTCAATAATGCGTCCACGAAAAATTTCAGTAAGACGCTTAAGCTCTTCGCGGTCTGGCCCGCTACTTTTGACTTTAACCAGCATCATTTCGCGCTCGATATGCTCGTCTTCAGACAGATCAACCAACTTAACCACATCAATCAGCTTGTTCAGCTGCTTAATGATTTGTTCAATGATTTGGTCCGAACCACTGGTCACCAAGGTCATGCGTGACATCGTCGGGTCTTCTGTCGTTGCCACCGTCAGTGACTCAATATTGTAACCGCGCGCTGAAAACAAACCCGCCACACGCGACAAAGCACCCGATTCATTTTCAAGCAAAATGGAAATGATATGTTTCATCAGGCTAAATCTCTTTCTGCTGTCATATGCGCTGGCAAATGCATCTCATGATGACCTTTACCTGCTGCGATCATCGGAAAGACGTTTTCAGTCTGATCGGTAACAAAGTCGATAAAATAAAGGCGCTTGGTATCGGCAATGGCTTCTTTTAACGCCGCTTCAACATCTGCTGGTGACTCAACACGAAGACCAACATGGCCAAAGCTATTCGCCAACGCAACAAAGTCAGGCAGGGCATCCATATACGACATAGCATAGCGACCTTCATAAAAGAATTCTTGCCACTGACGCACCATACCCATGTAACGATTATTCAGCGATACCACGTTGATGGGTAAACCGTATTGCAAACAGGTAGAAAGCTCCTGAATACACATCATGATACTGGCTTCACCGGTAACACAACACACTGTCTCGTCGGGATAAGCGAGTTGAACACCAATCGCTGCAGGCAAGCCAAAACCCATAGTGCCAAGGCCACCTGAGTTGATCCAACGACGCGGTTTATTAAAACCGTAATATTGCGCCGCCCACATTTGATGCTGACCAACATCTGAGGTGATAAAAGCGTCGCCTTTGGTGATTTCGTGGAGCTTCTGGATGACACCCTGCGGTTTAATAATGTCAGACTTGGTGTCATAACGCAGACAATCTTGCTTACGCCAAGCTTCAATCTGATTCCACCATTGAGTCAGCGCATCAGCATCAGTCTTCACCTCAGTCGCTTTAAGCTGAGCGATCATATCGGTTAATACACTGCTTACTGAACCAACGATTGGCACATCGACGATAACGCTTTTCGAGATCGACGCTGGGTCGATATCGATATGAATCTTTTTAGCGTAGGGGCAAAACTCTTCTACCTTACCAACGACCCGATCATCGAAACGCGCACCCACTGCCAGCAACACATCACAGTCATGCATAGCCATATTGGCTTCATAAGTGCCGTGCATGCCAAGCATGCCTAAAAATTGCCTATCTGAAGCTGGAAACGAGCCCAAACCCATCAAGGTATTGGTAATCGGAAAACCCAGTAACTTGGTGAATTCGACCAAAATCTCTGACGCATTATCGAGAACAACACCACCACCGGTATAAATCATTGGCTTTTTCGCTGCCAACAACATCTCTACCGCGCGCTTAATTTGGCCGCTATGCCCCTTCTCTACTGGACTGTATGAACGAATATTAACGCTCTCAGGGTAATGATACTCAGCAGTTAACGCCGTCACATCCTTCGGCACATCAACCACAACCGGGCCAGGTCGACCACTGCTGGCGAGATAAAACGCTTTTTTAATGGTCTCAGCCAAATCTTTCACATCTTTGACCAAGAAATTATGTTTTACGCACGGGCGGGTAATGCCCACTGAGTCAACTTCCTGAAATGCATCACTACCAATCGCCCAGGTGTTGACCTGACCGGTAATGATCACCATAGGAATCGAGTCCATATAGGCGGTTGCAATACCCGTCACAGCGTTGGTAGCACCAGGACCTGAAGTCACTAGCAATACCCCTGGCCGACCCGTAGCACGAGCATAACCATCAGCTGCGTGCGAGGCACCCTGCTCATGACGCACTAATATGTGCTTTACTGCGTCTTGCTTAAACAACGCATCGTAGATGTGTAAAACGGCGCCGCCTGGATATCCGAAGATATACTCAACACCTTCGTCTTTGAGGCTTCGCGCTAGAATTTCCGCGCCTGTTAATATCTCGGCGCCAGTTGATTGCTGCTGCATGGTCTTTTAATTAAATGTAAGTAAGTCAAAGATTTAGAACGGCGTATTATGCCATGGCTCTCACCGATCCGTATAATGCTTATGCCGATTTAAACCTAAAATTTTCGTAATAATTAGCGCAATAGGCTTAATTTTGCTTTAGTAAAGTCAAAACATGTCTTATTTGACCATTAAAACCAACGTTAAACTGAATTCTGGCAAGCGTAAAACCCTGATTAAAGAACGCATCACAACCCTATCCAGCCAGCTTGGCAAGGCCGAGAATTACGTCATGATCAGCTTTAACTACTGCGAAGACATGATATTTGGTAGCAGTAATGAGCCCCTCGCCTATCTTGAGTTCAAAAACATCGGCCTTGCGCATAGCCAAACTGCAAATTTATCCAAAACCCTAAGTCAGCTCTTAGCGCTATATTTATCCGCACCCACCAAACGTGTTTATATCAAGTTCAGCGGCCCCGAGTACCATCTTTGAAGCTGGAACGGCACAACCTTTTAATTTTTCATCACTCTTAAGCTACATTCCTTTGTCTCATTGCCGATGATAGATTCATGGAATCATCGAGAGCGAAAATGAAACATCTGCTTATAATATTGGCACTCAGTCTACTAGCGAGCCAACCCAGCCTAGCCGGCATACCCACCAAAAGCCAGCCCTCTCACGACGGCGTTAGTAGCGCCTCTGGCTACGTCAAAGATTCACATATTTCTGACGACCCGAGAAAACGGGCAAAAATCGTTGCTGAGCTCTGTAAAAATGTCGAAAGAAACCAACATAGTCAATTCTTCGCTTTAATTGCCGAACAACAATTACGACTAGAGCGTATTTACCAAGAGATCAATTGCGGAGAGCTAAAAGGCGAATCATTGATGCATGTTGTGCTCAATAAAGTCACACGATCTTTGACCACCGGCGAAAAAATTATTAGCTATTTTAAATTACTGAAAGAAAAACACCCTAGCGCCGATGTTGCCGTAATATTCAATCAGCAATACAGTAACGGCACTATTCTCGATAGCGTGCTCGATCGCCAAGCTTATTTTGGTGACGGCGCACCTGAAAAAATTAAAACTAGTCTTAAAAAACTAGCAATCATGTTGCGTGAAATTGGTGCCACAACTGCAAACCAATAACTTTCAACAATAATCAGAGGCCTTTGCACGAGACAAGTAGTAAAAGAAAAATGAGATCAAATCACATTGATTGAGGCGCAAAACGCCGCCAATACGTCCGTATTGGCAAATTTTACAACGAAAACTAGGGTGATTTTGGCCATTTTTACTGGCCAATTGGCTCGTGCAAAAGTCTCAATCAATCTAATGCTCGCAACACCCGCCAAGGTGGTTGTGACAACACTTTTCTTGTAGTCAAAAAGCCGACCAATCCGACAATAACAATACCTGCGACAACACCCCATAGCCAAACCATAGGGTTAAAGACTATCGTTAAATCAAATAAGACTGATGCGATAACGCTCGCCACAATAGTCGCTATCGTTGCAGCAATGATTCCCGCCAACAAACCTAAGCCACTAAACTCAGCTATATTGGCTTGATTAAGTTGCCGCCGACTGGCACCTAATGCACGCATTAAAGCGCTATAACGTACACGCTGCTCAAGTGTTGAATGAATAGCCGCAAACAATACAACGCAACCCGCCAACACGG
>JAADIY010000015.1 GCA_013151045.1 Gammaproteobacteria bacterium
AATTACTGGTCGGGCGAGAGGGTGAGATGAGTGCTTTGCTCGAAGCACCGCTTCGTACGAGTCGAACGCCCGAAAGCTGTGCTTGAGGGCTGGTAATCCCGAGCCCTTATTTATAAGGTTTTTAACAATTACTGGTCGGGCGAGAGGGTGAGATGAGTGCTTTGCTCGAAGCACCGCTTCGTACGAGTCGAACGCCCGAAAGCTGCGCTTGAGGGCTGGTAATCCCGAGCCCTTATTTATAGGTTTTTAACAATTATTGGTCGGGGCGAGAGGATTTGAACCTCCGACCACCGGCACCCCATGCCGGTGCGCTACCAGGCTGCGCTACGCCCCGATGATTAATCCTTCAGTTCAGTAAGGATATCTTCTAACTCTTTTCGAATTTCACGAACTGATTGTTTTGATTCGCTGATTTCTTTTTTAACTTCTTTGAGATGACTGCCCTTTAACTGTTGTTTGGCACCACTAATGGTAAAACCTTCGTCGTAGAGCATGATCCGTATACGACGAATGAGCAGAATGTCTTCTCTTTGATAATATCGGCGGTTGCCACGACGTTTAATCGGGCTGAGCTGGGGGAATTCTTGCTCCCAATAGCGCAACACATGGGGCTTTAGGTCACAAAGTTCTCCGACTTCTCCGATACTAAAGTAGCGTTTATTAGGAACTGCTGGCAGTTCATTAACTGACAATTCTTTACTCGGTCTCGTCTGGACCATGATAGGCCTCTACCCTAGCCTTTAATTTTTGGCCTGGGTGAAAGGTAACAACACGGCGTGCGCAAATAGGAATTTCCTCACCGGTCTTAGGGTTACGACCAGGTCTTTCACTCTTAGTACGGAGGTTAAAATTACCAAAACCCGATAATTTAACTTGCTGGTCGCCTTCGAGCATTTGTCGAATCTCTTCAAAAAAGATCTCTACAAACTCTTTAGCCTCTCTTTTATTAAGGCCAAGCTCGTCAAACAACTTTTCAGCCAAATCAGCTTTAGTTAGTGTTGTCCCCATTCCCTAATCTCTCAAACTTGCGCTGTATTGATTTTTCAGAGCAGATACCACATCCACTACAACACTCTCAATATCTGCGTCAGTAAGAGTGCGGGAAAAATCTTGTAAGGTCAAGCCCATAGCGACACTTTTTCGTCCTAAATCAATAGCTTCGCCCTGATAAACATCAAAAATATCAACTTGTCTGAGTAAACTCCCTGCTGCATTTTTGACACAAACAAGCAATGCCTCAGAGCTTATATCCTGATCAACAATAACGGCAATATCACGTCGATTAGACTGGAAGCGTGATAATTGAGCAAACTCGGCAATATCTTGGCTCAACACTGCATCAAGCTTCAGCTCAAATAGCGTTGCCGCTTTGATATCAAGCTGTTGCTGTAATTGCGGATGAATACTACCCAACCACCCTATTGACTGACCTTCGCTATCGACAATCTTGGCACATTGTCCTGGGTGTAGTGCTGGATGCGAGCTCTTCACAAAGCTCACATTCAACGATCCTAATAAGGACTCGACATCAGACTTAACATCAAAATAATCATGCTGTGGAGACTTACAAGCCCACTGCTGAGACAATGTATTACCGACCACGATTCCGGCTATGACTTGCTCTTCTCGTCTACCATCAGGTTCTTTGAAGTAGCAAGCACCGGTCTCAAATAAACGTACTCTATCTTGTTGACGCGCGAGATTACGCGCCGCAGATTGCACGAGACCTGGCCAAATACTGGTGCGCATTACCGCCATATCAGCAGAAATCGGATTCACTAACTCTACAGTTGGAAGACCCGGAGAAAACAGTTGCTGAATATCCGGCGCAACAAAACTGTAACTAATCGCCTCCTGATAACCACGATCCACCAAACGTTGACACAACTGACGCTTACTCATTTTAGTTTCTGTTTGCGGACGAATAGACATCACAGCATTCATCTCAGCAGCCGCAATGTGATGATAACCATGAATACGGGCGATTTCTTCAATCAAATCTGCTTCTATTTCAATATCAAAACGATAACTCGGTGGTGTGACACTCCATTCTCTGTCGTGATCAGCATCTAACTCAACAACAACATCCATCCCTAATCGAGAAAGTATCGAAACGATAACATCTGGAGCTAAAGCGACTCCTAACAACCGTTCAATGCGCGCTGCTCGCAAAGTAACTGCTTCACGCTTCGGTAAATCTGCCTCATTGACAACTTCATTAATAGGGCCGGGTTTGGCGTCCATAATTTCAAGCAATAAACTCGTCGCACGCTCAATCGCTTGGCGTGGCAATTCAAAATCGACGCCACGCTCAAAACGATGAGAGGAATCAGTATGTAAACCATACTGGCGCGCTCGGCCAGCGATAGCATCAGGATGAAAAAACGCGCTTTCAAATAAAATATTTTTTGTCTTAGCCTGAACCGAACTCTCTAAACCACCCATCACACCGGCAATGGCATGTGCCTTGGCATTATCAGCAATCACCATAGTGCCTTCTGATAGCTCAACTTCGTCTTCATTCAGCAGCGTTATTTTTTCACCTTGCTCAGCAAGTCGTACATGAATATCACCCTCTAGCTTATCCAAATCAAACGCATGCATTGGTTGACCAAGCTCTAACATCACGTAGTTAGTAATATCGACAATCAAATTAAGGCTACGGATACCGGCTCGACGTAAACGCTCAACCATCCATATTGGTGTGGCTCAAGTCATATCAACGTCACGAATAATACGACTGCAATAACGCGAACAGGCACTACCAGCATTCAATTTAACTTCAATAGTGTCTTCAATTAACGCGTAAACCGTCTTTGACGGTGGCGCAGTCAATTCGATTTCATTTAATACAGAGATATCTCGCGCTAAACCTAAGACGCTCAAACAATCGCCACGATTGGGCGTTAAAGAGACTTCAATAATATTATCATTGAGCTGTAGATAATCAACCATGTTTTGACCAACTTCAGCATCATCAGCCAATAACATGAGTCCAGCAGAATCATCGGCCAAACCTAGTTCGGCTTCGGCACACAACATACCGAACGAGACTTCGCCGCGGACCTTTGCTTTTTTAATCTTAATGCCGCCGGGTAATTTAGCGCCAACTAAAGCAACAGGAACTTTAACGCCAGCAGCAACATTGGCTGCACCGCAAACGATCTCTAATACCTCATCGCCGACATTAACTTTCGTCAACTTCAGCTTGTCAGCATTGGGGTGCTGATCGGTGCTTTCTACCAGACCCACAACAACTTTACTGAACTCGGGCTTTAGATCTGCTATTGCTTCAACTTCAAGACCAGCCATCGTAATTTGATGAGCCAAGCCTTGCGTATCAAGATCTGGAGCAATTAATTCTCTTAACCAGTTTTCACTGACTAACATACAACCTCTCTTTGTCAGGCAAACTGTTGAAGAAAACGCGAATCGTTTTCAAAAAATAAACGTAAATCATTGACGCCATAACGGAGCATTGCCATACGCTCAACGCCTAGACCAAATGCCAAACCGGTATACTCATCATTATCAATACCGGCAGCATTAAAGACATTGGGATGAATCATGCCGCACCCCATAATCTCTAACCAACCTGTATGACTGCAAACTCGACAGCCTTTGCCTTCGCACATTACACAGGCAATATCCACTTCGGCGGATGGCTCAGTGAATGGAAAATAAGAGGGGCGAAAACGTAGAGGCAGTTCCTTTTCAAAAAACGCGCTTAAAAACTGATTCAGCAGCCCCTTTAAATGAGCAAAACTGACCTCTTTATCTACGACGAAACCTTCTATTTGATGAAACATTGGCGTATGGGTTAAATCAGAATCACAACGATAAACTCTACCTGGGGCAATCACTCGTAACGGCGGTTTATTATTTTCCATGACTCTAATCTGCACCGGCGAAGTGTGCGTTCGTAAAACCGTATTCTCATCAACATAAAACGTATCATGCATAGCACGCGCCGGATGGTTTGCGGGAATATTCAACGCTTCAAAATTGTGTTTATCATCTTCAATCTCAGGCCCTTCGGCGACTTCAAAACCCGCTGAACCAAACAAAGCGACGATGCGATCGATTGTTTGCGTAACAGGATGAATACTTCCGCTGTTCTGCCCTCTTCCAGGCAAGGTCACATCGATGGTTTCGCTAGCAAGTTTTTGCTCAAGCTCAAGAGTTTTTAGAATTGTTTTGTGCTGCTCTAAACTGGCATGCACAGCTTGCTTGGCAAGGTTGATTTTTTCGCCCGCTGCTGGGCGCTCTTCAGCTGACAGCTTACCCAATTGCTTAAGTTGAGCCGTAATAATCCCTTTTTTACCGAGATAATCAATGCGCAGTTGTTCTAGCGCTTTAAGATTTTGACTTGTGGAAATTGCCGTATTAGCTTCGGCAACTAATTTTTCGAGTTCTTGCAAAAGAGGCTCTCCAAATAAAAAGGGCTAAAAAGAAAAGGGAAGGTCTAACCTTCCCCTCTTTTTAGCCCTATCAATACAAATAGCAACGGAAAACCGTTGTTATTTATGCTGCTGCAAGTGTACTTTTGGCTTTTTCTGCCAAGACACCAAAGCTAGCAATGTCATGAACTGCTAGGTCAGCCAAAATTTTACGATCGACTTCGACCTCAGCTTTGTTCAAGCCATCAATCATACGGCTATAGCTTAAATCGAATTGACGGGCTGCTGCGTTAATACGCGCAATCCACAGTGCTCGGAATTGACGCTTACGTTGACGACGATCGCGGTAAGCATATTGGCCAGCTTTTGTGACTGCCTGTTTGGCAACTCGGAAGACGTTCTTACGACGACCCCGGTAACCCTTGGCTTGCTCAAGGATTTTTTTATGTCTGGCGTGTGCAACAACGCCGCGTTTTACTCTAGGCATTTTTTAATTTTCCTGAATTATGCATAAGGTAGCATGCGGGAAACTGCCGCAGCATCTGATGCGTGAACTTTTGCAGGGTCACCAAGGTGACGCTTACGTTTAGCACTCTTTTTAGTCAAAATGTGACTACGAAATGACTGCCCACGCTTGAAGTTACCACTACCGTTACGCTTAAAGCGTTTGGCGGCACCGCTATTTGACTTCATTTTTGGCATCGATTACTCCTCGATAATACTAACAATGTAAAAACTATTTTTTTGGCCCGATAACCATAATCATGACCCGACCTTCGCGTTTAGGATGCTGCTCTATAACGCCATATTCTTCTAAATCTTTGGCTACACGCTGCAACAGCTGTAAGCCTAATTCTTGGTGAGCCATCTCGCGACCACGAAAACGCAAAGTCACTTTAGTCTTATCACCATCTTCTAAAAAGCGCTTGAGATTACGCAACTTAATATTGTAATCACCAATATCAGTACCAGGACGGAATTTAATTTCCTTAACCTGGGTCTGCTTTTGCTTCTTTTTGGCTGCTTGACGCTTTTTATTAGCGGCAAATATAAACTTCCCATAGTCCATCGCTCGACAGACAGGTGGTTCGCTATTTGGCACGATTTCCACCAAATCCATACTGTTTTCAGTCGCGTATTTCAGCGCTTCAGCAATCTCCAAAACTCCAACCTGCTCACCATCCACACCAATTAAACGTACAGTAGGCGATGTGATCGCCTCGTTAAGACGCGTTCTTTTATCAGCAGCGATACTCTAATCCTCCGTATTACGGCCAAGCGCCATAATTTCACTTTTCACCTTTTCTACAAACGCGTCCAGCGGCATCGACCCAAGGTCTTTGCCATCCACCGTTCTTACTGCAATGGTGTCATTTTCTAGCTCGCGGTCGCCAGCGACCAGCATGAATGGAACACGCTGTAAGGTGTGCTCGCGGATTTTAAAGCTGATCTTCTCATTTCTCAAGTCCGAATTGACCCTGAGACCATGTTTTTTAAGGATTTTTTCCACTTTTTTGACATATTCGGCCTGATTTGACGAAATATTCAAAATAACGGCCTGAGTCGGTGCCAACCAGACCGGAAATATGCCAGCATACTCTTCGATCAAAATCCCAATAAATCGCTCTAAAGAACCCAAAATCGCGCGATGAATCATCACCGGAGTCTGACGCGAACCATCTTCAGCAACATACTGAGCATCAAGACGGCCAGGCATCGAAAAGTCGACTTGGATGGTGCCGCATTGCCAAACACGGCCAATACAATCTTTTAGTGAGAACTCAATCTTCGGACCGTAAAAAGCACCCTCACCCGGCAACACCTCAAATGGAATCTCTTTTGCATTAAGAGCTTGTTCAAGAGCCAGCTCAGCTTTGTCCCAAATTTCATCTGAACCCACACGCTGTTCAGGGCGAGTCGACAACTTAATCAATACATCATTAAACCCAAAATCAGCGTAGACCGAATACAATAAATCGATAAACGTTGCGACTTCATCTTGTATTTGTTCTTCAGTACAAAAGATATGCGCATCGTCTTGAGTGAATCCGCGCACACGCATAATGCCCTGTAAAGTACCCGAGGCTTCATTGCGATGACAACTACCAAACTCAGCCAAGCGTAAAGGCAAATCACGATAGCTGCGCAAGCCTTGATTAAACACTTGCACATGGCAAGGACAGTTCATTGGCTTGACGGCGTAATCACGGTTTTCAGATTCAACCGTAAACATACCATCACGAAATTTTTCCCAATGACCTGATTTTTCCCAAAGAGTACGATCAACCAATAAGGGTGTATTGATTTCCTGATAGCCATTATCACGCTGAATCTTACGCATATAATCTTGAATAAGCGTATAGATCATCCAACCTTTGGGATGCCAAAACACCATTCCAGGCGCTTCTTCTTGTAAATGAAACAAATCATGCTGTTTGCCAAGCTTACGATGATCACGCTTTTCTGCTTCTTCAATTTGCTTTAGATAAGCCTTTAACTGCTTCTTATCCGCCCAAGCGGTGCCATAAACACGCTGAAGCATCTTATTCTTTGAATCACCACGCCAATAAGCGCCTGCTAACTTAGTTAGTTTGAATGCTCGCAAATGACGCGTATTAGGCACATGAGGGCCACGACACATATCAGTGTATTCTTCGTGGTGATACAGTGCGATTGTTTCACCGTCTGGAATATTTTCAACTAACTCCATTTTGTAAGACTCTTCACGATCTGCAAACACTTTATAGGCTTCATCACGCGAGACGACTTTACGAATGACATCGTAGTCGGTCTTAATCAAGTCATTCATGCGTTTTTCAATGGCCTCGATGTCTTCAGGCGTAAAGGCGCGCTCATAATCGATATCGTAATAAAAGCCGTTTTCGATAACCGGGCCAATGGTCATCTTGGCAGCTGGGTATAGCTGCTTAACCGCATGCCCCATCAAATGGGCAAAAGAATGTCGAATAATCTCAACACCTTCTGCATTCTTAGAGGTGATAATCTCAAGCTCGGCGTCTTGCTCAATAGCCACACATGCATCAGCCAGCTCACCGTTAATACGGCCAGCTATTGTCGCCTTAGCTAAACCAGGACCAATGTCCTCAGCGACTTGCATAATAGTTACGGGGTTATCGAAGTGACGCTTGCTACCGTCAGGGAGTGTAATGTCAGGCATTGTCTCTCAGTGGTGACCCGCACAAAAGGCCACTTGATGTTAAGTAAATACAGCAATGTCTTACATAAAAATTTGGTAGACGCGATTGGACTCGAACCAACGACCCCCACCATGTCAAGGTGGTGCTCTAACCAAGCTGAGCTACGCGTCTGCAAATTACTACTGCATCTTAAGGGCGCCAAGGATACAGAAAGCACCACGTCGTTACAAGATTTATCAGCATTTTCTTCAATAAAATCAGGCTCTTCAAAGCCTCCGATGAAAAATCATTACATTCTTTCTATTTACGGCGAAGGATCGCCATTTCAGGCATTCCCATAGCGCGTTCTTCGAGTTTACGTATTTGGTCTCGGGTTTTAGCCGCTTGCTCGAATTCTAGCTCTTGCGCGTGCTTAAACATTTTTTTCTCTAGCTCTTTAATCTTATGATTGAGTTTGTCACTACCAAGATCACCGTATTCAGCAATTTCTTCGGCAACTTTAGCGTAGTTTTTCGCTGATAGTGGCGCACCTGGATAGGCGGCCTCCATAATATCGGTGACTGACTTTTCGACGCCTTTGGCTGTAATACCGTTATCGATATTGTGTTGAATCTGTTTTTTACGTCGACGATCGGTTTCATCAATCGCGCGTTTCATCGACCCAGTAATACGATCGGCATAGAGTATTGCTCGACCATTAAGATTACGTGCTGCTCGACCTATGGTCTGAATTAACGAACGTTCCGATCGAAGAAAACCTTCTTTATCGGCGTCCAATATCGTAACGAGCGAAACTTCTGGGATATCCAGCCCTTCGCGCAACAAGTTAATACCAATCAATACATCAAATTTACCCAGGCGTAAATCTCGAATTATTTCAACGCGTTCTACGGTGTCAATATCTGAATGTAAATATCGAACGCGCACTCCGTGCTCAGCTAAATATTCGGTCAAGTCTTCTGACATACGTTTAGTTAAGGTTGTGACTAAAACGCGCTCACCTTTTGCTGCACAAATATTGGCTTCAGATAATAAGTCATCCACTTGCGTTGCAACGGGGCGAATTTCTATTTCTGGGTCAACCAATCCCGTCGGCCGAACCAATTGCTCGGCAACTGCCTCAGCATGCTCAGCTTCATAAGGGCCTGGCGTTGCGGAAACATAGATTGTTTGCGGTGACAGCCTTTCAAACTCTTCAAACATCATCGGCCGATTATCGAGCGCTGACGGTAAGCGAAACCCGTATTCAACGAGATTCTGTTTACGCGCTTTATCGCCTTTATACATTGCGCCCAACTGCGGTATGGTCACATGGCTTTCATCGATAACGAGTAAGGCATCACCCGGCAGATAATCAAATAGTGTTGGTGGCGCTTCGCCTGGGTTACGACCAGATAGATAACGAGAGTAATTCTCGATGCCTGAGCAATACCCTAGCTCTCTGATCATTTCTATATCAAAAATCGTCCGTTGTTCAAGTCGCTGCGCCTCAACAAGCTTATTGTTGTCACGCAACTCGCCAAGGCGTTCGAGCAATTCATCTTTAATATAGTCAATTGCTTTGAGCAAACGCTCGCGCGGGGTGACGTAGTGAGATTTTGGATAAATCGTCAAACGCGGGACTTTTCTTAATATCTCACCGGTTAATGGATCAAACCAAGCCAATGATTCAATCTCATCATCAAACATGCTCACACGAATCGCTTCACCATCAGATTCTGCTGGAAAAACATCAATGACATCGCCGCGTGCTCGATACGTCGCGCGATGCAAATCAACATCATTACGTTTGTATTGCAACTCGGCTAAGCGGCGAAGGATAGTGCGTTGATCAATAATATCGCCGCGCACCAAGTGCAACACCATGCTCAAATAGGCTTTAGGATCACCTAGCCCATATATACATGAGACCGATGCGACGATAATTGTGTCTTGACGCTCCATAATCGCTTTGGTGGCAGAAAGACGCATTTGCTCGATATGTTCGTTAATCGAGGCATCTTTTTCTATAAAGGTGTCGGATGCCGGCACATAGGCTTCTGGCTGATAGTAGTCATAGTAAGAAACGAAGTATTCAACCGCGTTATGAGGAAAAAATTCGCGCATTTCTCCATATAACTGTGCAGCCAGGGTTTTATTAGGTGCTAGCACTAATGTTGGCCGCTGCACTTTCTCTATGACTTTGGCAATGCTGAACGTTTTACCCGAGCCCGTCACGCCTAGCAGTGTTTGCTTAGCCAAACCATCGTTTAAGCCTTCGCTAAGCTGCTCTATCGCCTTAGGTTGATCGCCTGCCGGGGAAAATTTAGAGACTAATTCAAAGCGTTTGCTATGCCCTGGTTTGGGTTGACTACTTGATGCCATCACTTATTTATTGCGCATTTTAATTGATGCATTATTATGTAAGCTAATGATGACAACAAGTATTCCCTTAAATTCACTGACTAGCCACACTGTATAGCTATTACTTTATGATCATAAAGCTCGCTCGCCGCACCCAAAAAATCAAACCCTCCCCTACTCTCGCTATCACTGCTAAAGCCAATGCCCTAAAAGCTGCCGGTGAAGATGTGATCGGTCTTGGCGCTGGAGAACCTGATTTCGACACACCGCAAGTTGCCAAGCAGGCCGCTATCGATGCCATTAATGCTGGCATGACAAAATATACCGCTGTAGCAGGTACCGTAGAGTTACGCCAAGCAATTAGCGATAAGTTCAAGCGTGAAAATCAATTGGACTATGAGCTCGATCAAATTCTCGTTTCAGTTGGCGCCAAACACAGTATTTATAATCTTTGCCAAGCACTGCTCGATGAGGGTGACGAGGTTATTATTCCCGCGCCTTATTGGGTGTCATATCCTGACATGGTGCAGTTGGCTGAAGGCACACCGGTGATTATTCATACCGAGATTGAGCAAAATTTTAAAATCACGCCCAATGAGCTTAAGGGCGCACTCAATGATAAAACGCGCCTATTAATACTTAATAGCCCAAGCAACCCAACAGGTTCAGTTTATAACGCGGCAGAATTGCGTGCCCTTGGCGATGTTTTAATAGACTTTCCAAAAATTGTTATTCTCAGCGATGACATCTATGAACATATCTATTGGGCTGACGAATCATTTTGTAATATTGCTAACGTTTGCCCTGAGCTCAGCGAGCGTTGCGTCGTCATCAATGGCGTATCTAAAGCTTATGCGATGACTGGCTGGCGTATCGGTTATGCCGCTGGCCCCATAGAACTAATTAGCGCAATGAAAACCATTCAATCGCAAAGCACATCAAACCCAACGTCCATCGCACAAGCGGCTGCCACCGCTGCGCTAAATAGCCCTGCTCAAGACCTTAAGCATATGGTTGATGCCTTTAAAGAGCGCCATGACTATGTCGTTGCTATGCTTAATTCGATTAATGGAATACGTTGTATCGCGTCCCATGGGGCTTTTTACGCTTTTCCACATGTTAAAGGCTTAATCGACGCTGTCGATGACGTTAATAATGACGTCGAACTTGCTGAATACCTACTCAACAAGCTCGGAATCGCACTAGTACCAGGCAGCGCATTTGGCGCACCGGGTTATATGCGTTTATCTTTCGCAACAAACTTATCAACGCTAAAAGATGCCTTAACCCGTCTGGCAAAACGTTTTAATTAGCAAACGGGTCAATATCCTACACGTTAAAACGATTTAAGCGGCTAAACAAACACCAGCGAATAGATAACAATATCCCTCAGCCAGAAATGCTGGCAACTGCAAGGATGCAGACATGGATATTAACCGCACTACCCGCGAATGCTGTTGTGGGTTCACTCTCATCGAACTACTCATTACGCTCTCAATCCTGGCGATTCTAGCTACCACCGCCACAAGTTTAGGGAGTGTTGTTCAGCGTAATGAAATGACAGCCGTCATAAACACATTAATCGCCGATATGAATTTCGCCCGCAGCGAAGCCATTAAAACTGGCACAGAAGTCATCATCTGTATCACCAATGATCATGAAAACTGTGCCAAAGGTAATGAATGGCAAAATGGTTGGATGATTTATTATGATAATAACGGAGACAGACGTAGAGACGCTGATGAAACCTCTTTTCGAGCACAAACCGCTATAAGCAAAACAATAACCATCGCCTATAACGGCAGGCCTGTAGATAATTACGTACGATTTAGTGCCAACGGCACAACAAACTACAATGGCACATTTATCATATGTAATTCACGCAACACCACTCTTACACGCGCAATAATCTTGTCAAACACGGGCCGATTACGCGGTTCAAGCTATTTGGCCAATGGTAAAGCCATCGATTGCATCAATTAACGACTAATTTAGCGCTAATTCTCTCTTGCTATTGACCGATATAAAACTCGTCGCTAAACTAGCGCGCTTTCCGGTGTTATTCCCTGGTAACTCAGTTGGTAGAGTAGGTGACTGTTAATCACTTTGTCGGCGGTTCGAGTCCGTCCCAGGGAGCCAATTAAATCGGATTCAACTCACTTTTTGTGTCGTTTGGCTATCTTCTTCGTTATAGCCACCCGCAATATGTTCAATTGCCACCCCTAATGCTTGACGCCACTGTTTTTCAAGTGCGGCATCAAAATCTGGGTCAAACTCCTTCAAAGCTTTTATAAAACTGTCTAACCAATAGCGATACATTGATGGCTCGATGCCTAAATGTGACTTACTATGACTATCACGCAGACGATTCATCGCAGACTTACCAATTGCCTTACCCTCGGCAAACATTAACGCCAAATTAACGCCTTGGCGCAGCAGCGCTTTCTGTGTTTCTAGATTCGTGCCGACGAACATGGACTTGATTTTGGGATTGCTAGCTAAAAAGATGTCATAAAATCGTGCAAATAAGTCACCATGCGTAATAGCTCGACCCATGCTTGTTCTGATATCTTGAAATTCCATAGTTAACACTCCTTGAGTTGTATAATATTTGTTTCGCACTATTCGGATTATCGGCATATTGATAATAACCTTAATTTTTATAGCCTTATGTTTTTTAAGGTTACCTGGAGTGGTAATTATTTGTGATATACATAGAATAGAAACCTCAGACCATCAATACAGATATCGCATAACACCATGACATCACCTAAGGATTCCGATATCGAGCTGTTTCGCGCCACCGTCGGTCCGATCAAACGTATTCAGAATAATCGCGTGCTTCATCAAGCTAAACGGCCCAAACCGCTTCCCAAACAGCGCTGGAAAGACGAGCAACAGGTTCTAGAAGATATGTTTTCTGCCGAATTTGGGCCTGAGCAAACTACAGCAGATACCGAAGACTCTTTATCCTATTCGCGCACTGGCGTGCAACACAGTATTATGCGCAAACTGCGTCGCGGCCGATTCTCAATCGAAGCCGAACTCGACATGCACGGCATGACAGTAGCGATTGCCAAACCGGTATTGGCTGAATTTCTTTATCAAGCACAACGAATGGGCAAACGATGCGTCAAAATTATTCATGGCAAGGGCTACCGCTCACCCAACCAACAACCTGTGCTTAAGTCGCGTATTAATAACTGGCTACGCCGCTCCAACGCTGTCGTTGCCTTTAACTCTGCAAGACAAGTTGACGGTGGCACTGGCGCCGTTTATGTCCTAATCAAGCAAAAATACTGAATTCATCTATGACAAATGCAGCAAC
This sequence comes from Gammaproteobacteria bacterium, assembly GCA_013151045.1. GTDB lineage: Bacteria > Pseudomonadota > Gammaproteobacteria. The sequence continues at coordinate 13,230 of JAADIY010000015.1, forward strand.
CGCCCGAGACATTAATCTCGAAACCAATATTTTAGCACCTGTCATTCCACAAAATGGCACTTTGCTTGAGTGCGGCCAGCTTTACGGTAGTGCTACTGGTTTACTGATAAGCACCATTGCCCAACAACATAGTACTGCGATAATTGTCGCCACGCCTGATGCGCGTAGCGCTTATCGTTTGCTCGACGAAATACGCTTTTATAATAGTGATATTCCGAGTCATCTTTTTCCTGACTGGGAAACGCTACCCTATGATGTATTCTCACCGCATCAAGATATTGTATCAGAACGCCTAACAACACTTTGTCAACTACCCCAACAACAAAAAGGTATTGTCATTGTACCCATCTCAACCTTGCTACATCGCCTCCCCCCTTGTAGCTATATCGATGCCAATAGTTTAGTACTTGATATTGGTCAACAATTCGATGTCGAGAAAATGCGTATGCGTTTCGAGAAATCGGGCTATCGCTGTGTCTCACAAGTTATGGAGCATGGTGAATTTGCAGTACGCGGCAGCCTGGTCGATTTGTTTCCTATGGGTAGCGAGCACCCTTTCCGTATTGATTTGTTCGACGATGAAATAGAAAGTATTCGCGGCTTTGACCCGGAAAATCAGCGCTCAGATAAAACCTTTGAGCAGCTAAGATTATTACCAGCGCGCGAGTTTCCACTCGATGAAAATGGCATCACGCGCTTTCGTCAACGTTACCGTAATGAATTCGAAGGCAATGCTAGTGAAACATTGATATACCGCGAAGTCAGTCAAGGCAACTCACCGACAGGAATTGAATATTATTTACCGCTGTTCTACGAAGAGACTGCTACCCTATTTGATTATTTGCCCAACGATAGTGTGTACATACAATTGGACGGTTGTGAAGCTGCGGCCGCCAATTTTTGGCTTGAAGCCAATGAGCGTTATGAACAAGCACGCCATGATATTCAGCGACCTATTTTAGCACCCGATAAGTTATTTTTATCACAAAATATCTTGCTCGAACAATATCAAAACCTTGCCCGAGTCAATTTAAAGTCGGTCAAAACAACGCAAGATAATGCGCTAAATTATCAAACACAAACGCCGCCGGAATTATATTTCAATCATCGTGACGACCACCCAGAAAGCGCACTAAAAAACTTCATTCAGAGTTTTCACGGACGATTGTTATTTGTTGCAGAGAGTGCCGGCCGTAGGGAAGCGATGTTGGAGTTATTGCACCGCTACGATATTTTTCCAGCCGCATCTGACGGCTGGTCATCCTTTAAAAATAGCGAATCACAACTAAGCATTACCGTTGCGCCATTAGAAAACGGCGCGTTGCTGCGTCAGCCTGAAGCGATTGCGGTCATTGCTGAACCGCAGCTATTCGGTGAACAGGTATTACAAAAACGTCGGCGCAAAGAACGCTCACGCGATACTGACGCAGTCATTAAAAGTCTCTCTGAACTGCAGGTGGGCGCACCTGTGGTTCATGAAGACCATGGTGTTGGACGCTATCGCGGTCTCGAGACAATTACCACCAGCGGTATTACTACTGAGTTCTTGGTTTTAGAATATGCCAATAGCGATAAGCTCTATGTTCCGGTATCCACACTAAACCTAATCAGCCGTTATAGCGGCACCTCTGCCGACAATGCGCCGCTGCATAGACTTGGCACGGAACAATGGCAGAAAGCCAAGAAAAAAGCCGCGCAGCGTGCCTGTGATGTCGCCGCCGAATTACTTGATGTCTACGCGCGACGTGCTGCACGTAAAGGCCATGCTTTCCCACAACCTGATGATGCTTACGCTAATTTCTCTAGCGCATTCCCGTTTGAAGAAACACCCGATCAAGAAAGTGCGATAGAAGCGGTGATTAGTGATATGGTTTCATCACAACCGATGGATCGATTAGTTTGTGGTGATGTGGGCTTCGGTAAAACCGAAGTTGCCATGCGTGCTGCATTCGTTGCGACTAATGCCAATCATCAAGTCGCTGTTTTAGTACCGACAACACTACTGGCTCAACAACATTATCAAAATTTCTTAGATCGCTTCGCTGATTGCCCACTGCGTATAGAAGTCTTATCACGCTTCGGCGCCAAGCATCATAGTTCAATTACGCAAGGTCTTGCCGATGGCACAGTCGACATCGTTATTGGTACACATAAACTTTTACAAGAATCGATTAAATTTAAACGGCTTGGGCTTGTCATCATCGATGAAGAACATCGCTTTGGCGTACGACAAAAAGAACGCTTTAAAGCGCTAAGGTCCGAAGTCGATGTGTTAACACTTACGGCAACGCCGATTCCACGGACATTAAATATGTCGTTGGCAGGCATGAGAGATCTTTCAATTATCGCAACCCCGCCCAAACAACGTGTTGCCATAAAAACATTTGTCAGTGAATGGAATGATCAGCTTTTAAAAGAAGCAATGTGGCGCGAGATTAAACGTGGTGGCCAAATCTATTTTGTTCACAACAAAGTCGAAGACATCGAACGTGTCGCTAGACGCATTAAAGAACTGCTACCTGAGGCTGAAGTGGAATTCGCCCACGGTCAAATGCGTGAACGTGAACTCGAAAAAGTCATGCTCGACTTCTATCATCAACGCTTTCATGTGCTGGTCTGCACGACGATTATTGAAACAGGTATTGATGTGCCGACTGCGAATACAATTATTATTGACCGCGCTGATCGTTTTGGTTTAGCCCAGTTATATCAGCTGCGCGGGCGTGTCGGACGTTCTCATCATCGAGCCTATGCTTATCTACTTGTACCTTCAAAGTCAGTCATTAGTGCTGACGCCAAAAAACGACTTGAAGCTATCGAGTCACTCGAAGAGCTTGGTGCAGGTTTTACATTGGCAACGCATGATCTTGAAATTCGCGGTGCCGGTGAATTATTAGGTAGCGAGCAAAGTGGTCAAATACAAGAAATCGGCTTCTCCATGTATTCTCAATTGTTAGAGCGTGCGGTCAATGACCTCAAATCTGGAAAAACCCCAGACTTCGATAAACCCTTAAAACATGGCTGTGAAGTCGATTTACGTACACCTGCGCTAATACCCGAAGATTATTTATATGATGTTCATACACGCTTGGTCATCTATAAACGTATTGCTAATGCAGCAAGCGTTGAAGCGCTTGATGAGTTACAGGTGGAAATGATAGATCGATTTGGTTTGCTACCTGATACGACTAAAACATTATTTCGTATTAGCGAAATAAAAATTCAAGCAGAAGCACTAGGCATTCGTAAAATTGAAGCAGGCCCGACAAGCGGCCGTGTTTTATTCGATGCCGAACCCGATATCGACCCAATGGCTATTATTAAGTTAATGCAAGACAGTAACGGTAACTATCGCATGGATGGGCCAGAAACTTTACGTTTTAAAGATGCGATGGAAGAACTCGATGACCGCTTTAGCTGTGTCGAAGCACTCATGATACGGCTAGCCGAAAAATAAATCGCGATCAAGATGGATACGAATCATGTAATCGTTGACGAACATTGCAAGCAGCTTGGTTATTGCAGTGCTTGCAGTTGTGACAATCAGGTAAAACCTCTTTACCATCATCTGGGCAAAAATAGGTGGCTAAAAAACGTCGCTCAACAGATGCTGGGTCACCAGGAATCATAATAATTGCTGCTATCGTAATGACTATCCATATTGCCAATAACACTAAAAATACTGCTAACATGACCTGCCTCTTGCTCTTACAGCACATCCTAAAAAATAGGGCTTTAATTGACAATGTGCTATCTGGTACCAGTTACTTTAGCGACCAGTCATTAATCAGACTTAAAAGAGAGTTTTGCAAAACATGACGTATATCACATTTTTAATTTTGAGCACGAAACTCAGCGCTTAAACGTCAATAATAGCAATGCAAATACGACAACTCAAAACCCTTATCTTAGGCATTCCTTTACTACTTTTTGGTGGATGTAATGCTGCTTCCGGATATAAAAATTATTTCGTCGAAAAACTTGCCTTTTTACCGGAAAAAGTCGACGCCTACCCACCCATTAGCGAGGAATACATTACAGAATATTGGTTAACAACCAGTGATGGCCTACGACTCCACAGTTTTTATTTCGAAAAATTTGAATCAGATCGACTAGTATTATTTTTCCACGGTAATGCCGGAAACGCTTATAGCCGCTTAGATCATGCCAATAAACTTTATGACATGGGCTTTAATGTCTTAGTGGTCGATTACCGTGGCTATGGAAAAAGCCAAGGAGAGCCTTCAGAACACGGCCTGTATCTCGATGCACAAGCAGCTTATGAGGCCGCGCTTAAAGATAAAGGCTTCAGCAGCGACAAGATATATCTTTATGGGCGATCAATAGGCTCTACAGCGGCTGTAGAACTTAGCAGCCGCTATCAGGTGGCTGCAACCGTACTGGTAGCGCCGCTATCATCTGGTCGCGCCATGGCGCAGCAGATGGGCCTTGGTTGGCTGGGCTGGCTAGTTGCCGGCATTTTCGATAATGTCGCTAAAGCGAAAAAAATCAGCTCACCTGTACTCATTCTTCATGGTGGAGAAGATACGATTGTACCTCTAAGCCAAGGCCAATCACTCTTCGATGCTATCAGTCATCAATCAAAGGAAATTGTTATTGCTCACCGCTCTGGACACGACGATATTCAACACAGCGATGAGATAGATTTTTGGCAAACAATCAAAGATTTTTACAGCAAACACTCAAGCCATTAATCTTCTTCGCTCTCAGGAAATAATTCTTTTTCAAAACCAAAAAGCGTCATGTCATCAATACGCATCGGATATAAAATACCATCAAGGTGATCAACTTCATGCTGCACAACACGCGCATGAAAACCTTCTGCTTCTCTGATTATTTTTTGGCCTAGCTGGTCATAGCCGCTGTAGCGAATCTGTGTACAGCGATCTACCGCACCGCGCATACCAGGAACGCTTAAGCAACCTTCCCATCCCAGCTCTCCTTCGTCACTTAAAAACTCAATTTCCGGATTGATTAATACCGTTGTCGGTACTTCTTCGACATCCGGATAACGTGGATTTTTCTCTACGCCAAAGATGAGCAAACGCTTATTAATACCGATTTGCGGCGCTGCTAGACCAGCACCATGATATGACGCCATTGTGTCAAACATATCGGCAATCAACTCGTGCAGCTCGGCACTATCAAATTCTGCGACGGCTGTAGACACCTCCAACAAACTAGGTGCACCCATGCGTAATACCTCTCGTACCGCCATGATCGTTAAATATCCTCGAATAGAAACGTAAACTGTAATAATATGTTATTTGTTAATTTTATACCGCGCAGCCATCAAACTAAATGAAATATTTTTTTATTCTATTAATTTCGCTATTGAGCACGCCCTCTTTTGCCAATGAGCGTTGGTATCAAATTGAGATATTAATATTTGCCAACAATAGTGCTCAAGGGCTGATTAGTGAGCGCTGGCGCCAACCTGAAACTGAGACACCTTCAATTGAAGATAAGACGATGACTTTAGATGAAGCCATCGCTGATAGCCGTTATTATTTTGAGTCAATTTCCGAGTCTGACAAACAATTATTGGATAGCGTGGCAAAGTTGCGCAAACATTGGCAATATCGACCATTACTTTACAGCGCTTGGCAACAAGGTTTTAGCAAAGATGCCGCAGCTATTCCTGTCTATATCAATAATCAAATTATTGTCAAAGAAGCTGACCCATTCGCACAATCAGTATCACAATTTAGCGCGCGCTTTGGCGATGGCTTTAGTAGCGAAGACCTTGATGTCAGTAACAAGCAAACTATTTATGAACTGAGTGGAACTGCAGCAGTAACCTTAAAACGCTATCTACATCTGGAATTAAAACTCGATTACAAGCGCTTGCTCAATAGTAGAGATAAAGAACAAGTCAAAGCAATATACCAATCATTAGGAACCGACTACCTTAGTTTCAAAATTGATGAGTCGCGGCGTATGCGTAGTAAACAAGCGCATTATTTTGATCACCCTACGTTCGGCGTCATAGCACTGATCACTCCCATTGATAATACGGCTATCAGTACTAATGTAGAACCAGTCAATGAACAACTTCAGATCGAAACGATTATACCTAATGAAAATAAGGCAACAAGCACTACCCCATTACAATAATGGCAATGTTGCTATTAATAGCTCTCGCAACTGCTTTGTGCCTATCTGTATGTATTTCTCAATCTCTTTCATATCGATAATGGTCTCACTGCGGCCCGCAGCCCAATTCACAACAAATGCGCAAGTCACATAGTCTATTGCTAATTCACGTGCTAGTGCTGCCTCTGGCATAGCCGTCATACCAACCATAGTACAGCCGTCTCTCTCAAACTTATTGATTTCTGCAGCCGTTTCTAAGCGTGGCCCTTCTGTCACACCATAGACCCCTGTATCTGCTATATCAATATCAGCATTTGCTGCTGCTGATATCAATAATTGACGCAGTCGATTTGAGTAAGGGTAAGTAAAATCAATATGCTCAACGCCACTATCACCACCATCAAAGTAACTGCCTTCGCGTCGATACGTGTAGTCAATAATTTGATCAGGCACGGACAATTTACCGGGTGCCATGTCTTGACGAATTCCGCCTACCGCAGCCGCAGCAACAATATTGCTTATCTCTAGTTCTTTGAATGCCCAAATATTGGCACGATAGTTAATCTTATGCGGAGGAATGGTATGACCATAACCATGACGAGACAAAAATGTCACTTGATGACCACCAAGCATGCCCGTTACCAACGGGCCAGAAGGTTCACCAAACGGTGTTTGCACCATTTCACGTTTAGTGATCTTGAGATTTTCGAGTTTTGCTAAACCACTGCCACCAATAATTCCTAATCGACTCATATTGCTCTCACAGCCCTTTCACAGCATAAATGCCATTGGCATTACGTAAATAGCCTTTGTAATCCATACCAAAACCGAAGACGTATCGATCAGGCACCGTTAAACCAACATAATCTACGGTTAAAGGCGCTTTACGATCATGCAGTTTATCCAATAAAACAGCCGTCTTAACTTCCTTTGCACCGCATGCATGACAATAATCATGAATCGCCGTCAAGGTATGGCCTTCATCAAAAATATCATCTAATAATAATACCGTTCTATCTTTAATATTCATCGACGGTCGTGCAATCCAATGCAAAGAACCCCCTTCTGTCTTATCGCGATAACGTGTCGCATGCACGTAATCAAGCTCTAGAGGAAAATTAAAACGCGGTAGCAGTTGACCGGATAAAACCAAACCACCTTTAAGTAAACAAATCACTATAGGGTTACTTTCTGATAGCTCAGCGCACACTTTTCGCGCCATCTGCGTCATCGCACTATCTATCTCATCAACATGATAAATGAGATCAGCTTCGCGCATTATCGTATTGATTTCATCCATACTAAGTATCGTGCTCATCTTGTTTTATTTGTGGCGCACCAATACGACCAATTCCGGGTAATTCTATCGCCAAGTCAAACACATCAATTTCAAAGTTCAATCCCAATAGGTTCAACTCTAATCCTTCCTCAACGCCTGCGGAAGCACCTAATAAACCCCAAAGACTAAACTGAACACCACTGCCGCTAGGAGACAATGACACAATGTCTTTGATTTCTCGGTAATCTTTGCCAATCGCTGTCGACGGTAAATCAAGCCTCAGCTCCGGAACTCGACGACCTATGTAGGCAGTAAAGGTATTACTATTAGGGCCCGGCCACATTGTGTATTCAAAACGATACGGATAATCATCTATCGCTTGTTCTACCTTAGCGATAATTGCTTGCGCCTTATCACCACGTATGTCGACTAAAATGGTGGGCGTATTTCCATACCACGGGGCATCATGACCACCGCGATGTGCAACCAATACGTCTTCGTTGCGATATTTCGCCCAACCAAAAATTTCATAGCGCGTGAACTTATCTTCGTTAGCATGTTTAATCGCCACCCAAGTATGAACAGCAAGAACTTTTTTTAGTCCCCAAGTGCGTGCCGCATAGACTTGTATAGCCGTCTCATCAAGTTGGGGTATATGGCTGATCTTATCAATATCACTGCTAGCTTGCAGCGCACCTGACGAAGCTATAATAACAGGCAGAAAAAACAGTATAGCGATAATAACGAATAATTTTTTTAGCACAAAATTCCTTAATCAACGCGCTTTGCACATTATCATTGGCTGTTACCCGAAGTTACCCAAATATCACCGAGCACAATATTAAATTTGAATCGAGTTTACCAGAATATCAATGAAACTCTAAAAGTCTTCGGTTTCATCAAGAATACAAAAAGATTGAAACAATCAGCGTCAATCTCTTAATAAGGTCGTCGTCGAATACGCCACCTGAAAAAAATCCGCGACAGAACCATCTCTAAAACAACAAACAGGGTAAGCAATAACGCTATATCATAGATACCGAAGTTCATCTGAGACTGAATAAAAAGCAAAGGAATCAACGATTCTGGTATTTGGTCTAAACCTGGTGCTTTACCACTCGCTGCCACACCTAATCGGCGTTTGATAAAACTAGACGCAAGGTCACCAATCATCGCCCCAACAGCAACGGTTAAACCTATTGCAACGGGCAATCCCACTATTGGTGCAATAACGGATGTGATAATTAACGCGGCCAACAAGCCACGTACTGTTTTAGATTCGCCCAACAATGGCTTACGATCGATAAATGTAGTACCAATATCTATTGGGTAGGCGCCTACTGTTGGTAATAATTTTGTTGCAAGAATTGGAGCAGCATTCGCTGATATTAACAACGCTAAAATCGCAGCTAAATTACTCCAATCACTAAACAAAGACGAGACTATCAAGCAAACACTATGGTCTTGCTACCGCTAACCAACACTCGATGATTACAATGTAAATCTAATCCTCTAGCTAAAACTAGCCTTTCCACGTCACGGCCTTTACGCACCAAATCTTGCCTAGATTCGCGATGGCTAATGCGAGCAGTCCCTTGCTCAATTATCGGTCCTTCATCTAAATCTGATGTTACGTAATGGCTCGTCGCGCCAATTATCTTTACACCGCGATCATAGGCTTGTTTATAAGGATCGCCGCCTATAAATGCGGGCAAAAATGAGTGATGGATATTGATAATGCGGTTTTTATATAAATTGACAAACTGTGACGATAAAACCTGCATATATCGCGCTAAAACAATCAGATCGATTCCATTAGCATTGAGCAGATCATTCTCATTTTTTTCTTGTTCTAATTTAGTATCGCTATTTATAGAAAACACATGGAATGGAATTTTATGTTGCTCAGCAACACTTGATAAATCAGGGTGGTTAGAAATAATTAATGGAATATCTATTGGCAAATCACCTGATTCATAACGCCATAATATTTCACGAAGGCAATGATCGTATTTTGAAACAAAAATGGCTACACGTAATTTTTTTTCTTTATCTCTAATTTCCCATTCTGCGTTAAATTCATTGGCCAACCCAGAAAAAGCCTTTTTTATTTCAGATAAAGAGTTTTCTTTGTTTAAAGTGCTCCACTCGACACGAATGAAAAATTGCGCTTCTTGATCATCAGCGTGCTCATCGAGACTATGTATATTACCGCCATGATCATAAATAAAACTTGAAATACGGGACACTAACCCGGGCTTATCTACGCATGATAAAAGCAATATTAAACGCATTGAAGCACCCTAATACATTCACTCAAATAACATCAAACAATCTGATCAACATGTAAAATAACCCCATCCACACCTGTTACTTTAACTTTACTTCCGGCATCGCAATCTTCACCGTATATTTTCCAAGTTGAATCGTCGACCGTAATTTTTCCACTACCATTAACTATTGGTGTATCTAAAGTAAAAACACGATTCAAATACTGAGCACCACGACGATTTAACGTTGGGTGATCAGTATGCGTAGGATCGTTCCGTAAACGGATGCGCCAAATAACAATAGTCGCTACAGACAATACGGCAAATATTAACCACTGAACGGTTGGCGCTATATCTGGAAGCAATAAAAGCAAAATACCGACAACGGCAGCAGATATGCCCATCCATAAAAAGAAAGCACCTGGCGCCATAATCTCAACGATTAATAACACAACAGCAAATACGCCCCAGTGCCAATAATCCATTTGCTCAAGCATTACTTCTTATCCTGCTGCTGCTGTTCCATCGAAGCCTTAGCAAGCTCAGTGATACCGCCAATCGCGCCAATTACGCTTGACGCCTCTAGTGGCATAAACACAAGCTTCTGATTCGGTGCGCTACCGATGGTCTCCAACGCTTTTATGTAATTATTCGCCACAAAATAATTAATGGCATTGATGTCACCGGCGCTAATCGCACTAGACACCATAGTGGTTGCTTTGGCTTCAGCCTCAGCAGAACGCTCACGTGCTTCAGCATCACGAAACGCCGCTTCTTTGCGCCCTTCAGCCTCGAGAATAGTGGCCTGCTTTTCACCATCTGCCTTCAAAATCTCCGACTGCTTTACCCCTTCTGCTTCAAGAATGGCCGCTCTCTTGAGTCGCTCTGCCTTCATTTGCCGTGATAAAGCTTCAACCAAATCACGCGGAGGTTGAATATCTTTAATCTCAATACGAGTGACCTTAACCCCCCAAGGTGTTGTCGCATCATCTACCACGTTCAATAGCTGAGCATTGATCTTGTCACGCTGAGATAACAATTCATCAAGATCCATCGAACCCATCACCGTACGAATATTTGTCATGGTTAAATTCAATATGGCACGCTGTAAGTCGTTAACTTCATACGATGCCTTAGCTGCATCGAGCACTTGAAAGAAGACAACGCCGTCGGCACTAATCATGGCATTATCTTTAGTGATCACTTCCTGAGACTGCACATCGAGCACTGTCTCCATCATATTCATCTTAGAACCGATTTTATCCATAAACGGAATAATAAAATGTAGACCAGGTGCTAGCGTCTTTGTGTAACGCCCAAAACGCTCTACCGTATACTCCATACCTTGAGATACAGATTTAACACCTTGGAATAATAGAACCACTGCCAAAATAACAATGGCTATAACAAATGTATCAATTCCTATATTCATCTCAACACCTACCTTATGACTGTATTATAATAATTATTCTTTATAATTTAATGACTTAAATGCGCTAGCTCAAGTCTTTACTGGTATTCTTGTAGCTTATTGCTAGAGTGATACCACCCAGCACTAAAGCACATGAAATCATAAATCGAACGGCAACAGCTTCACCAATAAATAATATACCACCAACCGCCGCCAAGACTGGTACGCTCAACTGAATCAGTGCAGCACGCATCGTACTGATATGTGGCAACACAGCGTACCAGATAGCGTAACCAACACCCGATGCAATCGCACCTGAAGCTACAGCTAACATAACACCTTGCCAAGACAAGCTACTTAAATTCATAAGTATTAAACAGGGAATCAAAGCAATAATTGTGGCATAGATAAAATTACCGCTAGTACTCATCAATGGCTGCGTGGATTTACGCCCACATAGTGTATACCCCGCCCAGGCTACTCCGGCCAGTGACATCAATAGCAATCCTACTGGCGAGGGTGCAGAAACACCTGGAGCTACCAATACCAAGACACCAATTAAGGCGAATACCCATCCCACCCACTCTATAGCCGCAGGCCGTTCACCCTCATATAAAGCTACGGCCATCATCGTTAACTGCACAAGCGAAAATAAAATCAGCGCACCAACACCTGCATCAAGCGTGATATAAGCAAAAGAAAAACCTAGAATGTAAACCGCAAGGAATATAGAAGCTCGCCATTCACCAGCAAGCAATTGAGCGGGCTTTGCTTTATTAAGAAGCACGACTAGAAACAATAAAACAACAGCACCAGATGCTAAACGCAGCAATGAAAAACTGGCCGGATCTATACCATAGACGTCTAAAGCTAAACGACAAAGAATCGAATTTGCAGCAAAAGCCATTAAAGCGATTAGCGTAAACAGAAAAAACAAAAGATGCTTAGACACTAAGTAGACAACCCCTACATATTGTCACGCAATGATAAGAACGTCGCTTAGAAATATATGCTCCTAAGCGACATCACAAAGGATTTACAACCCAGTTGGTAAAGCGCTTAGCTCTTCACTAAAAGTACGTGTTACTCCATCAGTAGTAGTT
>JAADIY010000014.1 GCA_013151045.1 Gammaproteobacteria bacterium
CGAATGCAATGCGCGGCTTCTTGCACTATCGATAATGCCATCAAGAATAAAATGTGCGACATGAACGCCTCGTGCTTGATACTCGCGAGCGAGTGACTGCGTTAAACCGCGCAATGCAAACTTCGCTGAGGCAAAAGCAGAAAATTTTGCGCCACCACGAAGACTCGCCGTTGCACCAGAAACTAAAAACGCTCCTCCATCAGCACATGCCATTACTTGCAATACTCCCTGCGCTAAAACAGCTGCAGAAAAAACCATGGCTCGCCAGGTTTCTTCATAGTCTTCTAAACGTGTTTCGGTAAAAGCGTTGATAATGAGCTGCGCTGTATTATGAACAACGATTTTAGGCGGGCCATACTCATCAATCAGCATTCGTATTTCAGCAGCAGCGCGTTCAGCATCGGTAAAATCAAGTTGGCGAATATCGTGGCCTTCTGGATTCGGCGCGCTATCAACCTCGCTACGGACAAAGCCAACCGTTTTATAGCCACCTTCTTGAAAACGACGTAACAACGCAACACCAAGACCTGGGCCTGCGCCAACGACTATTGCTAAAGCTTTTTCCATAACACTTTAATCTGCTCGCAAATCTTGAAAGGTAAATACTACTATTATTTTTGCAGCATACTTTGTGCAGCACTGACTAAAGACTCATCGTCAAACGGTGGCGGGATATCTTTACCACGTTGAACAGCTGGGCGCGCCTGCATTGTTTCATGCCAACGCATCAAGTTACCTAAACCATCAACGTTAATATCTGCCCACTCATACCAGCTTACCCACGCCCAATGAGCAATGTCTGCAATAGAATAATCACCACAAATATACTCACGCCCCTCTAGCTGCTTATCTAATACTTCATAGAGCCGTCGTGTTTCGTTTTGATAACGTTCTATTACTGCCGGTAATTTTTCTGGAAAATAGCGATAAAATACATTGGCCTGACCTTGCATAGGGCCAATGCCACCCATTTGAAACATGAGCCATTGAATCACTTCAGAGCGCGCCTTTGTCTCCTGAGGTAACAAGCGACCCGTTTTTTCTGCTAAATAAAGTAGTACTGCGCCGGATTCGAACACCGCGAAATTATCATTTTCCCTATCTACTATGGCCGGAATGCGACCATTAGGATTTATCTGTAGATAATCAGGTTTTTTTTGATCACCGTCGGAAAAGTTTAAATGATGCACTTTATACGGTAAAGATAATTCTTCTAAAGCGATGGACACCTTAATTCCATTAGGTGTTGCTGCGGTATACAAATCAATCATATCTCTGACCATTTAGCTCATTATTAAAAATTATCTATCGTGGAGGTTTGGGTAAATCATGGTGCAAGTGATCGGTCTTAACATAGAGCGTACAACCTTCATTAGTTTTCGGGGTATGACCGGTACCTATGGGCAAGCGCAACCAAGTGCCTTTTTCATAGTGACCATTTTCATCTGAGAAACTACCCGACAAGACAAAAAATTCTGCGCCACCAGCATAAGTTCTTTCCTCAGCCGACTTAAAACCTCCTAACCATTGAACTGTACTGACTTTCTCATACTGTGTTTCGTGCAATGACAATATTGATTCATTTTCTTCACCAGCATGCCAATCTTCTTTTTGGTTCATATCTATGCGAACATATTCTTGATCATCAGCCGGCATTTGCCACAACTTAACAAATATTTGGCAACCAAGCTCACTGCCTGGTTTGTGACAAGAGCCAACAGGGTTTCTTATATAACTACCTGCTTTGAAGTCACCCATCTCATCAGAAAACACGCCTTCAAGAACAATTAATTCCTCTCCACCGGTATGCACATGTGGCGAAAAAGAACTACCTGGCGCATAACGCACAATGGAAGTAACGCGGGCGACTTCATCACCATCGCGCTCTAACATTTTACGATCAACACCAGCCAGCGGCGATTCGACCCAATCAACTAGACTGCTGTTAACTTTAGCTCGCATTGCAAGATCATCATTAATTTTCACATCGAAAGCCTCTACCTAATCGATTGAGCTAGTCTATTTACGCTTTAGCACTATCTCGAGCGGAGACTTCATCGTGCCAACGTTTAAGATTTGGCAAATCATCTAAGGTTGCTATTTCTGCAAAAATGGCGAAATCGATACCACATACTGCTGTGATATCGGCAATTGAAAACTTGTCACCCGCAATAAACTTCTTATTAGCGAGCTCAGCATCCAATGTTTTCATGGTCGCAATAGTGCGTTCATGATTTTTCATGCCCCAATCTTTGTTTTGATACAGCTCTAATTCACCCAAACCTGGTGTTGCGTGGTGAAAATAAGTCGTTGATGCATCCATCAAACCTTCTTCCACACGACGCTGCCACATGGATACTATTGCTTGCTCAGCTGGTGTCTCACCCATCAAAGAAGGAGAGGGGTTTGCAGCTTCAAAATAACGAGAAATCGCGACACAACCACTAATATAGCTACCGTCATCAAGTTCTAGACAAGGAACCGTTGCGCTTGGATTTTTCGCTTTATAAGCTTCTGTTCTGTGCTCACCTTCTAATACGTTGACTTGTTCTGTAGGCACTTCAACGCCTTTTTCTGCTAAAAACATGCGAACACGACGTGGATTTGGAAATGGTTCAAATTCATAAAGTTTCATCAGTTTCTCCTGTATGGGTTTTTGCTACCTAACGTTCGGTAGAAATAATAGGGCAGTAAGATTAACCTTGTCAAGGCTACCGAGCTCAGCACATAACATTACTAGAAACTATCAGGCTTCCAGCCGATTTTCCGTATCCTTTCTACCGTGAAAAACGATACTCAACACGCTTAACTGATAACACCTTTACAAGCCAAGTTCGCTCTTTAGTGATTCAATGGTTTCATGGACATGGTTCTTATTCGACGTCGCTCGACTAATCATCAGCGATCCTTGTAAGGTATCCAGCATCAACGAAGCCACCACCTCTGGTTCGCCGTCAAAACCAAACTCCGCGGCATCCTTGCCCAGCTCTAGTATTGTCACCAGCCATTTTTTGCTGTCATCAAAAAAACGTGTGATTTCACCGCGAAGCTCTTCAGGCAACGCCCTATATTCACCCGCCAAGGCACCGCACAAACAAACTTTCTCTTTATTTTCACTCAGATTCAAATAAGGGGAAAAATAAATATCAAGAATTTTTTTGGCAGGCAACTTGTGCTCGCTCAATATGTTGTCAAACATCGCAGCAAAAGTTTTTCTATAACGGTCAACTACGGCAACACCCAGCGCAGCCTTACTCGGATAATGATGCATAATGCTCGGCTTCTTAATACCCACTTTTTCAGCGATATCATTAAAGCTAATAGCACTATAGCCACGAGACTGAATTAACTCCTGCGTGACATCCAGTATGCGTTCTGATGTATTTTGTTTAACCATATTGACTACTAACTATTACCCACTTGAGCATGAAAAATTAACAATTCAGGCATTCAAGAAAACACTGAAGAACTGCTATTTCCGATACTACAATAGCTTTAGCATTGACTTTAGGCAATTATTTTTAGATGCCGCACAAAAACTGTATTACTAAAAATATTGAGATTTGATTCAGTTATTTAATCAAAAAAATGTCGCTCTATCACCGAAACTACTGCGGTAGTTAATGTTTTCAGCGTATCATTATCCATAATATAAGGCGGCATTAGATATACCAGCCGACCAAAGGGTCTAACCCAAACACCACTACCAACAAAATCTTTTGTAATCGACGTCATTGCTACTTCCTGCGTTAGCTCTATTACGCCAATAGCACCCAAAACCCGAACCTCTTTGACAGACTCAAATTCCTGGCAAGGCTCTAAACCATGACGAAGCTCATTCTCAATACGCCGTATGTTTTCCTTCCATGGGGATTCTAATAATAGTTTGATACTCGTTGCCGCAGCAGTACATGCCATGGGGTTCGCCATAAACGTTGGCCCATGCATAAACACACCAGGCTCACCACTATCAATCGTATCAGCGACCTCATTCGTCGTTAACGTTGCGGCCAGGGTCAAATATCCACCAGTCAGTGTTTTTCCTAAACACATAATATCCGGCGAAATATCGGCATGGTTACAAGCAAACAGTTTTCCCGTTCTAGCAAAACCCGTTGCTATCTCATCAGCAATGAGTAACACATCAAATTTATCACACAAGATACGAGCCTGCTGTAAATATTCAGCAGAATAAAACCACATGCCACCTGTCGCCTGAACGATTGGCTCTAAAATTAATGCAGCTATGTTTTGATTGTTTCTGAAAGTGTTTTCTAAACCTAATAAATCTTCAGCATTACTAGATCCACCAAAACGACAGCCTGGTTGCTCAACGAAATGATTCTTCTGTAATGCATCACCAAAAATTGTATGCATACCCGTTTCAGGATCAGAGACTGACATCGCACCAATGGTATCGCCGTGATAACCTCGACGCAGACTTACAAAGTTTTGTCTCTCAGCTTGTCCTTTCGCCTGCCAATATTGAATCGCCACTTTCATCGCAACCTCAACAGCAACCGAACCAGAATCTGAAAAGAACACTTTCTGCAATAAACTTGGCGTAAGCTCAACCAGCAATTCAGTTAATTCAATTGCCGGGCTATGCGTTAGACCACCAAACATAATATGAGACATACGATCTAACTGTTGGGTCAGCGCAGCATTCATCTCAGGGTGGTTATAACCATGTATTGCACACCACCATGATGACATACCATCGATAAGTTCACGTCCATCCTGCAACTTAATATGAACTCCGTGCGCTGACTCAACATGATATATCGGCGCATCAGAATTCATCGCACTATATGGATGCCAGATATGGTTTTTATCAACTGAACTACTTGTCACTGCTCACACCACTGCGACTAAACTTAAATGTCCCTACCGACAATGCAACACCTATTAAAATCAGCATTGTGCTAATAATTTGATTACGCGTAACTAATTCATCTAAAAATAAAGCCCCCCACAACAAACCAAAGGCAGGCACGAGATACGTCACCGTCAAGGTTTTTGTCGGGCCCAATTCATGGATAAGCTTAAAGTAATAAACAAATGCTAACGATGTCGAAAATATTGCCAAAGCAAAAATCGCCAATATTACCTCCACACTCGGAATATGTCGCGGCACAAAGAATGGTAGCAATGGTAGCAACAAACATGCTGCTGCTAACTGTGTCCCCGCCGTAAATACAATCGAAGACATATCAACCATATATTTTTTTGTGTAATGCGCTCCAAACACATAGGAAATCGAGGCGATAACCGCGGTGATAACCATCATTGGCGAAGGCGAAACCACATTGGCTTGTTGCCAAGTCATTAACAAAACAACACCAGAAAAACCAAATGCAATCCCCAAGAGCTGCATTGATGTTAATTTTTCCTTGATAAAGAGATAAGAAATAATAACACCGACTATGGGTACGATAGCGTTGAGAATAGATGCAATGCCAGCGGCGATATTCGTTGTTATATAAGCAATTAGCACAAAGGGTAGTGCGCTATTTAATGCCCCCACAACAAACAAATCTTTAGCATTCAGCCAAAGACTAAGCAAACCTTTTTGCCTTAACAGCCACGGCAGTAATACCAGCCCTGCAATTAACACACGAAACTCAATCAACCATACTGCGCCAATTTCCGGTGCTGCAATACGCATAAACAAAAATGAGGCACCCCAGAGAGCGCCTAACATTAATAAAATTGAAAACTGACTATAATTCACTCAACATGCTCGTGTATGTAAACCCTATGCTTCCTATATAGCCCAAAGAATTTAAGCCTTTATGTTACCCTAGCAAGCCTAAATAACGATAACCATTCATAAAAAACATGAAAAAAATTGAAAATGCTTTTGAGAGAGTACTGTTTGTTAGCCGATGGATTTTAGTTCCATTCTTAGTAGGCCTAGTTATATCAGCAATATTATTATTGATTAAATTTGTTGGCGAACTCTCCCATCTCATTATTGATATTCATTCGTTAAGCGAAATAGAACTTGTTCTTGGCGTGCTCAGTATGGTTGACCTGACGCTAATTGCTAGCTTAATTTTTATTATCGTCTTTAGCAGCTACGAAAGCTTTGTATCAAAATTTGACGGCATATCTGGTGAAGATAAACCTGCGTGGATGGGGAAAGTTGATTTTTCTGCACTAAAAATGAAAGTCATCGGTTCAATCGTTGCTATTTCTTCAATTGAATTA
>JAADIY010000013.1 GCA_013151045.1 Gammaproteobacteria bacterium
CCATGTCTATTTTGGCTTTTCTGGCGTCAATGGGGGTGTTGGTGTTTGCTCTGCTTTCGGTTAGCAAAGGCAATAAGAGTCATTTCAACGCCACGCTGGTTATTGTTGCTTCAGGCGTGTTCTTCGTCAACGATGGTCTTAGGGTATGGGTGGATCCCTTGCCAATGCCGATTAATGTCAAAGCAACCATGTATGGGGTTTTTTTCATGGTAGCGTTGGCCTGTGTCATTGCTGCCAGTCAATTATCAAGAAATAAGCAAAGTACCTGACCAGCGACGCCAACGACAGAAAATGCTCACAGTCCAAAGGGTTTTTCGCTGGTGGCTAATCAGCGACCCCTTAAGATTAAACTCGAAACGCAAGAGGCCTGCATCAGCGCTTGATCTGCATGCTTATGTGATCAAGCCGTGATGATTTTTCTGGCTATGTTAAGCAGACTCGCGAGAGTTATTTTACTCTGAGATCTTTGCCATGAAACGATTTATTGCTGCTGCCTCTGCTTTCGCGTTTGCTGTCTGTCTCGGGATACTTATTAACACCACGGCGCAAAGCAAAAGCGCGGCTACCGATAGCACAGTCGACGATTTTATTTCTCTACTCGCAGTTAACGGGTCGCTCTTTGCTTATTTCTTGATAATTGACTGGCAGCCAGGCTTTACTATTATGGCGGTTGAAGTGATGACACTGCTGCGTGACAGAGAAGGGGTTGCGCGTCTCGTTGATTTGCTAGAGGAAAATACCGGGCAGAAATTCGGTTTTGATATACAGGGTTGGCGTACTTGGTTGTGGAATCAGCCAGAAAATGATTACGCACACTACGCACAATTTAAATCAGAGTTATACCGTTTAATCGATATTCGTTTTGGCGGTTATTTTAGTGATAAACGCGATAAGACTATTCGATTAGATGAAGTCGTTTGGGGTGGTGTACGACAAGATGGTATTCCACCATTACGTCAGCCAAAAATGGTCTTTGTCGATGAAGCGGATTATCTTGATGATAATAATGTTGTGTTTGCCATTGAGGTGAATGGTGACGCACGCGCTTATCCTAAACGTATCATGGCCTGGCACGAAATGTTTGTAGATGAGGTCGGCGGCGAAAATGTCGCAGGGGTTTATTGCACGCTTTGTGGCAGCATGATTCTTTATAACACCGAAGTCGATGGTAAAAATATCGAAATTGGTACCAGTGGTTTTCTCTATCGTTCCAACAAATTAATGTATGACAAAAAAACACAGTCTTTGTGGAATACCTTATGGGGTACGCCGGTCATAGGGCCTCTAGTAGATAAAGGGATTGAATTTGAGCGATTAAGTATTGTTACCACGACGTGGAAAGAATGGAAGCGTCGTCACCCACAAACGAAAGTGCTTTCACTTGATACGGGTCATGACCGTGACTATGGTGAGGGTGTTGCTTATCGTGAATACTTTGCAACAGACAATTTAATGTTCGGCGTGCCAACTGTTGATGGTCGTTTAAAGAATAAAAGCGAAGTGTTGGGTTTATTGTTTGCAGAAGAGCCAGATAAGCCCTTAGCGATTTCGGCAGACTATTTAGCTAAGCACCCTGTTTATCACAGCCGACTAGCAGGAACGGACTTTGTTGTCTTCACAGACAGCAGTGGTGCCAACCGGGTCTATGATACGCAAGGCGTGCGTTTTAAATCGTGGGATCAAAACAATATAGCGATTGATGCATCAGGTAAAAAATGGCGTGTAAGCGAAAGCCGTTTAGAAGCTGATGATGGCAAAAAATTATTTCGTTTACCTGCACACCGTGCGTTTTGGTTTGGCTGGTACTCGGCTTATTCGCATACGCAACTGGTTCATTAAGAAAAACTAATGACCACATAAGTTAATACAATTTCAGCAATTGAGTGTTATCTCCGATACTGGGTTCAACTTAATTTTAAACACTTTTTATTTTTAACTATCTGGAGAAATATTATGAAAAACATCTCAATGGCAATCGTCGGTTTAGGCTTATTAGCTGCTGGTTCTGTACACGCTGATGGCAACGTAGGTAACTTTGGTCCTTACGTAGGCGTAAATAGTAACGAAGTGGGTTCTCACGGCGTACAAGTTGAAGTGCCAGTAGAAGGTCGTTTAAGCGCTTATGCTCCGTCTACCAAGGCAGCCGAAGGCCATACACAAATTGCAGTAAGCAGTGAAGGTCGTTTAAACGCTTACGGTTCTTAATATTGTCCTGGGCTTTACAAAAGTCCGCAGTATCGAGCCCCCTACCCGGGGGCTTTTTTATGCGAGTAACAATATAATTCAAGTGCCGTAAACCTAAATAAATAGAGTGATTAAGAAAAGCTAATGATTAGATAAATTTATACGATTTCACAAATCGATAGATTTTATAGATACTGAGCCTGACTCAATTATTAACCCTTTTATTTTCACTTTTGGAGAAACAGCATGAAAAACATCTCAATGGCAATTGTCGGTTTAGGTCTTTTGGTCGCAGGTTCAGCACAAGCTGCAAACCTTGGTAATTTCGGTCCTTATGTGGGCGTTAACAGCAACAAAGCAGCGTCTACCGGCGACCAAATCGCCGTCTCATCAGAGGGTCGCATGAGCGGCTATGCTCCTGTTGAAGTGGTTGAAGGTCACACTCAAATCGCAGTTAGCAGTGAAGGTCGCTTGAACGGATACCGTTCTTAAACCTCTCTTAGGCTGTCCATGCCTTGTAGTACTAAGCCCCCACCCGGGGGCTTTTTTATGTTCGCCATAAAGGGATGAGATGCGCGGATAATATTAAGGGTGCTAGAAAATCACATTGGCAAGCCGAACGGGATACGGGTATCATCGCGGCTACGAAAAATTGATTAATAATTAACCAGTTGGCCGGCAAGTTTTTAAACTTTAATACCGCAATAGAGTGTTATGACAGCAAAGCAAAGACAATTCGACGTCATCATAATCGGCGGTGGCCACGCCGGAACTGAAGCCGCTATGGCATCAGCACGTTCTGGTGCACGAACGCTTTTGTTAACACACAATATCGATACCTTAGGCCAAATGAGCTGTAACCCCGCCATTGGCGGCATTGGTAAAGGTCATTTGGTCAAAGAAATTGATGCGCTAGGCGGCGTTATGGCGCGTGCTGCCGATGCCGCCGGTATTCATTTTCGTCGGCTTAATGCTAGCAAAGGCCCAGCAGTGCGAGCGACGCGCTCACAAGCAGATCGTACCTTATATAGGTCCTTTGTCCGTAAAGAACTCGAACAGCAACCGAACTTAAGCATTTTTCAGCAGGCGGTTGATGATTTGATTATCGCCAATGATAGTATTGCGGGCGAGACCATTACAGGTGTCATCACCCAAATGGGTGTCGAGTTTTACGCGCCACGTGTTGTATTGACCGTAGGTACATTTTTAGGTGGCCGCATCCATATTGGCCAAACCAATTATTCAGGTGGCCGCGCCGGAGATCCGCCGTCTAATGCTTTGTCGCAACGTTTACGCGAACGCCCTTTCCGGGTTGGTCGATTAAAGACCGGAACGCCACCGCGTATAGACAGCCGCACCATTGATTACAGTAAATTAGAAGAGCAAGCCGGCGATGATCCGCGGCCAGTATTTTCTTTTGTCGGTAATGCAGGCCAACACCCACGGCAAATTAGTTGTCATATTGCGCGAACCAATAGTCGCACGCACGATATTATTGCCGAAGGTTATAAAGACTCACCGATGTTTACGGGTGCAATTGAAGGCGTCGGTCCACGCTATTGCCCGTCGATAGAAGATAAAGTAATACGCTTTGCCGATAAAGACTCGCACCAAATGTTTATTGAGCCTGAAGGTTTGGAATCGACGGAAGTCTATCCCAATGGAATAGCGACTAGCTTACCGTTTGACGTTCAAGAAGCCTTTGTCCGATCAATGGAAGGTTTTGCCAATGCGCATATCACACGCCCAGGCTACGCCATTGAATACGACTACTTTGATCCACGCGATCTCAAAGCTTCATTGGAAACTAAGTTTATCAATGGTTTGTACTTCGCCGGACAAATTAACGGTACGACGGGTTATGAAGAAGCTGGTGCGCAAGGCCTTATCGCTGGAATCAATGCGGCGCGTGAATCACGCGGATTAGATTCATGGAGTCCAGGCCGCGATCAAGCTTACATAGGCGTGATGATTGATGACCTCATCACACGCGGCACCATAGAGCCATACCGTATGTTTACTAGCCGTGCAGAATACCGTTTATTGCTGCGTGAAGATAACGCCGATCAACGTTTAACTGAAAAAGGTCGTGAGCTGAATTTAGTTGATGAAGAGCGTTGGCAAAAATATACAGTAAAAATGGAAGAGCTGACCAAGGTTAATGCTGACCTTGATCAATGCACTTTAGACCCTAATGAGCTTGATGTAGCACAAACAAAATTATTATTAGGTTCTAAACTTAATGAGAAAACCAAAGCACGCGAGATATTGAAAAGACCTAATATTAGTTATTCTGAATTGATGAATTTAGTTGATGTTGATACCACTAAACTTGATCCTGCTGTAATAGAACAAATCGATATCGACGCCAAATACTCAGGTTATATCGAGCGTCAATATGCAGAAATAGCAAGACAAAAGCGTTATGAAACAATGCAGATCCCAGATAATTTAGATTACACCAGCGTCACGAGCTTATCTGCCGAGCTGCGACAAAAACTCAGTGAACACCGCCCTGAAACCTTGGGTCAAGTGGCGCGTATTTCAGGTGTCACGCCCGCAGCATTATCTGTATTGCGTATTTATCTTAAGAAAACCGAAGTGAAGCTTAGCGATAGTGCGTGACGGCGGCTAGGTTTCTGTACTGTTTAGAAAAGTACTGATATTAGTGCACTATAGGCAATTGTCTCTAGATTCTCTGCGCCGCCAGCCAACAATTATATAGGAAAGGCTGATCTAGCCATAATCTATACATATGGTTATTTAAATGTATAGAAAATGCAGAAATCTATACATATGGTTGTTTAAATGTATAGAAAATGCAGAAATCTATACATATAATGGATTCTAAACTTAAATATAGTCAGGAAAATAGTGATTCATACTGATTTCAAGCTGGCCTCGCTGCCCTTGGATAATGAAGCCGAACTCGAATCTGCGCCGCTACTAAAACAGCTCATACAGGCACATCGGCGCTTGGCAGAACTAAAGGGGGTCGCTAAGACTATTCCCAATGAATCAATATTGATTTCTACCTTGAGCTTGCAGGAGGCTAAGGCCAGTTCTGCTATAGAAAATATTATTACGACTCACGATGAATTGTTTCAGGCTGAAGTGTTGGATGCACAGCAAAGCAATAGTGCTGCGAAAGAAGTAGAAAATTACCGTGCTGCACTCTGGCAGGGTTATCAGCAAACTCGTGATACAAAGTTGATTCGGCTTGATGATATTTTACGTACACAGGCAATAATAGAACCTAATAAATCAGGTATTCGAAAAATTCCAGGCACAGTAATTAGTAATGTAAAAACCAAAAAAGTTATTTATACCCCACCGCAGCATCCTGATGAGATTCAGTCATTGCTTGCAAACCTGGTTGATTACATCAACGATGATAGTTTGCCCCGTCTCGACCCGCTAATCAAAATGGCTATTATGCACCATCAATTTGAGAGCATTCATCCTTTTTATGATGGCAATGGCCGCACGGGTCGCATTATCAATATTCTTTATCTCGTCAAGAACGACTTACTAGATTTACCTATTCTCTACCTCAGTCGCTACATCGTTCAAAATAAAGACGATTATTATCGCTTATTGCAGTCTGTGCGCGACCACAATGACTGGTCAGATTGGGTAAGTTATATTGTTCGTGGTATTGAGATTACAGCAGAAGAAACGATTACATTTGTTAAGCAGATTCGCGAGTTAGTGATGCAGACGAAACAACGTATGCGCACCGAGCTACCAACAATCTATAGCCAGGATTTATTAAATAATTTATTTTCTCACCCTTACACTAAGGTTCAGTTTTTGATTGACCAACTAGGAGTAAGTCGAATTACTGCGACTAAGTATCTAAATCAGTTAAGTGATAAGGGCTTTGTCAGCAAACATAAATTAGGGCGTACAAATTACTTTGTTAATGAGCCGCTTATACAATTGATCGTCAGCCAAGAAAATCAAGCAGCTTGATTAAATGCCACAGCACGATTTTATCAATGGTTCTGTTGGCCGATTACAAATCATTTACCGTGAAGCCGATCAAGATTTGCCTGCAGTATTGGTTTGTCACCCCCATCCACAATATGGTGGCACTATGCATAACAAAGTCACTTACCGTATTGCTAAAGCATTTTCTGATAAGGGCTATGCGGTATTGCGATTTAACTTTCGTGGAGTTGATTTAAGTGAAGGCGAATGGGCTGATGGTGTTGGTGAAGTTGACGATGCTAAAGCCTGTATTGATTGGCTAGCAAAACGACATACTAATATTTGGTTAGCGGGGTTTTCCTTCGGCGCTTATGCTGGGTTGAAGGCAGTGGCTGATGATGAGCGTGTTGAAAAACTATTTGCTGTGGCGCCCGCTGTATCGTTATATGACTTTTCTTTTCTCGACAATGAGCAGCGACCATTAGCTGTGGTACACGGTACAGATGATGAGATCGTGCCTTATGAGCAAGTGAAAACGTGGGCGCAGACAAACTCTGCTGCCAAACTAACCTTTATAGAAGGTGCCGGACACTTTTTTCCTAAGCATATGGATGAGATGTTGTCGGCGTTATTGCTAGGTACTGTTTAGACAAGCATCTTATCTATCAACACGTTATCGATTAAGATGGCGCGCATGTCTATGGATAACAATAATAATATTGAGCGTTTGGCTAATTTATTAGCTGCTATGTCTTTGCCGGTCTCAAGTCGGCAATGTGATCAGCTAAGCCAATTTTTGGCACTGCTGGCCAAATGGAATCGGGTTTATAATTTGACGGCAATTCGTGATCCTGATCAGATGATAGGTGAACATCTGCTCGACAGTTTGTCGTTGACGCCGTATGTTAGTGGGTCACGTCTGCTAGATGTCGGCACGGGTGGTGGGTTGCCGGGGATACCTCTGGCTATTTTATTGCCCGATATTGAATTTACTTTATTGGACTCGAACGCTAAAAAGACGCGTTTTGTGCAGCAAGCGGTGATTGAACTCAAGCTCAACAATGTCGAAGTGGTCTGCAGCCGTATTGAAGCGTATCAGCCTGATGTGGGGTTTGAGCAGATTACCAGTCGCGCTTTCACTAGCCTGCACCAATTTGCCGAAGCTGTGCGTCATTTAGCGAATGCGACGACACAGTTATTGGCCATGAAGGGGAAATACCCGGCAGATGAAATCGCGGAGCTGGGTGAGATTGAAACTGAGGTGATTGAGCTGAAAGTACCAATGATTAATGCCGAGCGTCATCTTGTGCGTTTTGTGCTGGGAGATGTTAAGAGTGGCAGCTGACATGACTGAAGGCGCTGCGGTTTTTGCTATTGCCAATCAAAAAGGCGGTGTTGGCAAAACCACGACCACAATTAATTTAGCGGCTTCGCTAGCGGCGACGCAGCGCAAGGTGCTGTTGGTGGATTTAGATGCTCAAGGCAATGCCACCATGGGTAGTGGCGTCAATAAAAAAGGCGTTGCCCATTCTGCCTATCATGTGCTGATTGACGGTGTTGCCATCGCTGAGGCAATGATTAGCTCTGATAATGCGGGCTATCACGTGTTGGCAGGGAACTCTGATTTGACCGCGGCTGAGGTGGGTTTGATTACGCAAGAACAGCGTGAGACTCGTCTAAAGACAGCTTTAGCGCCGGTGCTAGATCAATTTGACTATATTTTGATTGATTGTCCGCCTGCTTTGAACATTTTGACCTTGAACGCCTTGGTCGCCGCTGAGGGGGTCATTATCCCGATGCAGTGTGAGTATTATGCGTTAGAAGGTTTGTCAGCCTTGATGGAAACGGTTGAAAACGTACGTAGTAGTTTAAACCCGGGCTTGCAGCTCAAAGGTTTGTTGCGGACTATGTTTGATCCGCGGAATAATCTTGCTAATGAGGTTTCGGACCAGCTAGTTTCGCATTTTGGTGATAAGGTTTACCGTACGATTGTGCCGCGTAATGTGCGTTTAGCCGAGGCGCCAAGCCACGGTTTGCCAGTGATGAAGTACGACAAGAGCTCGCGTGGTGCGATTTGTTATTTGGCCTTGGCCGGCGAAATTTTGCGCCGTGATGCTAAAGAACGTAGCGCAGCTCATGCAGCGCAGAGCGGAATGAATAACGAGGAAGAACAACGCTGATGGCAACTAAGAAAAAACGCAGCCTCGGTCGTGGCTTTGAAGCGCTGCTTGGCGATACCAATATTTCTGCTTTGGTAGATGACAAGCCTGCGGATGCGACGGGGGCTGACAATAATGCTTTGCGTCACATGCCTATTGAAGATTTACAGCCAGGTCGCTATCAGCCGCGTCGCGATATGCGTGATGAGGCTTTGCAAGCATTAGCTGAATCAATTAAGGCGCAAGGTATTATCCAACCGATAGTCATTCGACCGATAGATAGTGGTGGCTATGAAATTATTGCCGGTGAACGCCGCTGGCGTGCTGCGCAGCTGGCCAGTTTGCAGGAAGTGCCGGTAGTCATTCGCGACGTTGATGATCGTGCGACCATTGCCATGGCGTTGATTGAGAATATACAGCGTGAAGATCTTAACCCGCTGGAAGAAGCGCAGTCACTACAGCGCTTGATTGACGAATTTGGTTTTACTCATGAGCAGGCGGCCTCTGCGGTGGGTCGTTCACGCAGTGCTGTTAGCAATTTATTGCGTTTGCTTGCGCTATCTGAAGAAGTAAAAGCCTTGGTCGTGAGCCGAGAAATTGAAATGGGGCATGCTCGAACCTTGCTTGCTTTGCCGCGTGAGCAGCAGTACGCCGTAGCTTTGCGCATTGTCAAAGGAGGTTTGTCGGTACGTGCTGCAGAAAAATTGGTGCAGTTGCAGACACGACCTAAGTCTGCGGCTTCTACGCCAGCAAAAGATCCGAATATCGCTAGGTTGGAATCAGAGCTGTCGGAGAGCATCGGCGCTGCGGTAAATATTAAATGCTCTAGCCGTGGCAAAGGCACCTTGGTGATTAGCTACAGTAATCTTGATCAGCTTGAAGGGATACTTGAGCGTTTACGTTAGTATGAGCTATTTCGCCGGCTTGATTGAAGGGTTAACCAAGGCTGAATACCAAAAAATAACTTGCGAAGCAGGCGCCCCGTGGCTATACTCGCCGCGGGTTTTTGAGGGTTCCCTGCTTGTCTAAGTCGCCGATGATCTCACCGCTTTTACTGGGTGTTGGGACTATGTTGACAGCGATGATAGCGTCTGGGTTCATTCTCGGTTATTTGACAGATAGATGGTTGGATACAATGCCGCTATTTTTATTGTCATTTGGTGCTCTGGGATTTGTTGGCGGTATGCTCAAGGTGCACAAGCTGATGAGCAAGTTGGGTTAATTGGTGAATCCAACGACTGAGGCATTAGCTCAAAAAAATCGAATGTTATTACGCTACCAGGCTATTTTAACTAGCATAGCTGTGTTGGGCTGGTGGTTGTTACGAGGAGGCGATGCAGCACTGGCTGCAGGTTACGGCGGAGTTATAACCATCGTTGCAACGCTGCTATTGGCATGGCGCATGATGCGCGCAGGTCAGCAAGCGCGACATGATCCTCGTAAGAGCATGCAAATTATTTACGTGGGCGCAGCCTGGCGATTTACGCTGACTGTGGTCTTGTTTGCGCTTGGGCTTGGCTTATTTAAGCTTGATCCGCCAGCCATGATCGTAGGGTTTGGTTTGGCACAGCTAGCTTATATATTTGTTGGGTTAGGTACGCAGCGCGCCAGTGATTGAGTCCTTAAGTGTCTCAAAAATGGCTAACTGAATTTTAAGTTTGTATTGAGGGTTTATCTGGTGTCTTCTAGCGAGAGTTCTGGTAGCGGTACCGTTGAATATATTCAGCATCACCTGACTAACTGGTGTGTCGGCGATTGTGATCCTATTACACACAAGGCGGCAGGCTTTTGGTCGCTTCATGTTGATACGATTGCTGTCAGCTGCATATTGGCAATAATGATTGTTTTGGTGTCTAAACGTCTTGGCGCTAATTTGCAGACAGGCACGCCTGGAGGCTTTCAAAACTTTGTTGAAAGCATTCTCGACTTTGTTTCACAGCAAGTTAAAGATACCTTTCCAGGCCATAATCCATTAATCGCACCGCTTGCCCTGACTATCTTTATATGGGTATGGGTCATGAACGCGATGGATTTGATTCCGGTTGATCTATTGCCTGAGCTGGGTAAATTGGTTGGTATCGAGTATTTGAAAGTGGTGCCGACGACAGACCTTAATGCGACATTGGCGATGGCCTTGGTCGTATTTGCACTGATTATCTTTTATAACTTCAAGGTCAAAGGCCCTGTTGGTTATTTCAAAAACTTTTTATTTCACCCGTTCGGTAAATTCTTCATCCCAGTCAACATTGTTATGACGGCGATTGAAGAAGTCGCTAAGCCCTTGAGTTTGGCGCTGCGTTTGTTCGGTAATTTGTTTGCGGGTGAGTTGGTGTTCTTGTTGATCGCTTTGATCGGTGGAACATTGACGGCCGGTTTTGTTGGCTATGTGTTCTGGTGGCCATTACAAGTAGTGTTAGACCTGGGTTGGTTAATTTTCCATCTATTGGTTATTACGCTACAAGCATTTATCTTTATGGTATTGAGCATTGTCTATTTAGGCATGGCGCATACCGAAGATCATTAGTTTTTTACGCCCCAATTAAATTTACTACTATTACTTTTTATATAAGTACAGGCTTAACTAGGAGATAAAACCATGAATGCCGAAATCCTTGCTCAAATCTATGCCTACACCGCCGTTGGCGTCGGTGTGATATTGGCTGCTGCAGGTCTAGGATCAGCTATTGGCTGGGGTCTGATTTGTGCCAAAACCTTGGAAGGTATTGCACGTCAGCCAGAAATGCGTCCTGCGTTGATGACGAATATGTTCATCTTTGCTGGTTTGATGGAATCTTTTCCGTTCATCATTCTTGCTTTCGCAATGTGGTTCTTGTTCGCTAACCCGTTTGTTGGTGCTCTTGCCAGCGCGATTGGCGCACTATAAGCCACCACTACGCTTAAGTATTTGAGGAGCGAAACGTGAATATTACAGCAACACTACTTGCTCAGATCGTCGCCTTTGTACTGTTGATATTTTTTGTCAACAAGTACCTATGGGGGCCACTGACCGCAATGATGGCCGAACGTCAAAAGAAAATCGATGATGGTCTGGCTGCTTCAGAGAAAGGTAAGCATGAGCTTGAATTGGCTGAAAAGGGCGCGGTGAATAAGCTCAAAGATGCCAAGAATCAAGCAGCAGAAATCATCGTACAGTCTGAAAAGCGTGCTGGTGAAATTGTTGAAGAAGCAAAAGCGAATGCTCGCGCTGAGGGTGACCGTTTGGTTACCGCAGCAAAAGCAGAAATCGAT
Source organism: Gammaproteobacteria bacterium (assembly GCA_013151045.1). Classification (GTDB taxonomy): domain Bacteria; phylum Pseudomonadota; class Gammaproteobacteria. The sequence continues at coordinate 11,526 of JAADIY010000013.1, forward strand.
CAAGAAGCCAATCGTGTCCGCGAAGAAATTCGTGGTAGCGTGGCTGCGATCGCGATCGCAGGCGCCGGAAAAATCCTGAATAAGGAAATTGACGAGTCTGCACATGCTGATCTAATGAACGATCTAGCGAAACAGATCTAGGCTTTATTTATGGCAGAAAACAGTACACTCGCCCGTCCTTACGCTCAGGCAGTTTTTGGCCTTGCCAAAGACGCTAATGACTATGTGGGTTGGAGTAATGCGCTGGCTGCATTGGCTGAAGTGGTTAACACCGCGCCAGTGCAATCGATATTAGGTAATCCTAAAGTCAGTAAATCGGCTTTGGTTGATATTTTAACGACGGCTTCTGGCGAAGCGGCGAATGATAAGTTTGCTAACTTTGTTGCGTTGCTGGTTGAAAATAATCGACTAAAGGTGGTGCCGGAAATTGCAGGGCATTACGCTCAATACCGCGCTGATGCCGAAAGCGTCGTTGATGCGACAGTCACTTCAGCTTATGAAGTGACGGCAGCGCAGCAAGACGCGATTAAGGCAGCATTGAAAGCGCGATTGGGTCGTGATGTCGCATTAACCTGTAGCGTTGATCAATCATTAGTTGGTGGTGCAGTTATTCGCGCTGGCGATTTGGTTATCGACGGATCTGTTACTAATAAATTGAATAAACTTAATCTGGCTCTAGGCCACTAAACACCTTTTAAGGGGATCAAATCATGGCGTTATCAGCCTCTGAGATCAGCGAGCTCATTAAAAAACGTATCGAAAATTTTGATACGACAACCGAAGCCCGTACCGAAGGTACCATCGTCAGTGTGACGGACGGTATCGTACGTGTACACGGTCTTGCCGACGTTATGTCTGGTGAGATGGTTGAGTTCCCAGGCGATACTTATGGTATGGCATTGAACATCGAGCGCGATTCTGTCGGTATCGTGGTACTGGGTGACTACTTACACTTAAAAGAAGGCGACAGTGCAAAATGTACTGGCCGTATTCTTGAAGTGCCTATTGGTGAAGCCTTGCTTGGTCGCGTTGTCGACGCGTTGGGTGTGCCTATAGATGGTAAGGGTGCGGTTGAAACCACTTTGAGTGCGCCTATCGAGAAAGTGGCTCCAGGTGTGATTCAACGTCAATCTGTTGATCAGCCAGTTCAAACCGGCTTGAAAGCGATTGATGCCATGGTGCCAATCGGTCGTGGTCAGCGTGAGTTGATCATTGGTGATCGTCAAACTGGTAAAACCGCGGTTGCGGTAGATACCATCATCAATCAAAAAGGCACAGGTATTAAATGTATCTATGTCGCGATTGGTCAAAAAGCCTCTTCTGTTGCAGCGGTAGTACGTAAGCTTGAAGAGCACGGTGCTATGGATCACACCATTGTCGTTGCCGCCAGTGCCTCTGAATCAGCGGCGATGCAGTTTATTGCTCCTTACTCAGGTTGTTCAATGGGTGAGTACTTCCGCGACTTAGGTGAAGATGCACTGATTGTTTATGATGATTTGACCAAACAAGCTTGGGCTTATCGTCAGGTGTCATTGTTGCTTCGTCGCCCACCAGGTCGTGAAGCTTATCCTGGTGATGTGTTCTATTTGCATTCACGTTTATTAGAGCGTGCAGCACGAGTCAACGCCGATCACATTGAAAAGATCACCGACGGTAAAGTCAAAGGTAAAACCGGTTCATTAACCGCACTACCCATTATTGAAACACAAGGTGGTGACGTATCAGCCTTCGTTCCGACTAACGTGATTTCGATTACCGACGGTCAGATCTATCTAGAAAGTGATTTGTTTAACTCAGGTATTCGCCCTGCTATTAACGCGGGTCTTTCTGTATCGCGTGTGGGTGGTGCAGCGCAGACCAAGATTATTAAAAAGTTGGGTGGTGGTGTTCGTCTTGATTTGGCGCAATATCGTGAATTGGCAGCGTTTGCTCAGTTCGCCTCTGATCTTGATGACATAACCCGTTCACAGCTAGAGCGCGGTCAACGTGTTACCGAGTTGATGAAACAGCCTCAGTACTCACCATTGAGTGTCGCTGAACAGTCGGTTTCATTGTTCGCCGCTAACGAAGGCTTTCTTGATGATGTTGAGCTTAATAAAGTCGTTAGTTTTGAGGCAGCGCTACATAGCTATATGCGCTCATCGCATGGCGACTTGTTAGATAAGATTAACGAATCAGGCGATTTCAGCGATGAAATTAAAAGTGGTTTGAAGTCTGCGATTAGCAGTTTCAAATCAACAGGCACTTGGTAAGCAAGAACTTAACGGCGAGTAAATCATGGCTGTAGGTAAAGAGATCCGCACAAAGATTAAGAGCGTAAAAAATACGCAAAAGATCACGCGTGCGATGGAAATGGTCGCTGCCAGTAAAATGCGTAAGGCGCAAGATCGTATGTCTGCATCACGTCCTTATGCAGAAAAAATACGTAATGTGATTGATCATTTGGCGCATTCTAATCCTGAATATAAGCACCCTTATATGCAGGTGCGTGATGTCAAACGTGTTGGCTATATTGTTATTTCATCAGATCGCGGTTTATGTGGCGGTTTGAACAGCAACCTATTTAGAAAAATGGTTGTTGAAATGAAAGCCAACGATAAGCAGAAGCTGGACATGCAATTTTGTACCATTGGTACCAAAGGTGCCGGTTTCTTTAAACGTATTGGCGGCAATATTGTTGCCCAAACTGGGCAATTGGGTGATGCACCGCAATTGGCTGATTTGATTGGTAGCGTTAAAGTCATGTTAGATGCCTTTGATAAGGGTGAAATTGATCAATTGCACTTGGTCTATAACGATTTCGTTAACACCATGACACAAACACCAACGGTAGAGCAGTTACTGCCGATTGAGCCGAAAGAAGACAAAGAGCTCGATCATCATTGGGATTACATCTACGAGCCAGAAGCCAAGATTGTCATGAGCAGTTTGCTAACCCGTTATATCGAGTCGTTGGTCTACCAGGGTGTGGTTGAAAACCTCGCTAGTGAGCAAGCCGCGCGGATGGTTGCAATGAAGTCAGCGTCTGATAACGCTGGTGATTTGATTGACGATTTGCAGTTGGTTTACAACAAAGCGCGCCAGGCCGCGATTACTCAGGAAATTTCTGAGATCGTTGGTGGTGCAGCAGCGCTGAGTTAGTTGGTATTGATAGGTTTATTTTTAAGGTTAAGCGCAGCAACGCTGCAACATAGTTAAGGGGTATCCATAATGAGTTCAGGAAACGTAGTTCAAATCATCGGTGCGGTGGTGGACGTTCAGTTCCCAGCCGGTGCAATACCGAATGTCTACGACGCATTGGTTGTCGATGACGCCGGCCTGACGCTTGAAGTACAGCAACAGTTAGGTGATGGAGTCGTTCGCACGATTGCCATGGGTACTACCGAAGGTTTGCAGCGCGAAAAAAGCGTGAGTAACACTGGTGAGCCAATCACCGTTCCGGTTGGCACCAAAACCTTGGGTCGTATCATGGATGTGCTGGGTGCGCCAATTGATGAAAAAGGCCCTATTGGTGAAGAAGCAAACTGGGCTATTCACCGTCCAGCACCGGCTTATGACGAATTATCCGCATCGACTGAATTATTAGAAACTGGTATTAAAGTTATCGACTTGGTCTGCCCATTTGCTAAGGGTGGTAAGGTCGGACTATTCGGTGGTGCGGGTGTCGGTAAGACCGTTAACATGATGGAGCTTATTCGTAATATCGCTATCGAGCATAGTGGTTATTCAGTATTCGCTGGTGTTGGTGAGCGTACGCGTGAGGGTAACGACTTCTACCACGAAATGACTGACTCAAACGTTATTGATAAAGTGTCATTGGTTTATGGCCAAATGAATGAGCCACCAGGTAACCGTCTACGTGTTGCTTTGACTGGCTTGACCATGGCTGAATACTTCCGTGACGAAGGTCGTGACGTATTGTTGTTTGTTGATAACATCTATCGTTATACATTGGCTGGTACTGAAGTATCAGCGTTGTTGGGTCGTATGCCATCAGCGGTGGGTTATCAACCAACACTTGCTGAAGAAATGGGTAAATTACAAGAACGTATTACTTCAACTAAGACCGGATCGATTACCTCGATTCAGGCTGTTTACGTTCCTGCCGATGACTTGACCGATCCATCACCAGCAACCACCTTTGCTCATTTGGATGCAACGGTTGTGTTGTCACGTAACATTGCTGAGTTGGGTATTTACCCGGCGGTGGATCCATTGGATTCAAGCAGTCGGCAGTTAGATCCATTGATCGTTGGTCAAGAGCATTATGAAACTGCTCGTGATGTACAGATGACATTGCAACGTTATAGAGAATTGAAAGATATTATTGCGATTTTAGGTATGGACGAATTGTCAGAAGACGATAAACTCACCGTATCGCGTGCTCGTAAAATTCAACGTTTCTTATCACAGCCCTTCTTCGTGGCAGAAGTGTTCACTGGTTCGCCCGGTAAATATGTCTCACTGAAAGATACTATTGCTGGTTTTAAAGCGATTGTTGCCGGTGAATATGATCACTTACCAGAGCAAGCCTTCTATATGGTTGGCTCAATTGACGAAGCTGTAGAAAAAGCAAAGACTCTTTAATAAAGGCGTAGACTGATGGCTATGACCATGCATGTTGATATAGTAAGTGCTGAAGAAGCGATTTTTTCTGGTCCCGCAGAAAAAGTATTCGCGTCAGCCATTATGGGTGAGGTGGGTATCCTGCCTCGCCACACACCTTTTTTGACTCAGCTCAAGCCAGGTGAAGTACGCGTCGTGACTCCAGACGGTGAAGAGAATTTTTACTATGTCTCTGGTGGAATGCTTGAAGTGCAACCGTATACGGTTACCGTATTGAGTGACACGGCTGTGCGTGCCCATGACCTTGATGAAGCCGCAGCGATTCAAGCGAAAGAAGAAGCTGAACGCGCACTAGAAGATAGAGCAGCTGAAATTGATTACGCGCAAGCGCAAATTGAATTAGCTCAGGCCGTTGCTCAGCTTAGTGCGATTAAGCGTCTTAAAGGCAGGCGCTAGATTAGTCATTAGCAGTACTTGCAGTGATAGAGTTTCTATCGCTGCATCCACTCCCTCTCGTGTTATAGTTTCAACACTCTTATGTTGAATGCGGTTTTAACACCATGAAATTGACCATCGTTATTCTTGCTGCTGGCAAGGGTACGCGTATGCGTTCTAGTTTACCCAAAGTCGCTCACCCAGTTGCCGGCAAACCGATGCTTGCTCACGTTGTCGATACTGCGCGGTCGTTAAAACCAGACGCCATTATTGTTGTGCATGGTCATGGTGGCGAAACAATTAAAGGCATCATTAACGATGATGATGTTGTCTGGGTAGAGCAAAAAGAACAATTAGGTACCGGCCATGCGGTCGCGCAAGCCTTGTCGCATATCGATGATGAGAGTTTGTTACTGGTGCTTTATGGTGACGTACCGTTAATACGCACACAAACACTGAATGAATTGTTACGAATGAGCGATGATAGCTCTATTGCCTTATTAAGTTGTGAGTTAGAAGACCCCGATGGTTACGGTCGTATTGTTCGCAATAATAAAGAACAAGTCATTGCTATTGTGGAACAAAAAGATGCCAGTCTAGAACAACTAGCAATTGAAGAAATTAACACCGGTATTATGGCGATACCCGCCAACTACTTTCGCAGTGCCTATCCACGCATCGGTGCCGCCAATTCACAGCAAGAATATTACCTCACCGATATTATCGAGTTAGCAGTCAGTGACGGTATGGCAGTTAATGCATCAGTCACCGATGACGAAGATGAAATTCTAGGTGTGAATGATCGTATACAACTAGCAATGGTAGAACGTTATTATCAAGAGCGCGCCGCGTGGCAATTAATGACCGATGGCGTCACCTTAATAGACCCTTCGCGTGTAGACATACGTGGAGAGATGACTACCGGCCAAGATGTCACTATCGATATTAATATCGTGTTTGAAGGTAAGGTTGTTATTGGCGATGGCGTAACGATTGGGCCTAACTGCGTAATAAAAAATAGCCGCATAGCAGCGAATACTCATATCGATAGCCACTGCGTTATTGATAATTCAGTGATTGGAGAAAATAGTAATGTTGGTCCCTATGCCCGTCTACGCCCTGGCACGGTTTTAAAAGATAAAGCAAAGATTGGTAATTTTGTTGAAATAAAAAATGCACAAATAGGACCCGGTAGCAAAGTCAATCATCTGAGTTATATTGGTGATGCTGAATTAGGTGATAACGTTAACGTGGGTGCAGGCACAATCACTTGTAATTATGACGGCGCCAATAAACATAAAACGAATATTGGTGATGATGCATTTATAGGTTCTAATACTGCCTTAGTTGCACCAGTGAATATCGGCAAAGGCGCAACCATTGGTGCAGGCTCGACGATTAATAAAGATGCTCCAGATGATCAGTTGACGTTAACACGCGCTAAGCAAAGTACATTAAGTGCTTGGCAGCGGCCCATAAAAAATAACAAGTAATAGATAAAACATTATGTGCGGAATCGTTGCAGCCATATCAAAAGAAAACATTGTCCCGCGTTTAATCGATGGCTTGAGGAAGCTCGAATATCGTGGCTATGATTCAGCTGGTATGGCGATTGTCGATAAGCAACAGATTCGTCGTTACCGTACAGTTGGTAAGGTTAACGAGCTCGCTAAATGTATTAGTCGTGAAGAAGTTACTGCAACAATAGGTATTGCGCATACGCGCTGGGCAACACATGGAGTGCCCAGTGAGGCCAATGCTCACCCACATTTTAGCAGCGAACAAATCGCTATTGTTCATAATGGCATAATTGAAAACCACGAGTCGCTGCGAACACAACAACAAAATGCCGGCTATAGTTTTGATTCGGATACGGATACTGAAGTTATTGCCCATCAAATACATATTAGTCTTAGTGCAAATTCAGGCAGCGATATACTGTCATCCGTCATCTCTGCGGTGTCGGCATTAGACGGCAGCTACGCGCTAGCCGTTATAAGTCAAAGTAACCCAGACGAAATTATCGCTGCGCGTAGTGGTAGCCCCTTAGTCATAGGCATCGGTGATGGCGAGTATTATTTAGCTTCTGATATGACTGCATTAGTGGGTGTTACGCAACGTTTTATTATTCTTGAAGATAACGATTTTGCCCGCATTAATCTTGATGGCGTCACTCTTTATGATAAGCAAGGCAACACCGTTGAAAGAGCAGAACACATCAGCCAACTTTCTAGTAATGCTGTTGAGCTTAATGGCTATCGCCATTACATGCTAAAAGAAATTTATGAGCAGCCATATGCCGTGACACAAACCTTAGAGGGAAGAATTACCCAGACGAAAGTCTTAGAAGAAAGTTTTGGTCATGATGCGACAGAAATATTTGATACCATTGAAGGCGTTAATATTGTTGCCTGTGGTACCAGTTATCACGCGGGCTTATTAGCGCGTTATTGGTTTGAAGAACTTGCGGGTATCCCCTGTAATGTAGAGATTGCGAGTGAGTTTCGCTATCGCAAACCAGTCGCACGCAAAAATCAATTAATGGTGACTATCTCACAATCGGGAGAAACCGCAGATACCTTGGCTGCGCTTAAAGAAGCTAAAGCGCGTGGTTTTGGCCATTCACTAACAATTTGTAATTCGCCAGAAAGTTCTTTAGTCAGAGAGTCCGATTTATGTTTGATGACACGAGCTGGGCCTGAAATAGGTGTTGCCTCGACCAAGGCATTTACCACGCAGCTGGTATCGCTATTATTATTAGTAATCTCGTTAGGCCGTCGCAAACAAATTGACGAAGCCAGCGAAGCGAACTTAGTCAATGAATTGCGCACATTAAGTCGTAAGTTAGAAGATGCGCTAGCTTTGGACGAACAGATCAAGGTATTGTCAGAACGTTTCGCTGATAAACAACACGCCCTCTTCCTCGGCCGTGGCGCGCATTACCCGGTTGCAATGGAAGGTGCGTTAAAGTTAAAAGAGATCTCGTATATTCATGCCGAAGCCTATGCGGCGGGTGAATTAAAGCATGGCCCTTTGGCGTTAGTCGATTCTAATATGCCGGTGGTGTCAATCGCACCGAATAATAATTTACTAGAAAAACTCAAATCGAACCTTCAAGAAGTTCGCGCCCGTGGTGGTGAGTTAATTGTATTTGCTGACTCAGAATCGGGCGTCACGTCAGGTCCAAACGTAGAAGTCTTACATGTCGCACCTAGTCATGACATTATTTCGCCTATCGTCTTTAATATTCCCCTACAATTACTTGCTTATCATGTTGCAGTGCTGAAAGGGACGGATGTCGATCATCCGCGGAATCTGGCGAAATCAGTGACTGTTGAATAAGATAGGCTGTCGATCTGACGTGGCCTAGATGATATGGGACAGGCTTAATTATTCGAAGGGATACCTTTGAGCACTTGGTTGAGTTAGCATGAGAATCATTGATATTTCGTGATTATTTTGAGGGGGCTGCAAATTTTGGTAGCTAGATCACGAATTGTTCAGGGTGATTTGAGAGCATTCATGGCACTCGTAGTGAATGCCTGCTTAGTCGCGCTAGCCGTCATTTGAGTATTGCCACATTACCTTGACCAAACACTCGCTATGAACATAACTTGCCTTTAAAAATATACGTCGTATACTAATATACAACGTATACCTAAAGGCATTGTCAGTGTACCAATTAAACTCTGAGACTAGGCGAGATCGAAAAAAAGCCGAGATGCAGCTACGCATAATGCAGAGCGCAATGTGTTTGTTCAGAGCTGATGGTTTTGAAAACACGACGATGGAGGCGATCGCTGAAGCGGCAGATGTCGCAAAACGTACGCTCTACAGTTACTTTCCTGCCAAAGAGTCGTTAGTTAGTGCCTACTGGCTAAATAGCGTGCGACAAAATAGCGATCTGCTTCCTCTGTTGCTTAAAAATTATCCAGACACCCGTAGCCGCTTGACCGCTGTTTTTCTGTCTGCGGCAAAAGGCTTTAAGGCTGAGCCTGAATTTGCCCGAATCCATTTTAGTTATCAGTTTCAACAGATTGGTAACAGCAAGCAGCCACTGCCTCGCAGTGATTTTGTACAATTTCTCAGTGTTGTTATTGAGACTGGGCAACGTGAAAAAGATCTTCGAAAAGACATTGTGGTAACAGAGCTGGCTACCCAAGTCATGCTCAATTTTACTGCTATCTGCTTGATGTGGTTCTCCGGTTCAGAGGCTTTTTCACTCGACGAGCGTTTAACTCACACGGTGGATTGCTTTATTGATGGTGCGGGAATAACTCGAAAATAGAAGCAGAGAAATCTACAGATGGCAAAAATACTTATCACCTGTTTTGGCTCTTATGGCGATTTGCACCCCTATATGGCGTTGGCAAAAACACTACAAAGCCGAGGCCACGAAGTGACCATTGGTAGCAGCACTATTTTCCAAACTCAAATTGAAGCGGAAGAGATACCCTTCACCCACCTGCGTACGAATCTTGATTGCTATACCACACCGTCCAGTATTCGAGAGTTCCTACAACGAATATTCGATCCGATGCAGGGAGGCGAGTTAATGGTCAAAGAGATGATGCTGTCTATCGAAGAGTGCTATATAGATACGCTAAAAGCAGTGGAAAAAGCTGATCTGGTTATTTCAAATCCTCTTGCATATACCACCCCTATTATTTGCAGAGAGAAAGCGACCCTTTGGCTATCGACGACACTGGCACCAATGTTTTTTCTCTCTGTTTATGACCCTCCCAAATTGTCCGCAGCACCCTGGTTGCGAAAAGTTCACCGTTTAAGCCCAGCGCTGTATCGAGGGTTATTCTCATTACTAAAAGGGGCAACCAAAGCTTGGGTAAAACCACTCTATCAACTTTGTGAGCGCTATCAAGTCCCCCCTCCCACGGGTCATCCTTTATTTGAGGGACAATATTCACCCCATGGCACATTGGCCATGTTCTCTCGTTGTTTTGCAGAGCCACAGCCGGATTGGCCGCCTAATACGAACATCACGGGTTTCCCAATGTCCTCCATAGAGATCACTGACAGCGCGAAGGTTCAACAATTGGAGGCTTTTCTTCAGGCAGGGGAACCTCCTATTGTCTTCGCTCTCGGCTCAGCGGCAGTTAACATTGCCGAAGACTTTTACGTTTTGAGTGCCGCCATTGCTCGCAAGCTAAATCGACGCGCAGTCTTAGTTTGTGGTGAACACGAGGATCAAGTACAGAGCATCTCCGCTGGAGATGATCTGTTCATAATCAATTATGTTGTCTACGAAAAGCTATTTCCTCATGCTTGCCTTATTGTTCATCAAGGGGGCATAGGGACGCTGGCGCAGAGCCTAATGGCGCAACGTCCTATTTTGGTTGTGCCATTTGGTTTTGATCAGTTTGATAACGGCGAGCGCATCGAAAAATTGGGCGTGGGCAAATGTATGTCACGAAGAAGCTACAAGGTCGCAAATGCGACACAAAAAATCGAAGAACTACTCTCAAAGTCGCATTATCAAGTGTGTGCGCAAAAAGTTGGCAAAGTTATAAAAGCAGAAGAGGGAACGGCTAAAGCGTGTGATGTTATAGAAAACTTGTTGAGTAACAAAAAACTAGGGTCATTAAACAATCTCATAGAGAGAGCATATTAATGATTAAAAAAATACCTGTCGCAGCAATTCAAATGGATGTTCAATTTGGTCAGCGCGAGCATAACCTTAATAAAGCCGAGATATTCATCCAGCCAGCCAGCAGCGAGTGAAGGTGCTGAGATAATACTGTTGCCCGAACTACTTCCAAATGGTTACGGGCTCAATGAATCGGTTTGGGACGGTGCCGAACCCATAGATGGGCACTCAGTAAACTGGTTAACAGGGCAAGCCCATAAGCACGGCGCTTACATCGGCTTTACCTTTTTAGAAACAGACGGTAGCGATTTTTATAATGCGTTTGTCTTAGCTAATCCTAGCGGTGAAGTTGCAGGAAGGGTGCGTAAGTCACCCGCGCCTGCCGTTGAGTCCTATTTTTATAAAGAGGGGCAAGACAACATTACATTGATACAGAGTATGGGCGAATTGGGGTCAACATCTGTTATGAGATGTTATTGCATAGCCGTGTATGTGATTTACATGAAGCCACTATCGACCTTTGGTTGCAGCCTAGTGCTGCAGGAAGGCCTAAACCCTTTATTCCTGGTGATGTTGCACGTTTGGAAAAAGCGCTGCTAAATGTTCGGCATGTTCATTCCCAAGCGCTTGGGGTGCCGATTGTTATGGCAAACAGGGTAGGGAAATTAGAGGGGCGTTTACCTGGAGTGATGGGATACCTTAAAAGTAGTTTCTTAGGAGGGTCTTATATTAGCGATAGCGATGGTTGTGTGCTTAGCGCATTGGAACAAGAGGAAGGAGTGATTATTTCCCAGGTCGTACTTGATCCTAAGTACAAAGCTAAAACCAAGCCTAAACGTTATGGAAAAATATGGGCGATTCCAATGCCATGGTATGGCTTTATCTACCCTATGACTCAGCCTTGGGGAGAAAAAGCGTACAAGAAAAGCCAGACACGAAAGGAAAAGGCGTGGCTTAAATTTCAGGAAAATAATTAGTTGTGCTGAAACTCTATCTATTTGGGCTGGTTATTCGAATGATGGAAATCAATTAAATGTTTAGATTGGTTGTTTTATAGTGTTCCTAATGACCACTACGTCCATAAAGTAGTCGTTTTCATAGTGTAGCCTGAGCTAACACTACTGGCAGAATCCAGCTTATCGTCAGCAACAATAAAGACAGCTATTGGGACGGCCTATCAGTATGAAGATGCTGTTCACAATTGGCATATGAATAGTCATAGTGGAGGATCAGCTCAGCAAGCTGAAATTGGGCACGACATGTCAGATTAAGTGTGGGGGACACATGTTAAGTTAATAACTTTATTATTCTCCTGCAAGCGTTTAATCACAGATTGTAGCGTTACGCTTATGTGATAACGCCATCAGCCGAAGGTTGAGAGTATTGAATGGTCACCTAGCTTATATTGGGCTCTCATCTGCCTTTGTTAGCCATTTCCACGGGTCTATTCATTGGCTATGGGCTTATATTGCCTACCAGCTTGATAGCGAGAGCTACCGCGTGCCACTCGTATTACAGCGCGATGCCTACGCTTTGCCGCAAGTGTTGTGATTGCCTCATCGTTGGCCTCGGCTATGATGTTATGGCGTAATCTTGTTCAACTCGATATGGTAGCCGTGTTAAAAACCAAGGAGTAATTATACCCCAGTCTTTACGCCAACATCCGTTGATGATTGTCCTGGCCGTATTGATTGTCACCGCACTAGTCTGGGGTTTTTGTCCGCAACCGTTATTAGTTGAGACCGCAACAGCGACTTACGTCCCTAGCAAACGCACCTTATCACCTTGCGTTATAATCGATAGCAATTATTTTATCCACTAAGGAGTAGGCATGCTTGAGAAGTCGCAACGCGCCCGATTAGCGGCGCGCCCCGTTGTTTTTGGTGAAGTGCTTTATGACTGTTTTCCTGATGGCAGAGCGATTCTTGGTGGCGCACCCTTTAATGTTGCTTGGCACTTAAGCGGGTTTGGTCTTAATCCACTATTTGTTAGTCGCGTTGGCAGTGATGATCTCGGTAATGACATCATTGAAGCGATGCAACAATGGGGTATGGATGTCAGCGCCACTCAACGAGATAGCTTCCGTCCTACTGGTGTAGTTAATGTTCTGTTAGATGAAAACAATCAGCCGAGCTATGAAATACCAGAAGGCCAAGCCTATGACTATATACGGCCAGGTGAAATCTATGGAACAGCTATGGGGGGTGATTATGGCGTGCTTTACCATGGTACTTTAGGCTTGCGTCAGCCAGAAGCCATGTCATCCTTAAGCATATTTTTAGAGCAAATGAACTTACCCAGTTTTGTAGATTTGAATTTACGCGCACCTTGGTGGAATACCGACTTGGTTCATCAAGTGCTCACTGGAGCAGCGTGGATTAAGCTTAATGAAATTGAGCTAGCTGATATTGAAATTAGCGACGTTGATAAAGCGGAGTCTAGAGAACAAGCGCTTATAAAAGAATATGAACCGGAGTTAGTTATCTTAACTATGGGCGAAGAAGGCGCAGCAGTACTTAGCAAGGATGAAAAAGTTGAAGCGGGTATTGCCAATAACGTTGCTGACGGTGGCGATCCTGTCGGAGCTGGAGATTCATTTAGCTCAGTATGTATTCTTGGAATTACCAAGGGCTGGTCACCTGCGCAGATATTAGAACGAGCGCAAGAATTTGCTTCTGCTATTTGTGGCATAAAAGGTGCTACGACTAATGATAAGCAGCTTTATCAAAACTTCAAAGAAAAATGGAATCTCTAGTTTGCCAAAAAAACACGGACTTTATATACAGTTAATTAGCATTCATGGATTGATGCGCGCCCATAACTTAGAGTTAGGGCGTGATGCTGATACCGGTGGTCAAATAAAATATGTAATCGAATTAGCTATAGCGCTGGGGAAGCATCCAGACGTTGAGCGTGTTGATCTGCTAACGCGCCAAGTTTTTTCAAATAAGCTGGACCCTATTTATGCAGAGCCAATCGAACCCTTGGCGCCGGGCGTTAATATAGTTCGTTTAGCTTGCGGCCCTAAACGTTATTTACGTAAAGAAGTGCTGTGGCCGCACCTAGATAGTTTTTCTGATGCAGCGCTACAGCATGTAAAAAAAATTGGCCGAATCCCCGATTTGATTCACAGTCATTATGCTGATGCGGGTTATGTTGCCTCATCTATTTCAAGTTTGCTTAGTGCGCCGATGGTACACACTGGTCACTCATTGGGTAGAGTAAAGCGAGAGCGTTTACTTGAAAAAGGTATTCGTTCACGTAATATTGAAACACAATATGCGCTGACGCAGCGTATTGAAGCTGAAGAGATGGCATTAGATAATGCCGCAGCAATTATTGCCAGCACTAAGCAAGAAGTTGAAGAGCAGTATGAGCTCTACGACAATTACACACCAAAACGAATATCAGTTATTCCGCCTGGCGTGGATCTGACACGATTTTCACCACCCTCTTCTCATAATAAACGCACTAAAATCGCGGCAACGCTTGCTCGGTTTCTTAAAGATCCTGATAAGCCAATGGTATTGTCAATATCACGAGCTGACCCGAGGAAAAATATTGCGACCTTAATTAAAGCATTTGGTGAGAATAAACGTTTAAGAGAGAAAGCAAATCTAGTGATTGTCGCTGGAGAGCGTGATGACATCATGACGATGGAAAAAACATCGCGCCGCGTATTACAAGAAATGCTATTTCTTATAGATTATTACGATCTACATGGTTCAATAGCTTATCCGAAAAAACACAGAGCTGATGATGTGCCAGATTTATATCGATTGGCGGCAAAAACTAAGGGAGTGTTTATTAACCCCGCGTTGACAGAGCCTTTTGGTTTAACATTACTGGAAGCGGCAGCAAGTGGTTTGCCGATTATTGCGCCAAATGACGGTGGTCCGCGCGATATATTGCGTCATTGCAAAAATGGTGTAGTCATTGATCCGCTAGACAGTAAAAAAATGTCAGCACAAATATTAAAAGCGATTAGTCGCCCAGACGTTTGGCAGCAATGGTCGGTTAACGGTATGGCTGGCGTAAAGCAGCATTACACATGGCAAGGCCATGTTGATAGTTATATTCATATGGTTAAAAATAAAATTAACAAACACCAGCAGGCAACGCGAACGGTTGTTGCTAAAAGTAAATTGGCAACCGCCGAGCGCTTATTAATCTGCGATATTGATAATACCTTGATTGGCGACAAAGCTGCGCTCAGCCAATTAACTAGTCAGTTTGAAAAAATGGATGGCAAAGTTGCTTTTGGTATTGCGACAGGTCGTACTATTCAAAGTACCTTAAGGGAATTAAAAAAATGGGATGCGCCAATACCCGATGTTTATATTACTTCAGTGGGTAGCGAAATACGTTATGGCATGCGTCTCACCGAAGACTTAGGTTGGCAGCAGCACAACGATTATCGCTGGCGACCCAATGAAGTGTATGAGGCGATGCGCGAATTTAGTGGCCTTAAGCTACAACACTCTGGTGAGCAACGGCGCCATAAAATAAGTTTTAATGTTGATCCGAAAAAAGCACCAAAGATAAAAGAAATTCGCCAATTTTTGCGGCAAAGAGATATTCATGTCAAACTCATTTATTCACATGAAGCGTATCTCGATATTCTGCCTATTCGAACTTCTAAAGGAACAGCGGTTCGTCATGTTGCTATGAAGTGGGGGTTTCCACTAGACCAGGTTCTTGTTGCGGGTGATTCTGGTAATGATGAAGAAATGCTCAGTGGTAATACTTTGGGGGTGGTTGTTGGTAACCACAGTCCAGAATTAGCAAAGTTGCGTGGTCGAGAGCTCATCTATTTTGCTGAAGATGAATATGCTAAAGGCGTATTAGAAGGTATTAAGCACTATGGTTTCCTCAATAAGAATAGAGCCCAGTAAGCTGCTGTTTCTGCTACCATAAACACCCGCAAATCCTTGAAATGCGCCCGTAGCTCAGCTGGATAGAGTGTCGGCCTCCGAAGCCGAAGGTCACAGGTTCGACTCCTGTCGGGCGCGCCATACACAAGCCCACCGTTAGGTGGATTTTTGTATGGCGCGGTTGGTACATAGAGAGAGCCTTGGTTCGACCATATCGTTGTAAACGATATGGAACGTCGGAGCTTGCGACGACGGCCCAACCTTAAAAAATATTAGGTGGGTGGCCGTAGGCCATAATCCTGTCGGGCGCGCCATCACATTTCTATGTATTTGGTTTCAGCTGTATAACAGTATTCTCTATAGACAGCGATTTAGTTCACTATTTGTTAAATAAAGAGGTGCTTCAAAGCTGTTCCCTTAAATATATAATGGCACTATGGTGACGAGGCAAGGTAAGAGAGGTGATCGTCCATTCAGATCAAGGTGGTGCGTATGCATTGGGTGATTATAAAAGATTACTCAAAGACCATGGTTTGGTATGCATCATGAGCGGAAAAAGGAGAATGTTTGGATAACGCAGTGGCAGAGAGTTTCTTTGGATCATTGAAGGCTATGGAAGAAGAGAGCAGGATAAGCAAAGTCTATTTGAGTGCATAGAGATTTTTATGCCAAGAGGGCACGCAGCAACTGACAGTGACGATATTCTTGTTTGGGTTATGTCAACCCAGTAGAATATGAAGAAAGAAATGTTTCTCAATAATTTTGTCAGCTTTAATGGGGGGATGCTAACCTCCTTAAATATCCTTAACTATAATTAGATGAGTGGTTTGTACATGAAAAAAATTAAGTTAATTTTAATTGGAATTTCATTATGTCTGTCTCAGCACGCGTTAGCAGTATATAACGCAAACATTCAAGGTGTAGTAGCTGAAGTTATAACCTATACAGATAGGGACGATATTTTGTTTAAGTTACAAAATCAACCCGCATCCCATCCGGAATGTGAGGCTAATTATTTCGCTATTGATATCAATGCCCAAGCAGATCGTAGGCACCAAGTTTTAGCTCGTTTGTTAACGGCTTTAACAAGCGGGAACTCGTTGACTATTGGTTATGACGGAGAAGGCGATTGTGCTCAGGGGCGTATTCGCGTTCATAGAGTTGGTTAGTTTGTTAGGTGACTTTTTCTCGAATAAAAAAATAAAAGTGTTTGATCTCTTAGACGCGATGTAAAGATTATCTTTAAATGTAACCAGATACATTTTTTACAAATCAGATATAAAAAAATGAAAGGAATCGTAGTATGAAAATACTGTTATCTGGCATATGCCTTCGCTCTCCTTGGCGGTCAGCGTATGATGAAAGTCTATCTATGAATGTAGAAACTCGAATATGGCGGATGTAAATATCACGGTGTTTCGTTGGGCAGGTGCTTGGGGGCCTTTTAAGGTCACTATCCCGTGCGGCGAATGTTCTTTAACTAAAGACGTGATTGCTGACACGGTTGAGAATGAACTCAATGGTGTTGATGTTGAAGTCGAAATACGCGATTGGCTTTCTGAGTGGTGGAAACCTTTGCTGAAAGGTGGTTGGCATGCGCCGATTGTACTGGTTGATGGAAAGTTAGTTAGCCAAGGTGCGGCACTTAACCGCGGTGTGTTAACCCAGGCTGTGATTGATGCCCATGCAAATAAAAGTAACATTCAAGGAAATCATTTGTTTGGTAAGCTGAGTTGCCCTCACTGTTTACGAGCGAAAGAATATTTAAGCGACGCGAATATTGAGTATCGCTATCATGATGTTGTTAAAGAGCCGCGTGGGCTGTATGAGATGTTAGCGCGGGTAAAGCCTATTGTTGGCCCAAAGACACCGATTACCGTACCTCAAATTTGGATTGATAGTGAGTATGTTGGCGGTGCTGATCAACTAAGCGAGTTAATACATAGGGATGTTGAGCCGAACCCTGATCGGGGGCAGTGTTCTTTGTCACCAGCAGGCCGATAAAAAATTTATTTTTCTAAGCTAAGCTGTGAGCAAAAAAGGTAGATCTATATTTACCGATATTGGTAAATGATCGGATGTGCTTTCGGATAAGGCGCTCATTTTTTTTACTTTAAGTGTCGGTGATAGCAAGATATGGTCGATGTTGCGCATAGGTTTCCAACTTGGAAACGTATCGTGGCGTTTTTCTGGCATCATTAACCCTGTACGTTCTGCGAAACGACGTACTTCGTAACTTTGGCCCGTACAATTGAAATCTCCCATTACGACAACGTTAGGTTCGCCTTCTATGAGTTCGGCTATGAAGCTCAGTTGTATCATGCGAGCTTGTCGGCTAAGCGCAAGATGTAATACGACGACGGTAATATGTTCTTCTTCGATACCGTACCGCGCCACCATTGCGCCACGCCCTGGTATACGGCCAGGTAATTTATGTTCACTGACATCAAATGGTTTGAGCCGGCTTAACATGCCATTGCTATGATGGGCAAAGCGCCCTATCTGACGATTACTTTGATGCCACCAATAAGGAAAGTTTGCTTGTTTAGCGATGTATTCGGTTTGATTTGTATGGCTACTACGTATGCTGCCGGCATCGGCTTCTTGTAGGGCAACGATATCGTAGGGTTTTATGGTGTTAGCGATGGTATCCAAATTACTAAAACTATCTGTATGTGGTAAAACATGACGCCAACTTCTCGTTAGGTAATGACGGAATCGGCTTGAGCCTGTTGCAACTTGAATGTTATAGCTGATGAGGTTTAATTCGCGCAGCACGGTCGGGTCTTCATTTGCTGCGTGTAGGGTATTTAAGTTGGGCATACAAGCGCGCCTAATTTTTCAGTAAGTTTGAGGTTTTCGCTATAGTCGACTGGGCAATCAATAATTGATACCACGTCATCGGCCAAGGCTTTTTCAAGTGTTGGTAATAAATCTTCAGCTTGTTCAATGCGGTAACCTTTGGCACCGAAAGATTCAGCATACATGACAAAATCTGGATTATTAAATTCTACATTCGATGTGCGGCCAAACTGATTTTTCTGTTTCCACTCAATGAGTCCGTAGCTGGCATCATTCCAGATTAATATGACAATGGGCGTATTGATTCGTATGGCGGTTTCAATTTCTTGCGAATTCATCATGAAACCGGCGTCACCTGTTACTGCGACAACGCGTTTATTTGGATAGGTGAGTTTTGCAGCAATGGCGCCAGGTACAGCAATACCCATGCTGGCAAAACCATTGGAGATAATGCAAGTATTAGGGTGTTCGCAGCGGAACATGCGCGCCATCCACATTTTGTGTGCGCCAACATCGCAGATCACGATGTCATCAAGATTCATTGCGGTGCGCAGATCCCAGATAATTTTCTGTGGTTTAATTGGGAAGTCATCATCATTGCTGTACTCATTCATTTCTTTGACGAGCATGCGACGAAGATGACCAAATTCTTGACCATTGTGGCGTTCGCAGATTTCGGCGATCCGATCTAGGCTAAGCTTAATGTCACCGTTAACGCCAACGTCAACAATATAATGCGCGTCGACTTCTGTTGGTGACATATCGATGTGTACAATTTTTCGATCTTTGGTTGGATGCCATAGATGTGGATGATATTCGACTAAGTCATAGCCAACACAAATAATGACATCGGCTTGGTCAAAGCCTAGATTGAGATAATCATAGGTTTGTAGGCCAGCTGTTCCCAATGCCATGGGGTGTTTAAAAGGAATAACGCCTTTGGCCATAAAAGTGTTGGTGACGGGAATATGTAATTTATGCGCAAAGCTTGCGAGTTGTTGCCAAGCGCCCTCTCGTACCACGCCGTTACCAGCAAGAATGATGGGGTGCTTAGCTTCAGAAATTGTTTTCGCTGCTGCGGCAATACGTTCTTGCGCGGGTTCAGGTGTGCTGGGTTGTTGTACCGTTAAAGGTACATCTTCGATTGGCATCGGTGCTAAATTTTCGGGAAATTCAATAAAGCAGGCGCCGGGCTTTTCTGTTTGAGCAAGTTTGAATGCTTTGCGTATGACTTCGCTGATAACGTTGGGTGTTAAGACGCGTACTGAATATTTGGTGAGTGGTTTAAACACCGCTTGTAAGTCGAGCACCTGGTGTGATTCTTTATGCAGCCGGTTGGTGCTAGCCTGGCCGGCGATAGCAACGACAGGTGCGTAGTCCATATTGGCATCAGCGACGCCGGTAATGAGGTTGGTCGCCCCAGGGCCTAGAGTTGAAAGACAAACACCTGTACGACCGGTTAGGCGGCCATAGACATCAGCCATGAACGCGGCGCCTTGTTCGTGTCTGACGGTAACGAATTTAATTGAAGAATCTAACAGCGTATCCATCAGGTCGAGATTTTCTTCGCCAGGAATGCCGAAGATGTATTCAACCCCTTCGTTTTCTAGGCAGTGAACAAATAATTCGACGGCCTTCATTGTTGCTCCCTATCTAGGCCAGCCTCTGGCGAGGTGTTAACCCGATTATTCTTAGACATTAGCTACTTGCATCGCTACTGGCTTTGGTGACGAGAAAATCAACGATATTAATGAGTTCCTCGTAGCTGCCCCCTGCCTGCTTTGGCCCAGTATAGTACTGATTATCTATGATGACGGCCGGTGTTCCGCTAACTTGATAACGTTTTGTAAGTTCTTCGGCTTGCCTGACTTTACCGCTGACAGAAAATGAATAAAACGCTTTGCGGAAATCTTTATTGTCGACACCGTACTCTTCAAAAAACGCCATTAGGGTTTCATCGGTATTAATGGAGCGGCGACCTTTATGGATGGCCTCAAACAGTGGGTCGTGAATATCCTCTAGTATGCCCAGAGCCTCGGCGGTGTAGTAAGCGCGGGTGTGTATGGCCCAGCTTTTATTGAGTACGGCGGGGAGACGAATATAACTGACATTTTCAGCATTATCTTCCAGCCAGCGTTTTACATAGGGCTGAAACCGGTAGCAATGAGGGCAGCCATACCAAAATACTTCAAGGACCTCGACTTTGCCGGAGTCGCTGAGTTTGGCTTGTTGCGGCGTGATGACAGTGTAAGCCTTACCAGCTTCGTACTTTGCATCGGCGGCAATGGCGGTATTTGCTGCGAGTAGCAGCCCGACGAGTATTAAACTGCTTGGTATTAATTTGCTGAGAAAAGTAGAAAAAGGGTGTTGTAGCGTCATGTTTAATTGTCCTACATCATGTATATGGTTTTAATTCCAGGGTAAGAGGTTTTTTGCGATAAGGCAACGTGCCCTCGGGGTGCAACGAGTGCCCTTCAAGGGGGGTATTGAAAAGAACCCTTTGGGTACAGTATGCCTATAGGCCGCTGAACCCTTTATTAATTATTACGGTTTTTATTCACTAATTTATTAGTTTTATATGACTATAGTCTGCGGCCTTGGTTCATCGAGTAGAACTTTAACCATTCATGGTAGGCGACAGTAGGCCTCGATTCTCTTAGAATAGCGTACTGTGTCTATAAACAAATCATTATACCGCCGCGCCCAATTCGTATTGGGTGCTGCTGGTGCTAGTCAATTTCCTGAGGATGTCGGTGCTGAAGCTGCTTTTGCCGGGAGATCAAACGCCGGTAAGTCGAGTGCGCTGAATACCATTGCTGATCAACGCAGTCTTGCGCGTGTCAGTAAATCCCCTGGGCGTACACAGCAGATCAATTTTTTTGAAGTCGATGCGGCACGCCGGCTCGTCGATTTGCCTGGTTACGGATATGCTAAGACCCCAGCATCGGTCCGCAAGCAATGGGATAAGCTGATGTCAGATTATTTTCAATCTCGTCAGTCATTAAAAGGCGTAGTGTTGATTTCCGATATTCGCCGTCCAATCGGTGAAGGTGACCAGCATATGTTGGCGTATTGTTTGTCGATTAATTTGCCTGTACATATTTTGTTGTCAAAGGCTGACAAGTTGAGCCGTGGTGCAGGTTCGGCAGCGCGTTTGCAAGCGCAGCAGAGCGTGAAAAAAATGGCGAGTGAACAATCGTTATCTGCTGAGCTAGTGAGTATGCAGTTGTTTTCATCGCTTAAGAAAACAGGTCTTGCCGAGGCAATTACCCAACTAGATAAGTGGTTACTTAATGAAGATGAGTTAGAGCTCATTTACGGAAAGGATAAATAACAGACAAAAAAAACCCCGGTTAATCTAAGGGAGGAGAAAACCGGGGCAATAATCCCAGCTGGGGATGCCGGGATATTCTTTCCACTGTCTGGGAGGATCGAGTGGTAAGTGCTATATTTATTATAGAGGCACTTAAATCAAATAAGTTCACTCTCTGTGAAAATGAGTAAAAATGTTACAAACTGAAACATTTAATGCGCTTCGTCCCAGTTTGCTCCAACACCAATACTGACTTCTAGGGGTACGCTTAAATCTGCTGCACGAACCATGCAGTCTTGAATTTTTTCTTTGGCAGTGTCGAGCTGGCTTTTTGCCACCTCAAATACGAGTTCATCGTGAACTTGCATAATCATCCTTGTGCCCCTGTTTGCGTTATCGTCAGCGCTAATCCATGCATCGACGTTAATCATAGCACGTTTAATAATATCTGCAGCACTGCCTTGCATTGGTGCATTAATTGCCGCGCGTTCAGCATATTGGCGTCGTTGTGCGTTGGCTGATTTTATGTCAGCTAGATATAAACGGCGGCCGAATATAGTTTCAACATAGCCTTGCTCTTTTGCGAGTTTACGGGTGTTATCCATAAATTCTTTTGCTTTAGGGTAGCGTTGAAAGTAAAGATCAATATATTCTTGTGCTTCGTTACGACCTATTGCTAATTGTTGCCCTAAGCCAAAAGCAGACATACCGTAAATCAAACCAAAGTTAATGGCTTTGGCGCGGCGTCGTTGTTCGCCATCAACATTTTCAACCGCGATACCAAAAATTTCTGCTGCAGTTGCGCTATGTACGTCAAGACCATTTTGAAACGCAGTGACTAAACCAGTGTCGCCAGACAGGTGTGCCATCAAGCGTAATTCAATTTGTGAATAATCAGCGGCAACTATTACGGTGTCATCATTAGGCGCGACAAAAGCTTGCCGAATACGGCGCCCTTCTGCTTTTCTTATCGGTATGTTTTGTAAGTTAGGTGTGCTTGACGATAAGCGCCCTGTTGCAGTGACAGCTTGGTGATATGAGGTATGTACTCGATTAGTATTTGGGTTGATCTGCTGAGGCAGGCTGTCAGTATACGTAGACCGTAATTTAGCTAGGCTACGATAGCGCAATATCAGTTTTGGTAGAGGGTAACCTAAGGCAAGCTCTTGTAAGACACTCTCCGCAGTTGATGGTTGCCCTTTAGGTGTCTTTTTAAGAATAGGTAAATTTAATTTATTAAATAATATCTCTTGGATTTGCTTTGGAGAATCTAAGTTAAATGATTCGCCGGCTGATTTTTCGGCTTCTTTAACAATGTTTATTAATTCCTCAGTAATTTCGATGCTTTGCTTTTTAAGCATGTCGGCATCAATGTTTACACCGCAACGTTCGATGTCTGACAATATCGGTATCAGCGGCATTTCAATTTCTTGTAATAATTTACTTAGGCCTTTTTCTTTTTCTAATTTTGGCCACAGTGTTTGGTGAAGTCTTAAGGTAACGTCAGCATCTTCGGCTGCATAGTGGGCGGCAATCTTAATGTCAATTTTATCAAAAGTGATTTGTTTTGCACCTTTGCCAGCGATATCTTCAAAATGCACGGTGTTATGGCCAAGATATTTTAATGCCAGCGAATCCATGTCGTGACGTGTAGCTGTGCTATTGAGTACATAAGATTCGAGCATGGTGTCGTAGGCAACGCCGCGCAAGCGTATATTGTAGTTGCCCAATACATTCATATCGTATTTGATATGTTGCCCAACTTTTTTGCAGTTAGGGTCTTCGAGTATAGGTTTAAATAAAGCTAGTACTTCATCACGATCTAGCTGAGCTGGTGCATCATCGTAACTATGCGCGACTGGCACATACACTGCTTCGCCAGGTTCTATCGCGAATGACAGGCCGACGATTTCGGCTTTCATATATTCTAATGAAGTGGTTTCCAGATCAAAAGCAAAAAGCGATGATTGTTGTAAACGGTTTAGCCATGTTTTTAGCTCGTCTATATTAAACAGTGTGTGGTACTGCGTTGTAATGTCAGCACGTATGTCATTTTCAATAGCGTTGTCTTCACCGTTTTTGTCTATGCTGTTATTTGTTATACCTTGCTCTTGCTCAATAGCATCTTTGAGCATGCGTTTGAATTCCATGCGCTGGTATATTTCTCTGATCTGAGAAATTTCCATAGGCTCAATATTCAAGGTGGTCGGCGTCACACCAAGTTCGACATCGCACTTTAGTGTGACAAGGCTACGTGATAAGGGTAGCTGATCTAGATTTGCGCGTAACTTTTCACCGATTTTTCCTTTAACGGAATCGGCATTGGCAATCACCTCGTCTAATGAGCCATATTGATTGAGCCACTTGGCTGCGGTTTTAGGTCCTACTCCAGGAACACCCGGGACGTTATCAACGCTGTCGCCGACGAGTGATAAATAATCGATGATGAGTTCTGGGCCAACGCCAAACTTTTCTTTTACGGCAGGTCGATCCATGACTTTGTTGGTCATGGTATTAATCAGCGTGATATGTTCATCAACGAGCTGCGCGAGATCTTTGTCGCCGGTGGAGATAACTGTTTTTATGCCGAGCGCACTGGCTTGCAGCGCGAGGGTGCCAATAACGTCGTCAGCCTCGACGCCTTCGACATTGAGTAGTGGTAACCCCATTGCTTTGACCCAAGCATGTATCGGTTCAATTTGTACGCGTAGTTCGTCGGGCATAGGTGGGCGATGGGCTTTGTATTCGGCATAAAGGTCATCACGAAATGTTTTGCCTTTGGCATCAAAAATAACCGCCATGTGTTCGGGTTGATAATCTTCGAGTAAGCGTTTAATCATATTGATGCAACCAAATACCGTGCCGGTGGGTTCACCATGGGAGTTGGTTAGCGGTGGCAAGGCATGAAAGGCGCGATAGAGATAAGAAGAGCCATCAACCAGTATTAGGGGTTTGTCTGCAGTAGTGCTCATTGGGTGTTTAGAGTCCTGTGTCAAAGTCGAGTGTGTGGGCTTAGGCAGTGTTAGCCGTGCTAAGTAAGAATTCGTCGCGCATAGTTTTTCTCATTGCGCCGGGTGTTTCGCCGTAAAAACGTTTAAATGCCTTAGCGAGCGCCATATCACTGGAATAACCTAAGTGCTCAGCAATTTGCGTCAGCGACAATGGGGTATCACGTAGCAGGCACAATGCATTTTGCATGCGCCATAATGTGAGGTAGGCGATGGGCGCGATACCAATTCTTTGCTGAAAACGATGGGCGAAGGCTGATCTCGATACATGGCACCGTGCGGCGAGGCTTTCGACCGTCCAGTTGTGCGAAGGTTGTGCGTGTATGCATTGTAGTGCGCGGTTAAGACTTGGGTCATACAGCGCTGAGAGAAACCCTGTGTCACTATTTTGCAAAGTGCTATTGCTGCGCATGATCTGAACAAATAAGACCTCACAAATCCGATCGATGAGGACATCGACACCGGCTTGTTGTTGCTCTAACCCTTCGGCAATGAGTAGAGCGGTTTGGTGTAGCCAGCTACGCTCGGTGGCTTCCATATTAGTCATACGGATAGTTGCTGGCAGCGTTGTAATTAACGGGTGTTGCACGCGCGTATCGAGGTGAAAGCGACCGCATAGCAGTCGTGTTGATACCGTGTTGCCACGAAATAAAGGTTTACCTTGTTGGTATGCGGCGGCAGCTTCGTCGCTGGCGATGCGATTGCTGTTGGGGTTGTCGGCAATCCAATGGGCATTGCCATGCGTAATTAAGACGGTATCACCTTCTTGTAGCATCAAGGGTTCTGACATATCGCTGGTTTGTAGCCAGCAGCTACCTTCTAGCACGATATGAAAACGTGGGTGCTCTGTTTTGTTGAGTGTCATGCCCCACGGTGAGGATAGCTTGGAACAAAAAAAGACACTGCCGCGTAGGCGGATCGAGCGCAGTACCCCACTTAATATGTCTGCGTCGGTGTTGCTGTCGATATTAGCGGTTTGCATAAGCACATTTTCGTATGTTTTGGACGATTGGACAAGAAAAACAGTGTTTCGGCCATGGGGCATTTAAATTAGCTGAGCTATCGTAACTCCTACGGTCACTTAGGGTGTGCTTCATGAAGGAGTACACACATGATTGGATTAAATGAGGAGATTACATAATGGTTTTCAAGCGCACTAAACTGATGGGTTTATCGTTGTTGTTGGCTTTGGCCGCAAGCCCAGTATTTGCTATTGACGCGTCGTTTTCTAAATACGTTGATGATAAAGGCAATATTTATTTGCCAGAAGATCCACGTAAAACGATGACCCATTTGGGTTCATGGTTTGTGCCGGAAGGCGACGTCAGTGGTTTTCACGATGTCTATACTGAAGCTGAAACGGTCGAAGTGTATCGCAGAACGGGTGTTTTCCCTGACGGTGCAACCTTAGTTAAGGAATTACGTAAACATAATTCTGGTGACTATCCTACTGGTGCTAACGTTAGCTATCCGAATGGTGAAACACGTTTATGGTTTGTCATGATTAAAGATAGCACTAATCGTTTTCCTGGTAACCCACTGTGGGCCAAAGGTTGGGGCTGGTCAATGTTTCAAACTGACAACCCAGATAAGAATGTTGTCACTAGCTTCGAAGAAAGCTGCAAAGCCTGTCATACGCCTGCCAAAGAAACAGGTTGGGTATTTATCGAAGGTTATCAAGCAACCTTGGGTAAACCACTGCACTAAGTTTCATTTGTAACGCTTAATTCCGTGTGCGCTGCTTAGTATAAGTGGCGCACACGGCTTTCTTTTTTGTTCGTCTCATACTGTTTTTTCAAATCACTCAGCCGATATAGAAAGTAACCGACAAGTGTATTGCTGTATATTAATTAGCAATACACTTATGTCGATATGTTGAGGTGGTTTGTTGATGGATGATAAAGCGAGAGCAAATGATTTTCGTTTGCAGCCTATTAATGATGCGATGTTGCATCGTGAAAGCTGGAAAATTTTTCAAATCATCGCTGAGTTTGTTGAAGGCTTCGAACGCTTAGTTTTAATTAAACCTTCTGTCAGCATCTTTGGTTCGGCACGTACGGCAACGGATCATCCCTATTATGAGCTCGCTGAAAGAATCTCTCGCGGCTTGTCTGATGCCGGTTTTAGCGTGGTTAGCGGCGGTGGTCCGGGTATTATGGAAGCAGCAAATAAAGGCGCATTCGCTGGTAAGTCACCGAGTATTGGTCTCAATATTCAATTGCCACATGAGCAAAGCGGTAATCCTTACCAAGATGTCTCACTCAGTTTTCGTCACTTTTTTTCACGTAAAGTGATGTTTGTTAAATACGCTTCGGCTTACGTCGTGTTGCCTGGTGGATTTGGTACACTCGATGAATTGGCTGAAATTTTGACCTTGGTGCAAACAGGCAAAACTCGACGTATTCCAATTATTTTGGTGCACACCCCATTTTGGGATGGATTGTTGAACTGGTTCAAAGAAACGCTTGTCAAAGAAGGTACGATCAACGAATCGGATCTTGATTTAATGCAGGTGCTAGATGACCCCGATGAAGTTGTTGAAGCCATATTCACCCACTATGAAAACCGTGGGATGGAGCCTTCTGTTGAAGGTCAGCCGACCTTGTTGGATTTGTGATGAGGGCTGATCGACAGTTTGGCAAGGCCCTTTGGCTTGGCCTTGCCATGACCTTGTGCTGCGCCTTATCGATATCTGCGTGGGCTGATGATGAGGATTTATCAGAAGCTGAAGTGACGATTATCCAGGACGATAAAGATCAACGTGTTGAGGAATATAGGATTAACGGCAAGCTCTACATGATTAGAGTTATACCGGTTGTTGGGCCGATCTATGTGATGCTGGATCACGATGGCGACGGTCAGTTTGAATTCACCAATAATGACCCTACCGTTAACCCTTCTACCAGCCAATGGATATTGTTTAAGTGGAATTAGGCTAAACTATGCGTTTTTGGCCTAAGGGCCTTCTTCTCATATAAAAAAGACCGTTATGTCTGTATTTACTCGTGTCGAGCGCACGCAGCTTGAGGCGTTTATCGCAACTTATGATCTTGGCGAACTCATAGAGTTTGCTGGCATTAGTGATGGTATCGTCAACACTAATTATTTTGTTACGACGACGGCGGGTCGTTATGTTTTAACTTTGTTTGAGGAATTAAAACCTGACGAGTTGCCGTATTTTATAGCGTTAATGCGCTTTGCCCATGAGCATAGTGTGCCCTGTGCTTTGCCAGCAGTTGACCGCAACGGAGAGTATCTGCGCGAGCTATGTGGTAAGCCCGCCTTGTTGGTGGTGCGACTGAGTGGCGGTGGGGTTGCTAGACCCAATACCGTTCAGTGTCAGCAGATTGGATCGGCTTTAGGCGCATTGCATCGCGTAGGCGTTAAATTTTCGCGCCACCGCGAAACCGAGCATGGATCAGCATGGCATGCTCAGACAGCTGCCAAAGTGCTTACCGTCATCAGTGGTGCGGATGCCGCATTATTGTCTGCTGAGATGGACTTTCAAGGTGCGCAGGAGTATTCAGAGCTGCCGGTAGGTTTGACTCATGGCGACTTATTTCGTGACAACGCCTTATTTGACGGCGATACTTTAAGCGGTATTATCGATTTTTACTACGCCTGTGATTATATTCTTGTTCATGATTTGGCCGTAGTCGTTAATGATTGGTGTGGTTGTGAGGATGGCAGTTTGGATATGCGGCGGGTTGAAGCTTTAATGCAGGCCTACCAGCTTGAGCGCCCGCTTGATGAAAAGGAATTGGCGCATTGGTCGGCGATGCTGCGAGCCGCTGCACTGCGTTATTGGTTGTCACGCTTGTTTGATTTGCATTTTCCGCGACCTGGTGAAATGACCCATGCTAAGGATCCTAATTATTTTCGCCAAATTCTGGAGCAAAGGGTTGCCCTTAGTTAACTATGCGGATTTGTTTAGACTAGGTTGTTCAGCCTAAGTTATTGTCTTTTCTGGTAGTTTTGTACTTATCAACTGTGGATAAGTTTGTGGATAGCTTTTTGCGTTAGGATTGTCTCGATAGTAGAAACACTATAGATTTTTGGTGATTGTTAATAAGCCACAAAATTTCATTATATATATCAGCTAGTTATAATTTATTTCGAGTATTGGTGAAGCTTTTTAGCGGAAGGTCGATAGCACATATATATAAAGTATTGCGGTGTGAGTAAAATTTTTGCCAAAGTCTTGCCTCTAAACCCAGCAGATACATTGGTATGTGGTGTGACTGCGAACTTTTTGAACTTTAAAAATTTTGTTATTGATCACACAATTTTTATATAAGAGTCGTATCATTGAGGTACGACATATAGCTTGGGGGAGTTAAACGTGCGCTCGCGCTCGTAATTAATAGATGTCAGTGCCAGATCTAAATAAGATAGCCCAGCTCATGTCGAGTGAATCGACAATGGCATGGTTGACATCGCTCGTCAATATTGTGCTGATTGCGCTGGCTGCGTATGCTGCTGCGCAGTTGACTTGGCGTTTCATTCCTAGTTCTGAGGCGTCGCTTGCGCCACCTCAGTTTGTCGCGACGACAAACGTCAGTAATAACAATCGCGGTGGTGTTGATGCCAATCGCTTAGTCTCCCATCATTTATTCGGTAAAGCGGATAAAAGTGCACTGGGAAAAGCGACAGATCCAGTTGTTCGTGCGACACGTTTACCGCTCACTTTGCGTGGTGTCATTGCGTCCGACCAGCTCGACACGGCTAGAGCGATTATCTCAGCGCCGAATGCAGGCGAATTATCGTACGCTATTGGTTCGACCTTGCCGGGCAATGCTAAGCTAGAAGAAATTCATACACATCAAATTATACTTTCGCGTAATGGTCAGCTAGAAACATTATTGTTGCCAAATGATAAAGAAGGGGTGGATTACCGTGTGGCTCCTATGTCTAGTCCAGTAGCGGAGAATGCTGGCGATGAAGCGTTAATTGCGACGCCGGATCAATTTCGTGACGCCTTACTTGATGAGCCTGAAAGCCTGGCCGGTTTGGTCAACACCATACCAAAAACGAACGCCCAAGGTCGTTTGATTGGTTTTCAATTACAGCCGGGTAAGGACACAGGTTTTTTGCAGCGCTTTGGCTTGCAACCAGGCGATGTGTTGACCAGTGTTAATGGTATTCAATTGAATAGTCCAGTGCGAGCTTTAGAAGTGATTCGTGAGCTTGGAGAAGCCGGTCAAGTTACTGTCGAAGTGCTTAGAGATGACGTTCCTCAGTCGTTCGTATTTTCCTTTGACCAAGGGTGACACTGACATGGTTTTATGCGTTAATAATCAGTTCTCCATACTAATTAGACAAAACGAAGGGCTATGACGGTTTCTCGATACAAAAAAAGGAGTTTAAGAGAGCTTTTTGCTGCAGCTGTAATAGTTGCTGTGTGTTCGCTATCGTCGCCAATTTGGGCTGAGCCGGTCACTTTTAACCTTAAGGAAGCAGATATCACGGCAGTTGCCAGTACGGTTGCTGAAATTACTGGTAAAAACTTTGTTATCGATCCGCGTGTTAAAGGGAAAGTGACCATTATTTCATCGCGTCCAATGGAGCGAAATGAGATTTATCAGATTTTCTTATCGGTATTGCAAGTGCATGGTTTTGCAGCAATTGAAACAGGTAACGTCGTTAAAATTGTGCCATCAGCGAATGCGAAGCAAATTGCAGTGCCGCTTGCATCGAGTAAAAAGCCAGGCCGTTTGGACGAATTAGTTACACGAGTTATTGAATTAAATAATGTTCCGGCAGCGCAGTTGGTGCCAATACTGCGCCCGTTGGTTCCACAGCAAGGGCATCTCGTCGCTTACCCACCAAGCAACAGTTTGGTTATATCAGACCATGCGTCAAATATTGAGCGTCTATATGCAATTATTCGCCGCATCGATAAGCCGAGTGTTGATGAAATTGACATCGTTAATCTGCGTAATGCATCGGCCACCGAAGTTGTGCGTATCCTTAATTCATTGCAACAGGGTGGTCCGGGCGCAGGGAACCAAGCGGTATTAAGTGCTCAGCCGACGCTGGTTGCCGATGAACGTACCAACAGTATATTAATCAGTGGTGAACCGACTGCGCGCTTACGTTTATTAGCAGTGATATCCCATTTAGACACACCGCTTGAGAGCGGTGGTAATACTCATGTCATTTATTTGCACTATGCTGATGCTCTGGAAATACGCGAAGTGTTAGCCGGTGTTAGTGAGACGATACGTGAAGAGCAGGAAGGTGGTAATGCCTCTGCGGCAGCGCCTTCTTCGCCGATTAGTATTCAGGCAGATGAAGCCACCAATGCCTTGGTGATTACTGCGCCACCGGAACAGTTTCTTGCTTTACAAGATGTTATTCGTAAACTCGATATTCGTCGTGCGCAGGTTCAGATAGAGGCTGTTATTGCTGAAGTGTCAAGTCAAACTGCAGCGGCATTGGGTGTGCAATGGCAGTCGACGCAGAATACCTCCGGCAGAGGTGTATTTGGTGGTACCAGCTTTAGTGGGGGGCTAGTGCCATCGATAGGCAGTGTTGCGGCTGATCCTGCCCTTGCTAATAGTGGTGGTGGTCTCGCTTTGGGTTTTTTTGATGGGACTACCGATGTGTTGGGTACCGAAATTCTGAATTTGGGTGTGTTGGTTAATTTGATTAACAACGACACCTCTTCAAATCTGTTAGCAACCCCTAATTTGTTAACACTGGATAATGAAGAAGCTGAGATTATTGTTGGTCAAAACGTGCCATTTATTACTGGCACGCAACAAACGACCGGTGGTTTGGCCAATCCGTTTCAGACTATTGAGCGACAGGATGTGGGCCTGACTTTGCGCGTGACGCCACAGATCAATGAAGGTGATTCCGTTAAGCTGGATATTTTCCAAGAGACATCAAGTATCAGTAATTCGGCCACTGCTGCCACTGACATTATTACCAACACACGTTCAATTACAACTAGCGTCCTGGTTGAGGATGGCAGCATTGTGGTATTGGGTGGTTTAATCGATGACCAGCTCTCCGAGTCCGTGCAAAAGATTCCAGTGCTGGGTGATATTCCCGTGTTGGGCAATTTATTCCGCTTTCGTCAGTCTGTGGTTAACAGAACCAATACGATGGTGTTTTTACGGCCACTGATTATACGTAACGACGAACATGCGCGTTATGTTGCTGGCGGCAAGTACGATTTTATTCGCGGTAAGCAGCAAGCTATTCGTGAGCGTGGTGTGGCCTTGCTTGATGATGCGTTATCACCATTACTTCCTGAGTTTGAAGATTATTTAGAGTTACCGCCGCCGTTTGAAAAGACTAATGCGGTATCTTCGCAAAATTCAGGCGACCCTGCTGTAGAAATTCCTCCGCCGTTAGAGTTTGTTATCGAACCTAATGATTTAGTTCTGGATAGTAGCAAAGGGTAATGACGCAAGCCCTAATTCCAGAAGAAAATGCTAGCGTAGTCCTAGCCGAAGACTTACCTAAGCAAGGCGCAAGGCAGCTGCCGTTTAGTTACGCTAAACGTAATGGTGTTTTAGTATCGTCGTTTGACAATCATGTGGCCAAGGTCAGTTGTCGAGAGGGTGATGTGACGCCAATGACGATTGCTGAAGTGCGCCGTTTTGTTGGTCAAGCAATCTCCATAGATTTAATTCCTCATGAAGAGTTCGATGCCTTACTAAGACAGTCATACGAAAATGGTTCGAGTGAAGCCATGCAGATGATGGGCGATATTGGCCAAGACATGGACTTGTCACGTGCAATGCAGGAACTACCAGAGCCAGAAGATCTGCTCGAGAGTGAAGACGATGCCCCGATCATTCGCTTGCTCAATGCAATGTTTACCGAAGCAGTGAGAGAAGGCGCTTCGGATATTCATGTCGAACCCTATGAAAATCGTTTGGCTATCCGGTTTCGTATTGATGGTGTATTACGCGAGGTGTTGCAACCTGACCGCGCTTTAGCGCCTTTAGTTGTATCGCGCATAAAAGTACTGGCTAAACTCGATATTGCTGAGAAGCGCTTACCGCAAGATGGTCGCATATCAATAAAAATTGCCGGTCATGCTGTCGATGTTCGTGTATCCACTTTGCCTTCGGGGCATGGCGAGCGTGTTGTATTACGTTTGCTTGATAAGCAAGGTGGCAAACTTGATTTAGAGCAGTTGGGTATGGCGCCTGATACGATGACACTGCTTGATCAAATGGTGCATCGTCCGCACGGTATCGTTTTGGTGACCGGGCCAACTGGTTCAGGTAAAACGACGACATTGTATGCTGGCATGACGCGAATCAATGATAAAAGCCGTAATATCATGACGATCGAAGATCCTATCGAGTATTATCTTGATGGTGTCAGTCAGACGCACGTAAACACCAAAGTCGACATGACCTTTGCGCGTGGTTTGCGCGCGATTTTACGCCAAGATCCTGATGTCGTAATGGTTGGTGAAATTCGTGATGTCGAAACGGCTGAAATCGCCGTGCAAGCAAGTTTAACGGGTCACTTAGTATTGTCGACTTTGCATACCAATAGTGCCGTTGGTGCTATTACTCGTTTGCGTGATATGGGTGTAGAGCCTTTCTTATTGTCATCAAGTTTGCTCGGTGTGTTGGCACAACGGCTCGTTCGTGTTTTATGCCCAGATTGTAAGCGCCCACGACCAGCAGGCCCGGCAGACTGTAAAGTTCTCGGTGTTGATGAAATGCATCCACCGATTATTTACGACGCGGTTGGTTGTGCTAAGTGTAATTATCTCGGTTATCGTGGCCGTGTTGGTGTTTATGAGTTGGTTGAAGTCAATGCTGAAATTAGCCGTTTAATTCATGATGGCGCGTCTGAGCAAATAATCGAAAAAAAAGCACGTGAGTCGACCCCGAGCATGATGGAAGACGGTATTCAGCGAGCACTTAACGGCGAGACGACTTTAGAAGAGTTGCTGCGCGTCACGCGTGAAGCATAGATAGACCCTGTTTACTCAATTTAGATCGCAGTGTTGCTGTACCGAATTGTGCTAGGCAAGACGCGAGGAGAGAAGTTTAGTGTTATTAAATGAAGGGCGAGCAACGCCATCTAGTGTAATGCGGTACGCAGCGTGCCCTTGGGGTGGAACTCGAAGGGACGGAACCATTTTTCTGTTCGCCTGCGCTATAGCTCATTTATGTATAGCAAGTACATGGCGATCGCTATGCCTTGGTGAACAAAAAAATGGTTATCGTCGCTGCGATCTAAATTGGCTAAACAGAGCCTAGTGTCATGGGTGCTTTCGAATACACAGCGCTAGATTCTGTTGGCCGTAATAAGAAAGGGGTATTAGAAGCTGACACCTCACGTCAGATTCGCCAAAAACTTCGCGATCAAGGTTTAGCGCCACTGACAGTTGTTGAAGTAAAGCAGCGAGAGTCAAAATCAGAGAGTCAAATTTCGTTTTTGCGTCGTGGCATTAGTGTTGTAGATTTAGCGCTCATTACAAGGCAACTTGCAACCTTGGTTAAAGCGGCGTTGCCGATTGAAGAAGCCTTACGCACGGTGTCGCAGCAAACGAGCAAACCTTATATCGAAAGTATGTTGCTCGCAGTGCGAGCAAGAATAAAAGAAGGCCATACTCTAGCGGATGCCTTGGCCGATTTTCCCCATGTATTTCCAGAGCTATATCGGATGACTGTTGCGGCTGGGGAACACTCGGGCTTTTTGGATGTGGTGCTAGAGCGTTTAGCTGATTACAGCGAAAACCGTCAGGCTCTGCGACAAAAAACACAGCTAGCGTTAATTTACCCCGTATTATTGACTGTGGTCGCGGTATTAGTGGTCATAGCATTACTCACTTTTGTCGTGCCGCAAGTGATACAGGTCTTTGATAGTATTGAGCAAGAGTTGCCACTCATTACTCAAATACTGATAGCGGTGAGCGACTTTTTACGTGACAACGCATTATTACTAATAGGTGGCACACTAGGTATTACGATCTTTGTCGCAACATTGCTTAAGCGGCCTGGCCCGAAAAAAATGTCCCATAAATTTTTATTAACATTGCCGATTATCGGTGATTTGGTTCGTGGTTCGAACACGGCGCGTTTTACTCGCACGTTTAGTATTTTGGCAGGCAGTGGTGTACCGGCCTTGGATGCGATGAATATTTCAGCAAAAGTTCTGACTAATATTCCAATGCGCGAATCGGTAGAGGAAGCCGCCTTGAGAGTTCGAGAAGGCGCAGGTATTTATAAATCACTAGACCATGCAAAATGTTTTCCACCGATGACACTGCATTTGATAGCCAGTGGTGAGTCGAGCGGTAATCTCGATGTCATGTTAGAGCGCGCATCTGCCGCGCAAGAGCGCGAAGTAGAAACCATGGTTGCTGCATTTGTCGCTTTATTTGAACCCTTATTAATTGTTGTCATGGGCGCAGTGGTGTTGGGTATTGTGTTGGCGATTTTGTTACCTATATTTAATCTAAATCAATTAGTGCAATAGCGAGAGAAGAAAATGCTAACGAGAAATGAAGTTCGAGATAATGGGCGTTCACAAATTGGTTTTACTTTGATCGAGATCATGGTGGTGGTGGTTATTCTAGGGATTTTAGCAGCGGTAGTTGCTCCTAAGATTTTTGATAAGCCTGATGATGCTCGCATTGTAAAGGCGAAACAAGATATTCGGGTTTTAGAGAACGCATTGAATCTCTATCGCCTTGATAATTTTAACTACCCTCAAAGTGATATTGGCCTACGTGCTTTGGTAGAAAAACCGGCTGATGCGCCAAACTGGGCTGAAGGTGGTTACATGAATCGCATACCAAAAGACCCATGGTTGAACGAGTATCAGTATTTAAATCCCGGAGTGCACGGAGCCATCGATATTTTTACCTATGGCCGCGATGGTAGCAGTGGCGGTGAAAGTTATGATGCTGA
Organism: Gammaproteobacteria bacterium; assembly: GCA_013151045.1. GTDB lineage: Bacteria > Pseudomonadota > Gammaproteobacteria. The sequence goes on from JAADIY010000013.1 coordinate 47,027, forward strand.
TATTGGTAATTGGAATTTATAGCGAATAGCTTTGATAGTGATGCGACACCAAAAAGGTTTTACTTTACTCGAATTGATTGTTGTTACTTTGATTGTTGGTGTAATAATCGGATCAGTTAGTTTGTCTTCGGGTCTAAACCGTCAAGTTGATGTTAAAGAAGAGGTTGAGCGCCTTGCAGCGTTAATAGATCTGGCTGCACAAGAGTCAGTGTTTAAGTCAGCAGAAATCGCTATTGAGTTTGAAGAAAATAATTATCGATTTTTAACCTTAGTTGATAACGAGTGGCAGACGATTGAAGCTGATCGACTATTGCGTGAACGTCAGCTACCAGCGAGCCTTGAAATTGAACTATTCATTGAAGGTGAAAGAAAAGAAATTTTTGAGCTGGGTCTTGACGCCGATAAAAAAGTGCCGCCACGTATTTTTTTGCTTTCCAGTGGTGAGCTCACACCATTTGAGGTGAATTTGAAAAGCAGCGAAGGCAATACACTTTATACGTTAACCGGCGATATTAATGGCGCTTTAGACATTGAGAAAAAATAAGATAATTCGAGTTAATCATTATGTCTAACTCTTCATCACATTTTTATCGAGAAAAAGGTTTTACCTTAATAGAAGTCATCATTGCTTTGGCCGTCATTGCTATTTCTATGGCGGCTGCGATCAATGGCGTAGGTAAGAATATAAACAATGCTAGCTATCTTCGAGAAAAAACCCTAGCGCATTGGGTGGCATCGAATAAAGTCGCCGAAATTCAATTGAGTGGTGTCGCTTTAGATGCAAGTGAGAAAAAAGGCGAAGAAACACTGGCCAATTTACGCTGGGAATGGACAGTTAAAATAGATGAAACCGATATTAAAGATATAAAACGTCTGACTGTCAAAGTGCAGCGTGAAGATGGTAACGGGCCATCGGCATCAGTTGTTGCCTACGTTGGATCGTAATGAAAATAAATCGTAATAGTGGTTTTACTCTACTTGAACTGCTAGTAGCGGTATTAGTATTTGCTTTTATCTCGGCCTTAGCTAGCGGCGGCTTTAACGCAGTTTTAAGCACGGCATCGCGCAGCGAAGAACAAATGACGCGTCTTGCAGAGCTACAAAAAGCCATGGTGATCATGGCAAGAGATATAGAACAGGCCGTAGAGCGTTCTATTCGTGATGAGTTTGGTGGTAGATTGCCGCCTTTGGTGGGTAGCCAGTCGACAACCTTATTAGAGTTTTCGCGCACGGGTTTACGCAATCCGAGCAAAGTTGCCCGTAGTCATATTCAGCGAGTTGCTTATCGCCACGAAGATGGAGTGTTGTATCGTTTGAGTTGGCCAGTGCTAGATCGCGCACAAGATACCGAGGCTAACGAATACCAATTAATTGAAGGCATCAACGAAGTCGAAATCCGTTACCTTGATGAAAATCGAGACTGGCAAGGCCAATGGCCGCCCTTGGTTGCTGTTCCGGGTGCGACAAATGGTTTGCCGAAAGCGATAGAAATTATTTTAGATATAGAAGGTTTAGGGGAAGTGCCACGACTCTATCGGGTTCGAGGTTTTGAGTGAATAATCACAGTAAGCAATATGGTGTGGCGCTGATTACCGCGTTGATATTTACGGCGTTGGTGACAACGTTTGCGGTATCTATTGCTGTACAGCAGCAAATCGATATTCGTCGCACCGGCAATATTTTGAGTAGCGATAGGGCTTATGTCTTAGCCCTCGGTGTAGAAGACTGGGCACGTGATGTTTTAAAAAAAGATATTACTGCTGCAACGGGAACATTGGTTGATCATCTAGGTGAAGATTGGAACGTTTCGTTGCCTGCTATACAGCTTGAAGGGGCAGCAGTTGCAGGTAAGGTCACAGATTTACAAGGGCTAATTAATGTTAATGCCTTAGTCGGACCTGGTGGTACCCCGGCCCCTACACATGTTGAGCGTTTTAAACGTTTATTGAATCTGTTTGATTTTAATGAAGATTTGACTGATGCGCTTATCGATTGGATTGATCCTAATACTGCGGCTACTATTCCGTTTGGTGCGGAAGATTCTTATTACCTCAGTTTAGAGCCTTCATACCGTACTGCTAATGCGCCGATGGTGAGTATTAGTGAATTACGTCTAGTGCAAGGTTTTGATCAAGAGGTTTACGAGACACTCCTACCTTTTATAACTGCTCTGCCTATACCCAGAGCAATAGCGGGCGGGCCTCCACCAATAATACCGGGCATTAATGTTAACACTGCTCCACTTGAGGTATTACAGGTACTGGTGAGCCCACGGTTAGATCTTCTTGACGCAGAGTCGGTAAGAGCGGATGGAGATAGCACGGATGGCTTTCAAGATATCGCAGACTTTAGAGGCAACTCTATCATAGCGAGTAGAGTGCTACCGACCGATTTTACTGGTACGGTAGTCAGCGATTATTTTCTTATCGAAAGTGATGCTGTATTGGCTGATGCACGGACTAAATTATTTAGCGTAGTAAAGCGTGACAGCGCCAGTAGTGGTAATCTTACGGTGCTAATACGTGGGCAAGGTAGTTACTAATGGCAACACTATTTTTACATCTTAATTCAGAGCATCGAGATGAGGCCGAGTGGCTGCATCTCGATGATAGTATTGCCATGGGCGCTGTCCGTCACGGGCCGCTATCGTTGGTTGCTAACGATGCCAAAGGTGCGCGCGTAATAGTCTTGCTGCCCGGCGCAGATATGACCTTGACTGACGCGGTAGTGCCTACGCGTAATATGCAACGTATCGCCGCTGCGCTACCTTATTTGCTAGAAGAAAAATTTGCCAGTGATGTTGAAGATCTACATTTTTCATTCAGTAAACCCAATGCAGATAACAAGATCAATGTCGTTGCCATTGCTCGGGATACATTCGATGATTGGTTACAACGCTTAGCCGATGTGGGTATTCGACCGCAGGCTATAATCCCGGATATCGGTGCGGTGCCTTATTCAGAAGGCACCTGGTCGGTTGTCGATGGTGTTGACACGGTGTTGTTACGCATGGGGTTGAATAGCGGTTTGTCGTCTGATCGTGGTTGTGCAGTAGATACCTTACGATTAAGTTTATCGCTAATGGCGGAAGAGCCACCTGCACATATTGTTTATTACCGTAATGTTGATGATGAAGTTGATGCTTTAGATTTTGGTGACTTGGCGCCAGAAGTTGACGTTGAGTTGTTAGAAGGACATCGGCTTAATTTATTAGCCAAACATTATGACGCTGACACAACAATTAATATGTTGCAAGGTGATTACAGTCGGCGCGAACAATTAGGCAAACTGTGGCGACCTTGGCGTGCGACTGCTGTAATTGCAGCGGTGTGCCTAGTATTTTTTGTCGCCTTAAAAGCATTTGACTATGTTGATTTAAAGAAACAGCAAACACAGCTTACTACACAGGTAGATACGGTCTATAAACGTATATTTCCAAAAGCAACGGGTGGCGTAAGTAAAGAGCGTGTACAAAGTTTGTTGAAAAAATTAGGTAATACAAAAACCAGCAGCGATGGTTTTCTTGAGTTACTAGATAAAGTTGCTGATGATTTGAAAAAAACGAATAAGCTTGAAATTACCCGTATTGCTTACAGCAATAAAGCGCTAAACCTGGCTTTAACTTTGGGTGACTTACAGGGTTTGGATAATTTGAAAACGCGTTTAACCAAAGATAAGAGCTTGTCTATTGAAATTCAGTCAGCGAGCTCTCGTAACGATAAAGTTGAAGCTCGTTTACAAATCACAGGTGAGCAGCGATGAATGCGTGGTGGGCAGGTTTAAGTCAACGTGAACGTCGCATCACAGTCATTGGTGGTATCGTCGTATTAGTAACGCTAGTCTATTTGTTGGCTATAGAGCCATTTGTAAAACATGTTAGTGAACTCAATAGTTCTGTTGAAGAAAAAACAGAATTATTGTTATGGATGAAATCCAGCGAGCAGCAGATTGCTGCGTTACGCCGTAATTCCGGCGGTAGTGCCAACCGCACAAGCTCAGGTGGCGGGTCATTATTAGCATTGGTTGATCAAACTGCGAAACGCAGTAAATTGGGATCAGCAATTAAACGCGTCGAACCGGAAGGAAGCGAGGGTGTACGCTTATGGTTAGAGCAGGCGTCGTTTGATAACATTTTATTGTGGTTGGCGCAAATCAGCCAAAGCTATGGTGTTGAGGTTAATCGCATTAGTGTCGAACAACCTGATACGCTAGGCATCGTCAATGCGCGTATTTCACTGCAGCGAGGTGAGTCATGAAGCGGGCCTTAAGTTTGGGTTTTCTCGCTTTAATTGCCTATGTCCTATTTTTGTTTGTGACTTTTCCTGCTGCACGAGCTTATCAATATATAGCAGACCAATTTCCGGCTAACATCAAGCTCTATGGGTTAAAGGGTTCGGTTTGGTCAGGCAAGGCGGAGTTAATAACTTTAGCATCGCAGCAATATAGCAATGCGAGTTGGCATTTTCAGCCGAAATCATTGTTTGTTGGAGAAGCATTGTTCTATCTAGATTTAGATAATGGTCAGAGTCAAATTAAGGGTAGTGTTGGGCTTAATTGGTCGCAGAGTTTGATATTGCGAGATTTGGTTTTTCAACAAGAGCTTGTCGATCTACAAGCATTGGCACAAACGTCTGCAATTGTTGCTGGGAAAATAAGCGGCCGTGTTGAGAATATGGTACTAAGCCGAACTCGTATTACTGTGGCCAGTGGTAAGTTCGTACTACGCGACACTGCATTACTATTGCCGCGGCGCACTGAATGGGGTGACTTCAAGCTTGATATTAGTAAGCCTGATAGTGATGTATTGATGAAGCTTAGTGATCAAGGTGGCCCCCTGCTAGCGAATGGTACAGTAGTTGTCGATGAGAATAATGCTTATCAGGTAGATCTTGCTGTGCAAGCAGCAAGCGGTGCGTCCAACGATTTGATACAAGGCGTAGACTTGTTTGGTCGCCCTGGAAATGATGGTAAAGTTCATTTGAAGTACAATGGGAGTTTAAGCGAACTTTTAGGCGTTAAATCAAATGGCGGATCAATTAATAGCGATAATCCTGCCTAGACTATTTTTCATATCAGTCATATAGGCACTTTTGATTTTTTCTCCAATGCCTAGGGCGTGTCATCACACATATGATCGCGCTGTTGAGTCTGAAAAAATGCCAGGCAAGTTGTGAGGAGAATGGTTTGGTTATTCCAAATGAACGACGAACAACGCAGCATGGCGTTTTTTCAGACCCAACCCGAAGGGCCGAGCCCATTTTTCATCCAGCAGCGTTATCGCTCGCTTATGTAGAACAACTACACCACATTCGCGATGCCTCGCTGGATAAAAAATGGGTATCGGCAGCACGGTCATATGTGTGATGACACACCCTAGATCCCAATCTAAAATTAAAAAAACGTATTTAGCGATTGATAGATTCAGCGAGCTTTCAGGGCGAGCTGTATCGTGGTTAGTTCTTGCCATGACATTGTTGATTGCCTATGACGTGATCATGCGCTACTTCTTTCAAAGTGGTTCTGTTGCCTTACAAGAATTAGAGTGGCACTTATTCGCACTGATATTTTTATTTGGTGCAGCGTATACACTTAAGCATCACGATCATGTTTGCGTTGATATATTAATGCAACGGCAGTTTATGACGGCCAAGGTGCATGCGTGGATTTATTTTTTATGTACGCTATTTTTCTTGCTACCTTTTTGCGTGTTGATCATCTATAGCAGCTGGGATTACGTCGCCAACTCTTACAATATCTTACCGAGCGGTGAGCGCTCTCCTGACCCTGGTGGTTTGCCCTACCGCTATTTATTGAAAGCGGCTATCCCTACGGCATTTGCTTTATTGTTTTTGCAAGGGGTAAGTCTTGCATTGCGTAGCTATGCAGTAATTTGTGGTGAGGAAGTTGCGTTACCGTGTTATGAAAATGAGCTTAAACATGGTGAAGATAGCTAATGGAAATGTGGGCGTTAGTTATGTTTGCCGTGGCCATTGTGGTGTTTATGCTTGGCTATCCCGTCGCATTTACCCTTGGCGCGGTTGCTATGATCTTTGGTGCCATTTTCTTAGGTCTCGATTTTTTTAATTTATTGCCCTTACGTATTTGGGGCATCATGACTAACTTCACCTTGCTAGCGGTGCCTCTATTTGTCTTTATGGGAATCATATTAGAAAAGTCAGGTATTGCCGAAGAATTATTAGAAACCATGGGCACTCTATTTGGTGGGCTTAGAGGTGGTTTGGCTATCTCTATCATTATTGTTGGTACGCTATTAGCGGCAACGACAGGTGTGGTAGGTGCGACGGTCGTGACAATGACCGTAATAGCATTGCCTGCCCTAATAAAAAATGGTTATCAACCTGAGGTGGCGGCTGGCACCATTGCTTCGGCAGGCACCTTGGGGCAAATTATTCCACCTAGCATTGTTTTGATATTGTTGGGTGATGTACTTGGCGTACCCGTTGGGCAGTTATTTATGAGTGCGGTAGTGCCCGGTTTCATATTGGTATTTTGTTTTATTGTCTACATCGTTGTCTTAGGTCGTTGGCGTCCTGCAGAGATGCCTTGTCAAATAACTGATTCTCAAGGCAGATCTGTTGCGCGCATATTGAAAAGTATGTTACCACCGTTACTGCTCGTTATTGCAGTGTTAGGTTCAATTTTTTTTGGAGTTGCTACACCTACGGAGTCAGCGGCATTGGGTGCGGTCGGCGCACTACTGCTGACATTATTAAAGCGCCGCCTTAGTTTTGATATGGTCAAGCAAGCGACTGCTCATACCACTCGATTAACCAGTATGGTGTTCATGATTCTGATTGGTGCTACGGCATTTGGTTTGGTATTCAGAGGGATGGGCGGTGATTATCTGGTTGAAGAGTTGTTGACTCAGTTGCCAGGTGGTGTGAACACATTTATCGCGGTGAGCATGTTAATTATATTTTTACTGGGGTTCTTTTTAGACTTCTTAGAGATATGTTTTATTGTTGTACCGATTCTTGCACCCATCGCAGAATTATTAGGAATCAATATGTTGTGGTATGGAATATTGATTGCGATGAATTTGCAAACATCATTTCTCACCCCGCCTTTCGGCTTTTCTTTATTTTACTTAAAAGCGGCTGCAACTGTCCCTATTCGTATAGCCCAAATATATAAAGGAGTGATGCCTTTTGTTATTTTGCAAATCATTACGCTGGCGCTATTATTTATTTTTCCTGAGTTGGTTTTGTGGCTGCCTGATTTAATGGATGCAGTGCAAGCGCCTTAGAATAATGAAAAAATTAAAAACTGCAACGAACCAAATTGAATTAGGCTTTTTCCAAGGCATCCTTCAACAAGAAGGTATTAATTGCTTAGTAAAAAATGAATTTCTCGGCGGTGCATCAGGGGAGCTGCCAGTTAATGAAACATGGCCTGAGATTTGGGTGGCTGATGAAGATTTACATCGCGCTAAAGTTATATTAGAAAATATTGAGTTTAGCGATGATACTGAGCCATGGCACTGTGGGCAATGTAATCAGCTAATTGAACCGCAGTTTGCAGTGTGTTGGCACTGCGCACGCAATGTAACGCCAGATTAATTTATAGCTAATAAACTAAACGGCTAATTGATAGGCCATTGTCCTCAGCCCGTCGTCGTGAGCCATTAATGTTTGCATCACAGAAGTGAGTTGGTATTCAGTAATATCAAGATAGCTTAGTACCGTCTTAGGTAGCTCAGTTGAATCGGCATCTCCCATATCGTGACGTTTTAGCATTCGATCAGATAATAGAACAATACTTGAATAAACGGAATGAGGGCCTTGATAGTCTTCGTTATGATGTTGCTCAATTGCGATAATGACCTCTTCTGGAAGCCGCCAGTTTTTCATTAACCACGAGCCGATGTCACCATGATGAGCACCAAGTGTGCTTAATTCAATTTCTTGAATAGGAGTGTCGGGGTTTTGCGCGATCATTTTACCTAAGATTAGGTATTCATCTTTGAACAAATGCCCGAGGAGTACATGACCAAAGTTGTGTAGCAAGCCGGAGAGATAAGCAAGCCCAGACGGTGGTCTGATTACCTCTGGTAGCAAATTACTAATTGCTTGGCATAAGGCGGCGCTATAAACTGCATGACGCCAAAATTCATTAACAGTCACGTTGCCGCCTTTGGGTAAGCGAAAGGGCCTTGCTGTAGCAATGCCCAATGCCAAACTCATGACCATGTCATAACCGAGAACGCGAGTGATGGCGGTGTCGACTGAATCGACTTTACCGCGATAACCGAAAAACGGTGATGAGGCATAGCGCATTACTTGAGCAGCTAAACTTGGGTCAAGTTCTACTGCATCAGAGAGCTCTTTAATGCCAGGAGTGGCTTTGGCGCGTAGCTGAAAAATCTTTTGTGCCATAGCTGGCATTGACGGTAATTTCTTCGTACGATCAATTTTTGCTTTGAGATCGAGTAATGGTGAGTCTGGGTCCGGTGGATTATGCAGCCGCTCTTTTACAAACGGCGCTACATCGGGTTCGGTAGAGAGATGCTTAGCAAATTCATATTTACGAAAGAGTTGTCGAAAGCCTTTTTTATCTATTTGAATCAAGTGACGTCTGTCACCAGCTAACATATAGCATTGATCTAATAGCGCGAACTGTGTTTCAAGAACACAACGGATTCCGTAAGCGGTGCCCAGTGGTGGTAAAAAACGTGGTACACAATCAGCAAATAACTGATTGATGAATAGATCGTTGAGTTTCTTGAATGGGCGACGCAGTAGTTGTTGTACACCACGTAAGTTAAGTTCACGGTTGGCTGGGATCACGACCATCAGTTGTCCGCTGCTGTCACCGATAACGCAACTTTGTAATAGCTGTTCAGGTGGAATGCCCGCATTAACCGCAGCGCCCGCTACATCAGAAAATGGCTCTACTTCGAGCACACGATAGCTGACCTTATGGTCATCGAGGTGGCGGATAATGGTATTGGCGACTGGCATGTGCTGATAGTGCTCCGAAACTAATCGACTAATAGAGTGTTTATCGACATTTTTCGGGTTTAGATGAGAATATAGGCGGTAAATTGCCAATTACGTCACAGGCCTATTGCGACTAGTACACAATAAAAAACGGGCCTCGATTTTCATCGGGCCCGTTGCTAAATAATTTAGCTAAATCGATCTATTATTCATATTCGTAATAGTGCTCAGCGAATTTTTCGTCGCCGACGAAGAATGCAGATGGACCGATTTCATCTTCTGCGATATCTGTATTACGGGTAATAATTTTAGACAAAGTGGTATGTCTAATCATGTCGCGATATAGGCCATCATCCTCACTTTTGAACTGGTTCAGATAAAAGTAATAATCACCATCGCGAAGTGCTTCAAATTGAAGCTTGAACAATGCTTGGTTGGTTTCACCAACCAGTCCATCGTAAACGATATCTTCTGACAGTACGCCAGTGAATAAATCAATATCATCAACAAAAGCATAAGTGTTTTCTAGTGAGCTACGTAGCTTTTCATTTGAAGTAACGTCAGCAAAACTCTGATGGCGTTCTAGGCCCAAGGCTTCACGTACGTCGTTGAGAGTACCTAGACCATGATCACGACCACGCTGAATATTAAGTGTGGCGAGATCCATGCCCATTCCACTATTACCAAATAGCATGTTGCGGACATCATCAATTATAAACTGATCAACATTTTGGCTGACTTGATTAGCTAGGCCACGTAAAACCGGATCGATTCCACCTTGTTGAGTGATGGTTGCAATATTAAAGAATGCTGCAAACAGATTTAGGTGGCCTTCAGGAATTTCATTACCATCTTTGTCGATACGCAAAATCTGCGGACTTAACATCGTGTGTCCAACACGGTAACCAGCATGAGAGAATTCATTGATCATCCTGGCATCAACACTGTCGTCATAACCGCGGTATTCACTAAGGGTATGTTCACCAATTAATAGTGGAACAAACTCTTTGTAAGCGATGCGTTGAACCATGGCACCTACCAAGCTACGTGCTTTTTGATAGATTTCTTCACCACTAAGTGATGAGTCTGCGGCAGCGATTATTTCAGCTAAACGATTATGCTCGCGCATAAAGACAGTATGTATAGCTATTAGGCCTGTTTGTTCATTAGCACGAACGTCACCGGCTAGAAATAGACTGGCAGGCAAAAGCGTTGCATTAGCATTAGGTAAGTTGCTGATGTTGTAAGGCATTAAGTCACCTTCACTTGTTTTTAACTTGCCGGTGCCATCATTGCTGCGTAGTGCGGCCGCACGAATTTCGTCTGAACCGTAAACAAAAGAAGCGTCTATCCAACCGCTGATTTCATTTTCTTGTTGACGCGGGTTATCGGTACCCGTACCCGTAGAGCTATCAAACAAAGCGCGACTAAGAGGAAGCACGGTTGCGGCCGCAAAATGTGAATCGTCCGCTGGAACGATAACCGGCTCGGAAGCATTTGAAAGCATACCTTCAGTAATACCAATATCGTGATCTAAGATTTGGGCAAATTGCCAAATCAAATCACTGGCAAAGCCAATGCTAGGAACGTCTTTATTTCCCTGGGCGTGAATATTCTCGCTGATGGTGCGAGGGTTTGGTCTACCAGTAGGCATAGCGGCAATACCGTCATCATAGGTTACCGCAGTAATACGACGTAACTGGGCAAATGCAGCATTCATGTTTGGGTTATTTAGATTGTTACCCGTACCATCTATTGAGCGATACATATTGTGTGCATCGTTATCTTCGAGGTTTGTAGTGTCGACGCTACTTTGGGTAGTGATAGTTGTGTCAGTTGACGTAGCGTTTGTAGATGAGCCGCCACCACAACCTGTGATAGCAAACAATAGAGCGAGCTGTGTTGCAATAATGGATTTACGTAGCATTTTCATGCCTCCTGTTATATTTTAGTTAAATAAAAATTATATTTTTGTTATAAATTAATCATAAACACAGAGATAATTTCTAGATCATGTGCGTTTATTGAGCCGTTACTGCCCAGATTCTTTGTGTTGCCATCGATGTTGCATAGGCAAGTTATATGTCTGGCTATATTTAGTGATACTTCTGTTATATTTAGCTGTTGGGCTAAAAAAAACCAAACTCCGATTTTTTGCAACAATCCAGTTGCATCGACCGAAGTTTGGCGTGAAAGCTTAAGAGCGTTTAAATTCCAAAACCTGACCGGTTTGCTGGCGTATTTCGCGTGTTTCACAGGTTTCTATTAAAAGTTCTAAACCATATAAAAGGCCGCGTTCGCCATAAACCGAATCCCACATCATGTTATGAACACGTAGGCATGATTCCATGGGACTAGAACTACGCTCGCGTTCTTTGTCGATGCGCCATTGTAGTTTGCCCATACGGTCACGAGATTTATCACTGAGTCCTGACATGAACTGATCAATTTCGCCTTGGCGTTTGGCTTCGAAAGCTGCTGGATCTTCTTCAAATAATTGCATCCAGGTATCAAAGTCGAAATGATCTTGTGAGTTGCTGCTCATGAAACTGTCCTCGATATGTGCGATTGACTAGTCATAGAGCAATAACAGGGCCAACATTATAAGTTATTGATTTAAAAGAACTATTTTCGTTTGTGTGTGTGGTTAATCGACTGGTTTGTAAAGAAAACCGACAGTAGACAAACCCTCATGATGGTCTACAATTGAAGACATAAATAAATAGATTGATAATACTGGTTATGAGTGATGGAATTAGAATTACTGACTGACAATCATCAACGTAGTCGCAGATTAAAGCGCGATAGGCGTGTTAAGCCATCACTATTTCATTTTAATTTGAAATCGTTGCATGGTCGTCGTGCACATCCTCGGCGTGTGATGGAACGTTATTATTATCGCGGTCGTATCGGTTATTTCGCGGACGTATACCAGCGCGAGATAGGTTTGCTAAGTGTATTGTTAGTCATGCTAAGTTGTGTTGATGCGTTTATGACGTTACGTGTATTGCAACTTGGCGCTATAGAAATTAATCCGCTGATGGATGGCTTAATTAAAGGTAATATCGAAAGCTTCGTTGGACTTAAAGTCGCATTAACGATATTTTCGGTATTGTTATTTGTGCGTTATTCGAATTTTCGAATAGTGGGTGGTATTAAAGTTATCAATATAATGCGAGCGGCTTGCGTGGGATATGGCGCGCTAGTGATTTACGAGTTGGTATTATTTCAATATTTAATATCGATCTAAAGTTTATTGGCACCAGCTTTTTGTAGGCTTTCTATGACCGCGCCATTATTTTCTCTAATGGCGATCATCCAGACGTCCCAGCCACTGCTATTTTTTATAGCGACATCAGCGCCAGCTTCAAGTAAAACATCAACGATTTCAGCTTCATTTTTTACCGTTGCCCATTGCAGCGGTGTCCATAAATCTTTATTAACCGCATTAACGTTGGCACCTGCTTCTAGCAAAAATTCAACCATAGGTTTATGCCCTTTCTCGACAGCACGCATTAATGCTGTCCATTGAGATTCGTCTTTGGCGTTAACGTCTGCGCCTTTTTCAACTAACAGCTGGCCGAGCTCGACATTGCCCGTGCGAGCAGCATGCATAAGAGCTGTCCAACCGTATTTATTTCTTTCGTCTACAGGGGTGCCGCTATCGAGTAATGCAATGACAGCATCACTGTCGCCTTTGGCAACGCTGTCCATCAAGGGTGCATTACCGTCGCAGCCCGTAATTAAAAAAATTGAAAATAACAGTGTTGAGAGTTTTATCGAGAATAATGTATTTTTAGTCATAGCCCTATTTTACCAATATTGATGATGATTGGCATGGTTTTAATGGAGCAGTTACCATTACTTTATTAGGTTTGGTAAATTCGAGGTTAAAACAATGACAAAGTTCACTTGCCCGGCATGTGAAAATGAAAGTATTCCGCTTAAGCATAAATATGCGATGGGTTATTGGATGACACGGCGTTGCGGTGAATGTGACAGTTTAATTGCTAATCATGCGATTATTTTGGGCGTGCTATCGTTTGCGTATTTATGGAATTTACTGTTTTTTGTCGGTTTGGCGCAATTTGGGGAAAGTCTTCATTATCTTGGTTATATGGCGGTAATCTGGATAATACTGGACATTATCAACGTTAAATATGTCCCGTTGATGGTCATACGCGGTCGTTGATTGAGAATAAACCAAAGGAATAGAGATGGCGCGAATATTAGGTGTAGGCAACGCCACGCTGGATATTATCAATACATTAGCGAACTATCCTGCTGAAGACAGCGAACAACGAGCTGAATCGCAGCGTATCTGTCGAGGTGGTAATACGGCCAATACCTTAGTTGTGCTTAGTCAGCTTGGCCATCAATGTAGTTGGGCAGGTACTTTGGCTGATGAGCCTGACGCAAAGCGAATTTGTGCTGACTTTGATCATTATGGCATTGATTACTCACCAGTCTATGAAGTTGAGCATGGTAAGGTTCCGACATCGTACGTTATTAGCAATCAGCGTAATGGTTCGCGCACTATTGTTCATGTCCGAGACTTACCTGAATATCCGGCTGCTCGTTTTTATGAGTTAGATCTCAATGATTATGACTGGATTCATTTTGAAGGGCGTAACGTATTAGAAGTAAGGCAAATGCTTGAGCATGTAGCGACCTTATATCCCAATGTTTTTATTTCACTCGAAGTGGAAAAACAACGTGAGGGCATAGCGCAATTATTTAATTACCCTGACGTACTTATTTTTTCGCGTCATTACGTCAACGAAGCTAATTATTTTGAGGCGACGCCTTTTCTTGCTGATATGCGTAAGCTATACCAAGCAAATCATTTGGTGTGCGCGTGGGGTGACCGTGGTGCCTATGCGGTTGATGAGGAAGGCAACAGCATTCATTCGCCCGCACACCCAGTATCATCCGTTATAGAGACTTTAGGTGCGGGAGACACTTTCAACGCCGCACTTATTAATGCATTTTTGCAAGAAGAAGCACTTGATGCAGCGCTCTATCAAGCATGTGAGCTCGCAGCTAAAAAATGTGGTATTGAAGGTTTTAATTTAGAGGTTTAGAAGTTTAACGATATGATTCATATCTATGATAAAAAAGGTTTTCAACCATTGTTGACTCTGCAATGCGAACGCTTGGTTGGTGCAGATTTAAGTAATCAGCAGCTCAATGAAGCGAGCTTAATAGAGCATGATTTAAGTGAGGCAAATTTACAGAATACGAGCTTGGTGCATGCAGACTTTCGTATTGCGAAGTTAATTAACACAGACTTTCGTGGTGCAGACTTAACCGGTGCAGACTTTAGTAACGCGATATTGGATGGCGCAAAACTTCAGGGTGCCAAGCTAGCTAGCGCGAAATTTTTTCATGTTGATTTGGGCAAACTAGATTTAGATGGCGTGGATATGAGTCAAATACAAAAATTATGAAGGTGAATAACTGAAGCAAAATAATGACGCTGATAAAGTGAATCAGATGCTTTTTTTCATCAGCGCCATATTGTCGTTTTATTAGGAAGCTATATTTTATAAATCAATAGCGTGGGTATAAGATATTACAAACTTGAGCTCGTCATTATCTAAAGAACCATCATCACTATCGTTGCCGAGGTCTGTATCAGATACCGTAAACGCAAAGGGGCCTTTTGCCAGCGAGACGTTATAGTCGATATAGGACTCAGTTACGCCGTTAAATGCTTGGCTAAAGTCACCGTCGTGGAAACCAACATGAAAAGTCAGCTCAAGCTCTTCATCTAATGCGGTGGTGTAATTCGCTGAGTAGTAAATGGTATCGGCAAAGTCAAAACTAGAGCCATTGTTGTTTGTGTCGTTAGCTTCTGAATGGGCAAAGACATTGGCTGATGCGCTGAAACCACCAAAACTCAATATGCCATAAATTTCTGCAAAGTCAAAGTTAGCTGCATCATCGTAGTTATAGTAGAGATAACCAAGGTCATAACCAACGCCGCCACCTGTTTCGCCAGCGTAACCAAAATACACATCATGCTCATAAGAGAACGGGTCATCCTCAGCATATTCAACATTGGATACCCAGGTGCCCACATACCAACCGTTGCCAGCGTCGTAATCGATACCGCCTTGGATGGCTGTACGGTTAATGGTTTGGGTTAAGCCACGCCAGATGTAGTTATTGGTGATAGTCGCGTTGCCTGATAAACCTTCTACTGCCATTGCCGCTGGTGCAATCACTGAAGAACCTATTGCGAGTGAAGTAGCCAGTGCAATGGGGCTAAGTTTTTTCGTTAATGTCATTGTTCTCTCCCGTTTAAAAAATGTGGGTACTTCAATACTTGGAATCTTATTGGATGTACTGTATTAAGTGCCTAGGCCTTCCATAGCAGCTAATGTGCCAATACTAAATAACCAATATAAAACAATAGCTTATGTAAATTTTCCGGGTATATGTTGTTTTTTGCCAAAAAACAAATGCACAGTTTTGATCCGCTATTTGCTTGTCGCGCACAGTTTTGGTGCGCTAATAGGCTGTCAGTTTAGAGAGGGCTAGCTTAGGGTTTTAGCGTAAGCTGCTTCCGATAAGGCGCTCCATTGAGCGTTGTCGGCGGCAAAGGCACGGTAGGCTTTTAGTACTTTGGCAAAAGTAGCATCTTTTTCTGCTTCTTCGTTGAGGGCTTCTTTGGTGAGTTGTTTGAGCGTGGCGATGACATCATCGGGGAAAGGAAGGATATTCACTTTATGTTCTTCACGTAGCGTTTTTAAGGCGGCGAGGTTTTTTGCTTCGAACTCTGCAAGCATCCAAAGGTTGCTGGCGGCTGCGGCGTTCTCAACGATGAGTTGTAAATCTTCAGGCAGTTGTTGCCAGGCGTCACTATTAATAATGAGTTCGAGTGTTGGGCCGGGTTCGTGCCAACCTGGGTAATAATAATATTCAGCTGCGCGATGCAATCCCAGTCTGAGGTCATGATAGGGCCCAACCCATTCGGTCGCATCGATATTGCCACGCTCGAGTGAGGTGTAGATTTCCCCCCCTGATAAAAGAACAGGGTTAACGCCGGCTTTGGCCATGACTTTACCGCCGAGGCCTGGAATGCGCATTTTTAGACCTTTTAAATCAGCGATAGAATCGATTTTTTTGCGGAACCAGCCGCCCATTTGTACACCGGTATTACCCATAGGTAATGGCGTTAAGTTAAAGGGTTGATAGATTTCTTGCCAAAGTTCACGGCCACCACCATAGTACATCCAGGCATTCATGCCCTGCGCGTTGAGGCCAAAAGGTACGGCGGTAAAAAACTGTGCGGCAGGGACTTTGCCTGACCAGTAATACGCTGCACCGTGGCCCATTTCTACCGTACCCTGCGATACCGCGTCGAAACTTTGCAATGCAGGAATTAATTCGCCGCCGGCAAATACCGTGATACGCAGGCGGTTATTACTCATCTTGGCGATATCTTTGGTGAAGCGTTCAACGCCTTCATGAAAGATGGGGAAATTAGGTGGCCAAGTGGTGACTATTTTCCAGTTAAAACGTCGATTAGAAACAGCAACCGTATTTTCATCACTGCGCTGACAGGCGGCTAAGCCAGTAGCGATGCCAGCGGCGCCTAAGCCTTGGACAAATTGGCGTCTTTTCATTGTTGTTTTCCTAGCGGTTTTTTCTATCAGGTGGTTGGCTATACGGCTTGCAGGTTAGCGTAGGCAGCCACTAACCACTTACTACCGGTAGAGTTAAAGTTAATTTGCACCCGTGCTTGATTACCTTGGCCTTCATAACTCATGACGGTGCCTTCGCCAAATTTTGGATGCGAGACTTGCTGGCCTAGTCGTAAGCCTGACGGGGCATCATCTACCGGCGCGCTACGTCGTTGGCGTGGTGCTTGAGGCCGTGAATAACGTGTGCTGCTGGTTTGCGGTGCACGTTGTTTGGGTCTGATTTCTTTAATGAGCTCTTCAGGTATTTCATTAATAAAGCGTGAAGGAGCAGCAAAGGTTTCTGAGCCATGTATGCGTCGCGTTTCGGCGTGCGTAATATAAAGACGTTGGCGTGCTCGAGTAATTCCGACATAGCATAAGCGTCGTTCTTCTTCTAAGCGGCCAGGCTCTTCAATCGACATTTTATGCGGGAACAAACCTTCTTCAACACCGCATAAGAATACTGCGGGAAACTCTAAGCCTTTGGCGCTGTGCAAGGTCATTAATTGCACGCAGTCATCACTTTGATTGTCTCCTGATTCGCCTGCTTCTAGGGATGCATGCGACAAGAAGGCATCGAGTTGCGACATTTCCATTGACTCGTCGTATTGAAATTGACGTGCCGCTGAGCTGAGCTCTTCTAAGTTTTCGATACGTGCTTGGCCGCGCTCGCCCTTGTCTTTTTTGAAATGCTCAATTAGGCCCGTATATTCAATAACTAATTCAACGGTTCCACTGAGATCGTGGCCGTCTACGTGCTCCCCCTCAAGGGAGGATAAAACCGAGCCTTGGGGTGCGCAATCATCGGCCAGTTTTTCAATTAAACTAATAAAGCCAGATAAGGCGCTAACCGCGCGGGCTGGCAGTAATTGTTGATGACATAAAGCAGTCGCTGCATCCCATAAAGACACTTTATAATCACGCGCATGATCGCGAATGGTTTGTAAGCTGCGTTCACCAATACCCCGTGTGGGCAAGTTTACGACACGTTCAAACGACGAGTCATCATGGCGGTTGCTCATTAGACGCAAATAAGCAAGTGCGTCTTTGATTTCAGCGCGCTCATAAAATCGTAGGCCACCATAGACACGATAGGAAATACCGCGCGCTAATAAGGCTTCTTCAAATAGGCGTGACTGCGCGTTAGAGCGATACAATATCGCATGATCGTCGCGGCGCATATCAAGTTCGGTATAAATTGAAATTTGTTCAACGACATAACGTGCTTCTTCGATATCGTTAAACGCTCTATATAACTGAATGGGTTCGCCGTTGTCACCATCGGTCCACAGCTCTTTACCTAATCGCGCGGTATTATTTGAGATGAGCGCGTTAGCGGCTTTGAGTATATTGGCGGTTGAGCGATAGTTTTGTTCTAAACGAAAGGTTTGGGTGCCGCTAAAGTCTTGGCTAAAGCGTTGAATGTTTTCGATCTTAGCGCCGCGCCAGCCATAAATGGATTGATCGTCATCACCGACGACAAACAATTTGCTGCGATCACCTGCCAGCATTTGAATCCACGCGTATTGAATCGAGTTCGTATCTTGAAACTCATCGACTAAAATATGTGAGAAACGATTACGGTAGTGATTGAGTATTTCGGGCTTGTTACGCCACAGTTCGTGAGCGCGTAAGAGTAGTTCGGCAAAATCAATTAAACCGCCACGCTGGCAAACTTCTTCATAGCCATGATAGAGCTTAATCATTTGTCGCAAATAAGGATCGCCACGATCTTCAATATGCGATGCACGCAGGCCTTCGTCTTTACGTGAGTTAATAAACCCCTGTACTTGTCTTGGCGGCCATTGTGAGTCGTCAAGATCCATAGATTTGATTAAACGCTTAATAATGCGTTGTTGATCTTGTGAGTCGAGTATTTGAAAGCCTTGAGGTAGATCGGCATCTTGCCAGTGAGCGCGTAAAAGGCGATGGGCAAGGCTATGAAAAGTACCTACCCACATAGAGCCGACGGGTATGCCAAGCAAGCTTTCGATACGACCACGCATTTCAGCTGAGGCCTTGTTGGTGAAGGTTACGGCAAGTATCGCATAAGGCGAGACTTTTTCGACTTCAATTAACCAACTAATGCGGTGAACCAGTACCCGTGTTTTACCGCTGCCGGCGCCAGCCAGTATCAGTGCATGTTGGCCATCGGCAGTGACGGCGCTACGTTGGGCTTCGTTAAGGGGGTTTAATATTTCGCTGACATCCATT
>JAADIY010000060.1 GCA_013151045.1 Gammaproteobacteria bacterium
CGTGAGGAGATACCCGACGGCATCGGTACGCCAGAGTTGGGGCCAAATAGCTCAGGGCTGGGGCAGGTCTATCAATACATTCTGCGCGCCGACGATACAGCGACCTATGACACCATTGCTTTGCGTAGCCTCAACGACTGGGTCGTGAAGTTATTGTTGATGCCGGTGGGCGGCGTCACCGAGGTATTGTCATTTGGTGGCGATGTACGCCAGTATCAAGTGCAACTGGATCCGCAACGGCTGCTGGCGCATCAGTTACACATTGATGAAGTGGTGGCAGCAGTTGAGGCCAATAACCGCAATGCCGGTGGTTGGTATCTGGATCGTGGTGCCGAGCAGTTAGTGATTCGCGGTGTCGGTTGGTTACGTAGTGGTGCCGACGGTTTGCGTGATATCGGTAATATTCCGCTGAAAGATGTCGACGGCGTTCCGGTGCGGGTACGCGATATCGCCAAGGTCCAGTTCGGCCCGGAAATTCGCCAGGGTGCGGTCACCATGACCCGCCGTGACGCCAACGGCAACGGCAACCCACAGCCACTCGGTGAAGTGGTGGCCGGTATTGTCTTGAAACGCCTGGGTGCTAATACCAAAGCCACTATCGATGGTATCAAAGAGCGCATACCTGCGATTCAAATGGCCTTGCCGGAAGGGGTGACTCTGGAGCCGGTCTACGATCAGTCCGATCTGGTGAACCAGGCGGTGGAGACGGTGAGCAAGGCATTACTCGAAGCCTTCGTACTTATTATCATTGTGCTGATGTTATTTTTGGTCAACTTGCGCGCCAGCCTGCTGGTACTGATTTCAGTACCGATTTCAATCGGTCTGGCATTGATGGCCATGGCCCAATGGGGGGTGTCAGCTAACCTGATGTCACTGGGCGGCCTGGCGATTGCTATTGGCATGATGGTCGATGGTTCCGTGGTGATGATGGAGCACATTTTCAGCCATCTGACGCGACCGGATGAAGACCACTTTGACGAAACGCGTCAACAACGTGCGTCCGGCAGCGAACGACCTTTCGATGCGGCACATGATCGTCAAGGTATGGCCTTGCGGATTCAAGAAGCAGCGCGTGAGGTGGGCCGCCCGGTTTTCTTCGCCGTGCTCATTATTATCATTGTGTTTGCGCCGTTATTCAGTCTCGAAGGGGTGGAAGGCAAGTTGTTTCAACCGATGGCCATCTCGATTGTTTTGGCCATGTTTGCCTCGCTGTTGGTGGCGCTGATTGTGGTGCCGGCGTTAGCGACCTATTTTTTCAAGCGCGGGGTCAAGCATAGAGACGGTTTGATTATGCCGTTGCTATCATGGCTTTACCGCAAGGTTCTGAGCGGGGCGTTAAAATGGCGCAGCCTGGTGGTGGTCAGTGCAGCAGCACTGTTTGTCGGATCGTTGGCGCTGATCCCGCTGTTGGGCACGGAGTTTGTGCCCGAACTTGAAGAGGGAACGCTGAATATACGTGTCACGCTGGCACCGTCTTCCAGTCTGAATACCTCGCTGCAAGTTGCTGAAAAACTGGAAGCCCAGTTGATGACGTTTCCCGAAGCGCTATATACCTTTAGTCGCGTCGGTCGGCCTGAAATTGGTGGTGACCCCGAGCCGGTGTCCAATGTTGAAATTTATGTTGGTTTAAAACCGGTGTCGGAATGGACCAGCGCGCCGAATCGCAAGGCTTTGCAGGGACTGATGGAAGCCAAGATGTCCGTGCATCCGGGTTTGCTGTTCTCATTCTCTCAGCCAATTGCCACCCGTGTCGATGAGCTGCTGTCCGGTGTCAAAGCGCAGTTAGCGATCAAGCTGTTCGGCCCCGATCTCGATGGCCTGGCCACTACAGGCAGGGCCATCGAGGCCTTGGTGCGCCAGGTCGATGGCACACGCGGCGTGGAAATGGAGCAGATTGCTGGTGAAGCACAATTGGTTGTGCGACCGGACCGTGATGCACTGGCACGTTACGGCATAGCGGTATCACAGGTAATGGAGCTGGTGTCGGACGCCATTGGTGGCCGCGAGGCAGGCCAGGTGATTGATGGCAACGAGCGTTACGATATCACGGTGCGTTTGGCTGAAGCTAACCGTAATAGTATTGATGCGATTCGTGATCTGATATTGCAGGCGCCCAATGGTGCCTGGGTGACGCTTGGCGAGGTGGCGCAGGTGGTGATCGAGTCGGGTCCACCGCAGATCCGTCGTGATGATGTGCAGCGCCGAGTCGTTATTCAGGCCAATGTCGATGGCCGTGATATGGGCGGCCTGGTCAGTGAATTGCGTCAACGCATCGCCAACGAAATCGACATTCCACCCGGCTACAGCGTCGTCTACGGCGGTCAGTTCGAGAACCAGCAACGCGCCCAGGCGCGGTTGATGATTGTCGTGCCGTTATCACTGGGCTTGATCTTTCTGTTGTTGTACTTCGCTTTTAACTCGGTCGGTCAGGCATTATTGATTATGCTTAACGTGCCACTGGCACTGATTGGTGGTATCGCTGCACTGTATTTATCAGGACAATATTTATCCGTGCCGGGATCCATCGGCTTCATCGCGTTGTTTGGTGTGGCCGTGTTGAACGGCGTAGTGATGGTGACAGCGATCAATCAACGCCGCACTGGCGGCATGAGGATAAGTGAAGCGGTGTTTACGGGCGCATGTTCACGCCTGCGACCGGTACTGATGACAGCCAGTATCGCCGCATTGGGCTTGCTTCCCATGTTGTTATCTACTGGTATAGGATCGGAGGTACAACGGCCACTGGCAACCGTCGTTATCGGTGGCCTGGTATCGTCGACTTTGTTGACGTTACTGGTATTGCCCTCGTTATATGGCGTGTTTTCGAAGGGCGTTATCAAAAAATGAAGGTAAACGTATGACAGACTGTGGTGATGAATGTGTAGTAACTTAACTGGCGCGAATCACAGAACCGGTGTAAGCAAATGAGCAATGATCATTCGCATCACGATGTAGAGATAATGGGCGACCGGCGTTTGCTGGTCGCCATTGTTATTAATATGCTGTTGACCTTGGCACAGGTGGTTGGCGGCTTGGTCTCTGGTAGTCTGTCCTTGATTGCCGATGCATTACACAATTTCAGTGACGCCAGCTCACTATTGATTGCCTGGGTAGCGCGCAAGATCGGTCGCCAACCGCCTGATGCCTTCAAGACCTTCGGCTACAAACGGGCCGAAGTGATTGCTGCGCTGATTAATTTGGTTACCCTGGTATTGATTGGTCTCTATCTTATTTACCAAGCACTGTGGCGTTTTTACACACCACAAGAAATTGAAGGCTGGATAGTGGTTATTGTTGCCGCTGTGGCGCTGGTGATTGATGTCGCCACGGCGATGTTGACGTACAGCATGTCAAAAAACAGTCTCAACATCCGCGCTGCCTTTTTGCATAATGTTTCCGACGCCTTGGCCTCCGTCGGGGTGATCGTGGTCGGCAGCCTTATCCTGCTTTACGGCTGGTACTGGACGGATACCGTAATGACGCTGGCTATTGCCGGTTATGTGCTCTATCAGGCAGCGACTCTGTTGCCCGTGACCATACATATTTTAATGCAGGGCACACCTGAAGGTCTCGCCATTGATGAAATAATCGGTGCCATGGAAAAAGTGGAGGGAGTGTGCAATGTGCATCATGTGCATGTCTGGCAGATTGATGAGCATCAAAACGCTTTGGAAGCTCACGTCGTTGTTGCTGATTTTATGCAAACAGAGCAGGTGAAAATGGCGCTGAAATCTGAGCTTGAACAGCGTTTTTCCATTGCCCATTCCACGCTGGAATTCGAGACAGTTCATTGTAAAGAATATTGCCCGACACGTAATCCGAGCGGCAATGTTTGAAAAACGCCGGTCACTGATGAATTAAGGCAAAGCCCGGTATGAGCTGAAAAATCCTTGCGGGGATGGCACGGCTCATATGAGCTTCGAGCCTGGTCGAATTCATCGTCAAGCTGGCCGCTTTGGCGCTCAAGCCAGCATCAGCCGTCCATTGGTGTGTTGTCTAAGAAGTTTCTAATGATTGATATAGTTTACTCAAATATACAGGACATGTGTCCTGTATATTGCTGTTTAAGACATTTGTCTCTTATATAAATAGCCTTTTAACGATATATTGCAATTCCATTTAAATTGGTGAAACCATGAGTGTAATACGTTACTACTTCGATAATTGGCACTATAAAAAATCAGGTGACAGCTATGACCATTAAAATATGGGTAGGCGTTTTCTTTATAGTGTTCTTACCGCTGAGTACCGCAGCTTTTGCTAAAAGTGAATCATTGGCGCCAGCATTGTCTGCTGTGGTAGATGAGGCATTTAAACGCTATCCGGAGCGGATTTTACCTGCTGCAATAAACCAGCAAGGTAAAGCTATTCGTCGGCAAGCATCCAGTCTGTTAGCGAAGAACCCTTCTTTTGTCGTGACCCATGAAAACGATACCTTGACAGACAGCCTCGGGTTTCAGGATTGGGCTGGTAGTGTGCAATTACCCCTCTGGTTACCCGGTCAACGTTCACGGCGCGTAGATGTGGCCGATGCCACCGATAAGGAAGCTATATCACTGACCCGGTTTTATAAATGGCGCGTCAGTGGTGAGGTTCGGGAACTGCTTTGGTCAGCCAAGATCGCTGAAGCTGAAGTCACCCTAGCTCGTTCTGCTGTAGATAGCGCTCAGGCACTGGAAACAGATATCGATAAGCGTGTAAAAGCCGGTGAGCTTGCAGTCACTGATCACATACTGGCGCGCAAAGAAACCCTGGCTCGGGAAATTACGTTGGCCACAGCGACCGCGAACTTTGATGAACTGCGCAAGCAATATCGTATGTTAACGGGTTTAAGCGAAGTGCCAGAAAATATTCTTGAACAGAATGTTGAGGGCGCTAGCCTGCCCGATCAACATCCGACACTGCTTGCCGCCGGTGATCGCACAGACAGGGCGCGAGCACAAAGTAACCAGGTTCGTCATGAAAAGCGTGCTAATCCAATTCTCGCCTTAGGCACCAGAAATGAGCGCGGGCAAAGTGGACAGCCCATTAACACAATTTTGACGCTGGAGGTGAGCCTGCCACTGGGTCTGCGCAGTCAGTCGGCACCGAGAATAGCCGATGCTGAAAGGCAGTTGACGGAACAACAGATCAGCCAGGCAGGATTAAAGCGCGAACTTGAAAAACAATTGATTACTGCTATCAGTGAGAAACAACGTACGGTACAAACACTTAAGCTGGCACAACAACAGCAGCAACTTGCTGCTGAAGGACTGCGTTTGACGCAACGTGCGTTTGACCTGGGCGAAAGCGATTTATTCACCTTGTTGCAAGCGCATAATCAGGCGCTGACATCCGAACGAAATTTACAGATACGACAACTTGAACAAGGTCGCGCTGTTGCACGCCATAACCAGGCACTTGGAGTTATACCAGAATGAAAACCCTTTTCTCAATTTTATTGTTTGCGATCACGCTACCAACCGTTGCAGCTGAGCTAATCCCTTTTACAGAGCAGCAGCGTCAGTCTATGAATATCGAAACTGCACTAATGCAAATTGCTACTAGCCGTACCAGTGCCAACTTGCCCGGTAAAGTCGCAGTACCCAATGCACAACTGCATATCGTCACTGCAACACAACAAGGACTGGTTGAAACCTTGTTAGTCGCTGAAGGCGAAGTGGTAAAAAAAGGGCAGGCGCTGGCCAGAATTAAAAGTCCTGCACTGTTGGCACTACAAAGTGACTACCTGGAGGCCTACACGCGGTATCAATTGGCAAAAAGCAATTATGACCGTGATCAGCAGTTGCAAAAAGAAGGTATTATTGCCGAACGCCGTTTACTGGAATCAAGAGCACAGTACCAGCAGTTATTAACGGGCGTGTCTCGAATAAAACAAATGCTTGAACTGTCCGGTATGGATAAACAGGCCTTGCAGGCGCTAAAATCCAATCGCAAACTCGATAGTTCGCTTACGGTTACCGCTCCATTTGATGGCGTATTGCTTGAACAAATGACAACTGCCGGCAACCGCGTACAAGCTGCCGATCCCTTATACAAAATAGCTAGTTTGAAACCATTATGGTTGGAAGTTCATGTGCCTCTTGAAAAATTGGCAAATATACAGTTAGGTCAGGCTGTTGTTATTCCTTCCGTTAATGTGTCGGGCTCGATTGTCACTATAGGAAAAATGGTTCATGGTGTTGATCAGGGCGTGCTGATCCGTGCCGAGGTTTACGAAGGTGCGGAAAAACTGCGGCCTGGTCAATTTTTGCAAGTGCAACTCACTATTGCATCAGAACAAAATAATTACCGTGTGCCACGCAGCGCGGTAATTCATTCCGCGGGTAGTAGCTATGTCTTCTCGTTACAAGAAGGAGGGTTTTTGCCAGTAGCAATCACAGTGGCCGGTGAAGAAGCCAATGCGCTAATTATTAATACCGAACTCTCTGCTCAGACACAAATTGCTGTAGCGGGTACGTCTGCACTTAAAGCAGCCTGGTTGGGAGGCGAATAATGTTGGGTCGCATTATTCAATTCGCGCTAACCCAGCGCATGTTAATGATGATAGTCATTGCATTGATTATAGGCGGCGGCTGGTATGCGTTTATGCATACACCCATTGATGCCTTTCCCGATGTCTCTACTACTCAGGTCAAGATCATTGTTAAGGCGCCTGGTATGACACCGGAGGAAGTCGAAACACGTATCACCGCACCTATCGAAGTCGAAATGCTGGGTATTCCCAATCAATCCATACTGCGATCCATTGCCAAGTATGCATTGACCGACATTACCGTAGACTTTGACGAAGGCACCGATATTTATTGGGCGCGACAACAGGTCGCCGAACGTCTCAGCGCCATTTGGGGCGATTTGCCCGCTGATATCTCTGGTGGTATCGCACCGCTGACAACACCTTTAGGTGAAATGTTCATGTTCACCATTGAAGGTGGTGGGCTCGATATTATGGACCGCCGCGAAATTCTTGATTGGGTCATTCGCCCAGCGTTGCGCGGTGTTACCGGTGTTGCCGACGTTAATGCACTAGGCGGTCTGGTACGCAGTTATGAAGTTATTCCTGACAATGCCAGAATGCGTGCACTTGATATCACGATCGATGAATTGCGTACTGCATTAGAACAAAACAATCGTAATGACGGTGCTGGCCGACTTAACGACGGCGAAGAAGCTTTGCTGGTTCGTACCGAAGGCAGTATTCAAACATTAGACGATGTACGCAATATTGTCGTTCGTGCAGATGCTCTGGAGCCGGTGCGCGTCGCCAACATTGCTGAAGTTCGTATTGGTGCGATTACCCGTTACGGAGCCGTCACAAAAAATGGTCAGGGTGAAACTGTTCAAGGCTTAGTCCTCGGTTTGCGTGGTGCCAACGCACGTGATGTTGTTGCAGGCGTACGTAGCAAGCTCGATGAGCTCAAACCAGGTCTGCCTGAAGGTGTTGAGATCAACGTATTCTATGACCGGGGGCAGCTCGTAAATAAAGCTGTTGGCACTGTCACCAAAGCACTGGCCGAGGCCACAGTGTTAGTGATTATCTTGCTGATATTGTTTCTGGGTAATATTCGTGCTGCATTAACCGTTGCATTAATTCTTCCGTTATCAGCACTGGTGACTTTTATCCTCATGCTGCAATTTGATATGTCCGCCAATCTAATGTCGTTAGGCGGGCTGGCAATTGCGGTAGGTATGTTGGTTGATGCTGCCGTGGTCGTGGTCGAAAATGTAATGACACATTTGTCTCATCGCAAAACGGCCGGACGTCTGCCAAGGCTGCACCTGATTTATCGTGCGGCCTGCGAAGTGGCGGTGCCAGTGACTTCCGGTATCCTGATTATTATTATCGTATTTTTGCCACTGCTAACGCTACAGGGCTTGGAAGGCAAGTTATTTATCCCTGTCGCCTTGACCATTGTTTTTGCGCTCAGTGCATCGCTACTGTTATCACTAACGGTGATTCCAGTGTTAGCATCCTATCTGATCGGCAAGGTATCGCATGAAGAGCCGCGTTTCGTCAAATTATTGCAGAAAATTTACCGGCTTGCTTTACACTGGTCACTCAATCATTCGCGCACCGTTATTTTGTTTGCACTGGTGTTGTTGGTCGTAGCGGGGTTTCTCTATACACAGATCGGCAAATCATTTATGCCGACAATGGACGAAGGTGACATGATCGTCCAACTGGAAAAACTACCGTCGATCAATCTGCAAGAATCTATTAATATTGATATGCGCGTACAGCGCGCAATTCTTAAGAATGTGCCGGATGTCACTGGCATTGTCGCACGCGCAGGCTCTGATGAATTGGGGCTTGATCCAATGGGCCTGAATGAAACCGATAGCTTCCTTATCCTTAAACCGCGTGATCAGTGGCAAAGCAAAGATAAAGAAGCATTAACTGCTTCCATTCGTGCAGTATTAAGCGACTTTCCTGGTGTTGGTTACGCATTTACCCAGCCGATAGAAATGCGCGTTTCTGAAATGCTTACCGGAGTACGTGGCGACTTGGCGATTAAAATATTCGGTGGCGACCAAAAACAACTCAACATCACCGCTGATGCCATCGTCAACATTCTGAAAAATGTGGATGGTGCCGAAGATGTGTATACACCGCGCAATGAAGGCGCACAATATTTGCGTCTGGCCGTTGACCGGATGGCAGCTGGGCGTTTGGGTGTTTCCGTGGATAAGCTAGAAAATGATCTGCGCGCGCAAGTAGAAGGTATTCGTGTTGGCACCGTTTATCAGGATGTGCGCCGTATACCCTTGCTTTTGCGCGGTCCGGAACAATTACGTAATTCTGTCTCCGTTTTTTCTAGTCAGCGCTTTTCACTAGCAGAAGACAAGGCGACGGCAGGGCTCGCTGATCTGGTGACTCTGGAGCGTACTGAAGGACCAGTGGCAATAAAACGTGAAAGCGGTAATCGTATGGCCGTAGTCATCGCCAATGTTTCCGGTCGTGATCTCGTTAGTTTTGTTGAAGAAGCCAAACAAGTCGTTGCTGATAAGGTGCAATTGCCCGGTGGTTATTACCTGCAATGGGGTGGCCAATTTGAGAACCAGCAGCGTGCTGCGAAACGGCTGTCTATAGTGGTACCGGTTGCACTAGGGCTGATTTTTCTCACCCTGTTTTCAACTTTCCGCTCGATACGTCAATCGGTATTGGTGTTAGCTAACATTCCTTTCGCACTAACAGGTGGCGTCGTTGGCTTATGGCTCACAGGTGAATATTTATCGGTACCGGCATCGGTCGGTTTTATCGCACTGCTCGGTATCGCTGTGCTTAATGGTGTTGTTATGGTCACTTATTTCAACCAACTGCACGCACTGGGCAGACCTATCCTTGAGGTTGTTACTGAGGGTGCTTTACGACGTTTACGGCCCGTACTGATGACCGCCTCAATCGCTGCTTTTGGCCTAGTGCCATTGCTATTTGCTCAAGGTCCAGGATCAGAAATTCAGCGGCCATTGGCGATCGTAGTGATTGGTGGATTGGTTTCGTCGACATTACTCACCCTGTTTTTATTGCCTATGCTCTATCGTCGTTTTGGTATAGAGCGTTCAGGAGTTTGATATGGAACAATGCATTCTAGTATTAGTTGTCTCGCCTTCTATAGATAATGCTATGGTCGATTGGTTGCTTGATCGTGATGATGTACAAGGCTTTACCAGCGCATCAATCTATGGTCATGGCGACCCTCATCATACCTTGTCATCGTCTGAGCAAGTTGCAGGAAGGAAAAAACAGGTTATGTTTCGAATGCATCTAGCAGAACAGGCCGCACGAGAAATCATCAGCTCGATTCAGCAGTCATTCAAAGGTGCTGCCATACATTATTGGGTGATACCGATGCTAATATCTGGTCATATCGAGTAACTTATGGAGCAAACACTAGAGAAAATGGCAGATTGCCTATCAATTGTTCGCTAGGGAAATTAAGTGTTTCGGAGTATTTTTATGAATCGATTTGAAGGTAATTGTTGTGCCTCATTTAAGGAGAGGATGCGATTCAAGTTGTTGGTGCCGATAATGCGCTCTATGGATTATTGAATCATTAGAAATTATCGGTCAAGCGTATATTACGTATTCTAAATGGGATAATCATATGATTGGCTTAGTCTAAGTTTTAGACTAAGCCAATCAGGTAGTGCCGCGTAAAATCAAGTGAGGTAGTTCAGATTTCATTTGACAGTTACTGGTTTTGTTAACGAGTAAGTATTGGTTTGGATTTGGTCTAAATGTTGTTTTTGGGCATAAAAAAACCCGCATCGCGGGTTTTTTTGGTTATTCAGTAGATAGTCGTTAAAACTATTTACTTTGATACGGCAGCTGCTTTTTTAGCAGGTCGTTTAATACGCTTCTTTTTCTTGGTTTTGAGATCGTAAGCTTTTTCCCATTTATTTGTAAATACCGCAACTGCCTTAGTTTTTGCCTCTTCTTTATTTTTAATTACGGCAATTTCATGCAAAGCTGCTTTAGTGTTAGCGCTTGCTTCGGTTAGAGTGGTTTTAGCTGCTTTGATTTCATCCATTGAGCTAGATTTTTTCGCTCTTGCTTTTACCGCAGCCTCTTTTGCAGCGGTAGTTTTCTTGGTTTTAGCATTTAGTGTTGCTTTTTCAAAGCGCTCATTAGCACTGTCTTTTTTTGCAATTGCTTTTGCAAGTAAAGTATTGGCACGTGCTTCTGCTTTTACTGCGCGCGTTGCTACAGCAATTGCTGTTTTATGCGCACTATTTATTGGATCTTCAGCCAATACTTTTTCAGGCGATAAGGATGCTTTACGTGCTTTTTTTGCGCGAACTTTCTTTTTTATGGCTTTTTTAATCAATTTAATTGTCCTATTGAATTGTTAGATAATAAGTGTCGCGCATTCTAATACATATTTTGCATCTAAAGTAAATAATTGAAGCTAGATATTTTTTGATTGCTGATGCTGTGCCATTAAGTGAACTGTTGTGTACTCAATGATAGGGTCTATTGAAATATAACCGGTGGAGGATTAGTGTGTTTAAAAATAATTATAAATTTCTAACACATCTACCCATTGATTAGTCTTGATGTGCTAATGCACTGATCCTGTTGCACCACGCGATATTAGATCTTGTGCGTTTTGTCGTGCGCTATCGGTGACTTCTGTGCCGGCCAACATGCGTGCGATTTCTTCTAGGCGGTCTGTTTCAGTCAAGACCGTGACGCTGGTGTTGGTCATTTTATTTACTACGGTTTTTTCGACTTTAAGTTGATGGTGACCGAGTGCCGCCACTTGCGGAAGGTGGGTAACGCAAAGTACTTGATGGTTATTGCCAACGCGGCGTAAGGTTTGGCCGATAATTTCGGCAATACTGCCACCAACGCCGACGTCGACTTCATCGAAAATATAGGTGCCAATTTGGTGGCGATTAACGTTGATGACTTGTATGGCAAGGCTAATGCGTGACAGCTCACCACCGGAGGCGACTTTTGTTATGGGTGAGAGTTCTTGGCCAGGGTTGGCGCTAACTAAAAATTCAATACGCTCTAGTCCATGAGGGCCATATTGAGTTTCGTTTAAGTCATGCAGTGTGATATTAAATACGCCTTCAGGCATGCCAAGTTGTTGCATATTATTGGTGATTTCGGCGCTGAGTTTTTTAGCGCTGGCTTTGCGCTTTTTACTGATTTTTTTAGCGCACTCTAAATAATTTTTGCGTGTATTTTCTATCTCTTTTTCTAATGTGCCGAGTGTGGCGCTTTCATTGTCGAGCTTGTCTACGGTAGTGCTAAGTTCATCTTGCAGGGTGAGCAGACCATTGGGTTCAATATGGTGTTTTCTGGCTAGGTTATGTAATTCGCTGACGCGGTTTTCAGTTTGGTTGAGTCGTGCCGGATCATCATCGAGTGAGTCGAGATAATTTCGTAATT
Organism: Gammaproteobacteria bacterium; assembly: GCA_013151045.1. Classification (GTDB taxonomy): domain Bacteria; phylum Pseudomonadota; class Gammaproteobacteria. Next base: position 11,903 of record JAADIY010000060.1, read on the forward strand.
CACCGCTGGCTTCTTGTATTTGAATATTGGCATTTTCAAAGCAAGACAATGCATTGTTTAGATTTTCATCTAGCTCGGCGGCTTTGCTGAGTTGAATAGTGATATGTGAGAGTTCACCGACACTGTCGCTATCGATAAATTGCATAGCGCTATGACAGGCTTCGCGTAATTCCCCCGCGTTGGCTAATTGCTTTAAGTCGCTTTCGAGTCGTTCCCATTCGCCATCTGCTAATTCGGCTTTGACCAATTCATCAAGTTGGTAACGTAGTAAATTAAGTTTGGCATCGCGTTCCTGTTCTGAGGTTTGCAAGGTATTAAGTGTGTTAAGCAGTTTTTGCCAGGCTTGGTATTGTTCACTAACGAGGTCTAATTGCTTGGCGTGATCGGCATAGGCGTCGAGTAACTCGCGTTGCACTGCCCCGTGCATCATTGATTGATGAGCATGTTGGCCATGGATATCAATGAGTTTTTCACCTAACTCTTTTAACCATTGAACGGTGACGGGGCTGCCATTAATGTAGGCACGAGAGCGTCCGTCGCTGTTTACAGTGCGGCGTATTTGGCAGGCGTCATCGTTATCGACTTCGTGTTCATTGAGCCAGGCGATAACGTCTTTTTTATTGCTAATATCGAATTCGAGCATGACCTCGGCGCGCTTAGCACCCGGCCGAATAAGATTATTATTGGCGCGATCACCTAGGGCCAGACCTATGGCATCAAGCAAAATCGATTTGCCTGCGCCGGTTTCACCGGTGATAGTCGTCATGCCGTCGGATAAATTTAGATCGAGTGTGTCGACAAGTACAAAGTCGCGGATATAGAGTTGATTGATCATTGAGTCATTATACGCTGGGTGGGGGCGCGATCGGGTGTTGTGCCCCAGCCAAGTTTAGTGCGCAAGGTATTAAAATGGTTATGCGCTTTTGGATGAATTAAATGCGTACGTTGATCGCTTTTCTCGATAATGATTTTATCGCCATTGACGATTTCGATAGCGCTTTGGCCATCACAGCTGAGTTTGGTTGAGTCAACATTGCTATCGGTAATTACTAATTCTATTGTGCTATCACCACTGATCACAATTGGGCGATGGCTTAAGGTATGCGGGCAGATGGGTACTAGCACGACAGCATTAAGTGATGGGTGAACGATAGGGCCGCCGCCTGATAGTGCATAAGCGGTGGAGCCAGTTGGCGTTGAAACAATTAGGCCGTCAGACCGCTCGGTACTGACAAAGACGTTATCAATAAACATCTCTAGTTCAACCATGCGCGACGATGCCCATTTGTGAACGACAATATCATTGAGTGCATGGATTTCAAGAATAGGTTTTCCATCTCGCACAACACTACTCTTAAGAAGAGTGCGCTGTTCGGCCAAATAATGGCCTGCTAAGATTTCATCGAGCTGCTCGATCATTGCTTCGGGCGTGACATCGGCAAGAAAACCGAGTCGGCCCATATGAACACCGAGCAAGGGGGTATTGGTGTCGCCTAATGCGCGTGCGGCAGCGAGCAAGGTACCATCACCACCAATGACTACGGCGAGATCGCATTTATCAGAGAATTCGTAACACTCGATGATTTGTGCGTTAATATCAACTAACTCGGCAGTTTCCTTTTCAATAAATACGGTGATGCCGTTTTGCTCGAAGTATTGATGCAGCGTATTTAATACGGCTGCGACTTCTGGGTCTGATTTTTTTGCAATTAGGCCGATATGTTGAAATGCCAAGCTCATTATTGTTCCTTTTTGTCCAAATTAGCATGTTGGCATGATTGCGCCAATACCCCTTGTCTTCTGCATGATAGCTGCATCATCGATAGCAGCAGGCTTGACGAGCTAGATTACGATTGCTAATGTCGATCCACTTATTTTATATATAGACTGATCACCGGCATAGTATACGGTGATAGTCACCGGATTTTTTACCCATTATGGCAGCAGAACTGAGCGATAGAGCCAACGCCTTATTAAGGACGTTGGTTGAGTCCTATATTAAGGATGGTCAGCCCGTTGGCTCACGTGCGCTAGCTAAAGGGTCAGGCCTGAAGCTGAGCCCAGCGACGGTGCGTAATGTCATGGTTGATCTGGAAGAAGCTGGTTTAATTATCTCCCCTCATACTTCTGCCGGCCGTGTGCCTACCGCTAAAGGCTATCGGTTTTTTGTGGATTCTATGGTGTCAGCTGAGTCGATGCCGATTGAAAATGCAGCGGTTGAAGCATTAAAGCGTGAGCTCGATAGTGATCAGCCCATGAATGACTTAATGTCATCGGCATCGGCGATGTTGTCGGGTGTCACCAGTATGGCCAGTGTCGTCATGGTGCCGAGTCAAGCTAATAAGAGCCTAAAGCATGTTGAATTTCTTGCTTTAGGCGATAATCGGGTATTGGTAATTTTGGTGACTAATGACGAAGAAGTACGCAATCATGTTATTCATACGCCACGTAAATTCAGCACTTCAGATCTTCAGTACATTAGTAACTACTTGAACCAAACATTTGTTGGTCATGAATTACCGCAAATGCGTGATCGCATTATGTCGGATATGCGTGAAGCGCGCAGCGATATGGATAGGCTAATGCGCGATGCGACTGAAATGGCAGACCAAGTGCTTAACGCCACTCATCAAGACAACAGCGAAGACTGCGTAATTACCGGGCAGACAAACCTTATGGGTTATGCTGAACTCTCTAATGTAGATAAGTTGCGTCAACTGTTTGAAGCATTTAATCAAAAGCGCGATATTCTGCATGTGCTTGATCAGTGTCTGCATACCCCTGGTGTGCAGATTTTTATTGGTGAGGAGTCGGGTTATTTGCCGTTTGATGATATGAGTGTGGTCACCTCAACTTATGAGCGTGATGGCAAGATTCTTGGTGTCTTGGGTGTGATTGGCCCAACGCGTATGGAATACAATCGTGTGATCCCAGTTGTTGATATTACGGCCAAATTAATCAGTTCGGCCTTGAATCAGCGCTAAATATCCTTATATTGTCCACCAATCTGGTGATAAGCCGGTTTTTTGGCCTGATGATCCTATAAATACTTAAATATAAACGTATTAAAACGGGAGTTTTATAATGACAGCTGCGCAAGAGGAGCATGGCTCCGCTGCTGAAAACGAGCATGAAGAATCAGTCGATGGTGTTGAAGAAGACGCTGTAGATCAGGATGAAGTTGATACTGATGATGACCTGGCTTCAGAAGGTGATGTGTTTAACGCGGCTGAGCAGCGCATTAATGAGTTAACCGATAGCTTATTACGCGCGCGTGCTGAAACAGAAAATATGCGTCGACGTGCCGAGCGCGATGTGGCAAATGCCCATAAATATGGCCTTGAGCGTTTTGCCAATCAGTTATTACCCGTTAGAGATAGTCTAGAGCTTGGCTTAGGAGCGGCAGAGCAAGAAAACGCGACAATTGAAACGGTGCGAGAAGGGGTGGATATAACCCTAAAAATGCTCGCTGATATTATGGAAAAAGCGTCTATTGTTGAGCTTAATCCGCTAGGTGAAAAATTTGACCCCGAGCTTCATCAAGCGATGCAAATGCAAGAAACTGATGAGGCCGAGCCGAATACGGTGATTGTCGTGCACCAAAAGGGCTATACCTTAAATGACCGTCTTATGCGGCCCGCTATGGTTGTCGTCGCTAAGGCGAAACCAGCTGCAGAGTAATAGTTTAAAGGGCTTTATAAATTTAAGGGCTTGAATTACTTAGAGTTAACCTTATATAGATAGACATCAGACGCTCGAGAGTGAGCGCAGGTTTATACGGAGAATGAAGATGGGCAAAATTATTGGTATTGATTTGGGCACAACCAACTCATGTGTGGCAGTAGTTGAGGGTGACTCAACCAAAGTTATTGAAAACTCTGAAGGTGATCGCACGACACCTTCTGTTGTCGCATTTGCTGACGACGGAGAGGTTTTAGTAGGACAGTCTGCTAAACGCCAGGCGGTGACTAATCCGCAAAATACTTTATTTGCCATTAAACGCCTTATTGGCCGAAAATTTACTGATGATGTCGTTCAGCGTGATATCAAAATGGTGCCTTATACCATCGTTGGTGCTGACAATGGCGATGCTTGGGTAGAAGCTGGTGGCAAGAAGATGGCGCCGCCTGAGGTGGCTGCTCGTATTTTGATGAAGATGAAAAAAACGGCCGAAGAGTATCTAGGTGAAGACGTCACCGAAGCGGTTATTACCGTGCCAGCTTATTTTAACGATTCACAACGTCAAGCAACGAAAGATGCAGGTAAGATTGCAGGTCTTGATGTTAAACGCATTATCAACGAGCCGACTGCTGCTGCGCTGGCTTATGGTATGGATAAAAAACGCGGCGATAGCAAATTGGCTGTGTTTGATTTGGGTGGTGGTACCTTTGATGTATCCATTATTGAAATTGCTGAAGTTGACGGAGAGCACCAGTTTGAAGTGCTATCGACTAATGGTGACACTTTCTTAGGTGGTGAAGATTTCGACCTACGTTTGATTGAATACCTCGCAGATGAATTCAAAAAAGACAGTGGGATCGATATTCATAACGATCCATTGGCGTTACAACGCCTAAAAGACGCAGCAGAAAAAACCAAGATTGAGTTGTCATCAAGCCAACAAACTGATGTCAATTTGCCTTACATTACTGCTGATGCTGCAGGTCCAAAACATCTTAACGTTAAAGTGACTCGCGCTAAGTTAGAGTCACTAGTTGAAGATTTGATTGAACGTACTATTGAACCTTGCCGTATCGCACTAGAAGACGCTGGCCTCAGCACATCAGAAATTGATGATGTGATTTTGGTTGGTGGCCAAACACGTATGCCTAAAGTACAAGAAGCAGTACAAAATTTCTTTGGTAAAGAACCGCGTCGTGATGTTAACCCAGATGAAGCTGTTGCAGTGGGAGCATCGATTCAAGGTGGTGTGCTTGCCGGTGATGTGAAAGATGTCTTGTTGTTAGATGTAACGCCATTGTCTTTGGGTATCGAGACCATGGGCGGTGTGATGACTAAATTGATCGACAAGAACACGACTATTCCAACGAATGCATCGCAGGTATTTTCAACGGCTGATGATAACCAAGCTGCAGTAACTGTTCATGTATTACAAGGTGAGCGAGAAATTGCGTCAGCCAATAAATCGTTAGGCCGTTTTGATCTGGCTAATATTCCACCAGCACGACGTGGAACACCACAAATTGAAGTGTCATTTGATATTGATGCGAACGGTATTTTGAATGTGTCGGCTAAAGACAAAGCTACCGGTAAAGAGCAGTCTATTGTTATTAAAGCATCCAGCGGTTTGTCTGATGATGAAATTGATAATATGGTGAAAGATGCTGAGATTCACGCAGAAGACGATAAGAAGTTCCATGAATTGATCGGAGCACGTAACAGTGCTGACACGTTGATTCATGCGACAACGAAAGCGATGGAAGACTTGGGTGATAAACTTGAAGCTGATGAAAAAACTACAATTGAAGCCGCAGTAAAAGATCTAGAAGAAGCAATAAAGGGGGATGATATTGCTGATATTGAAGCTAAGACTTCTGCATTGGGCGAAGCTTCAAGCAAAATGGCAGAGCGCGCCTATGCTGAACAGCAATCTACTGGCGGTGACGCAGAGGCATCATCAGCTGCTGATAATGCAGGTTCAAATAAAGCTAATGACGATAACGTTGTTGACGCAGACTTTGAAGAAGTAGACGACAAAAAATAACCTGTTGTTTACTAGGTAGTGTTTAAAAACACGTAACGATCCATAATTATAAAAGGTGAGGCGCTGAGCGAATGTCAAAGCGGGATTACTACGACGTGCTCGGCGTCGAACGAAATGCCAGTGAGGCAGAACTAAAAAAATCATATCGCCGATTGGCGATGAAATATCACCCTGATCGTAACACCAATGATGATTCTTCTGGTGCAGAAGATAAGTTCAAAGAAGCTAAAGAAGCTTACGAAGTACTTAACGACGGACAAAAACGTGCGGCGTACGATCAATTTGGCCACGCCGGTCTAGGCGGTGCAGGTGGTGCGGGAGCAGCTGGTGCTGGCGGTTTCAGTGATATTTTTGAAGATGTCTTTGGTGATATTTTCGGCGGTGGCAGAGGAGGAGGTCGTGGTCATGGCGGCGTTAACCGTGGTTCGGATCTTCGTTACGATCTAGAATTAAGTCTTGAAGACGCGGTAGCTGGTACTACAGTAAAAATACGAGTGCCGACCCGTGCCCGTTGCGGTACGTGTAGTGGCTCAGGCGCGAAGAAAGGCTCGAAGCCTGTCACTTGTGAAACCTGCGCTGGTCATGGCCAAGTCAGAGTTCAGCAGGGTTTCTTTTCTATACAACAGGCATGTCCGAAGTGTAGTGGAAAAGGTACTGTTATCAGTGATCCATGCGGTACATGTCATGGTCAAGGTCGTGTTCAAGAAAGCAAAACCTTATCAGTAAAAATTCCACCTGGTGTTGATGAAGGTGACCGTATTCGTTTGAGTGGCGAAGGCGAAGCCGGTGAACACGGCGGACCCAGTGGTGATCTATATGTTCAAGTCCGAGTTAAGCCACATACTTTATTTCAGCGTAATAATGCGGATTTAATCTGTGAAGTACCTATTGATGTAGTGACAGCGTCATTGGGTGGTGAGCTAAAGATACCGACATTATCAGGCAGAGTGAAATTGAAGGTGCCTGCAGAAACACAAACAGGTAAAGTCTTTCGTTTACGTGGTAAAGGTGCGCGCACAGTGCATAGTGACAAAGTTGGTGATCTACTATGTCAAGTTAGTGTTGAGACACCAGTTAAATTGACCGCAGAGCAAAAAGAAATATTAAAACATTTTCAGCGGACAATCACTGAAAGTAATCAAGAGCATAGCCCAAAATCAAAATCTTGGCTGGACAGCGTGAAAAAAGTGTTTGACGACATCCGCTTTTCCTAATTAGGCTTAAAAAGTTTAATTAAAAAACCGATAAAGGCTTATAACAATGACAAAAGTAGCTATTGCCGGTGCTGGTGGCAGAATGGGGCGCCGCTTAATTGAAGCGTGTGCACAATACCCTGATTTAAATTTAGCCGCAGCGGTTGAATATACCCATCACGCGACCATTGGCAGCGATGCTAGTGTTGTTGCGGGGTTAGATCCTTCTGGCGTTAAAATCAAAGATGATATGGCCGGTGCAACACGTCTTAGTGACGTGCTGATTGACTTTACCTTACCTAATGTCACTGAAACCAACATTAAATTGTGCCGACGTCATAATTGTAAAATGGTCATTGGTACAACTGGCTTAAGTGACGAGCAGCAATCTTTGGTTAATGAAGCATCCGAAGACATTGCCATCGTTTTTGCGCCAAACATGAGTATTGGTGTGAATCTCTGTTTCAGGCTATTGGAAATCGCATCGAAAGTGCTTGGTGATAGTTCTGATATTGAGATTATTGAGGCTCATCACCGCAATAAAATCGATGCGCCGTCCGGCACGGCCTTGCGCATGGGTGAAATTATTGCCGACACATTAGGTAGAGATTTAAAAGAATGCGCGGTCTACGGTCGTGAAGGTCAAACGGGTGTGCGTGAAGATAAGACAATTGGCTTTGAAACCATTCGTGCAGGCGATATTGTTGGTGACCATACTGTCATGTTTGCGTCTGAGGGTGAGCGCGTAGAGATCACTCATAAAGCCTCTAGCCGCATGACTTTTGCCAGTGGCGCTGCACGTGCCGCGAATTGGTTGGCGCAACACGACAAAGGATTATTCGATATGCAGGATGTGCTGAGCCTACGTAATTTGTAGAATATTTCAACTGTTTAGGCGTAAAGGATATGACCGACAGCTATGAACCTATCAATTGTAGTTTGCATGATTACATAGAAATTGCTTGCCTTAAGCAATATCAAGTTCGGCTTGAGTTAGTTGATTCGTCTAATATCGTAGCAGTGGCAGAATCGACAGAGACTCGTTCTGATAAGTCTGAGTGGTTGATTTTACGTGATGGTGAGCTACGGCACAGCGTTCGCTTAGACAATATTGTGGCGTTTACACCTTTGACAGAGAACGCGGATTTTGGTCGAATTGTCTTACGCGACTGATGTTTGGTGACATCGAGTGATATAGAGAGATAAGGTATTGATCTGAGCCACTATTTCCTCATAATTACATAGACATTGAGGGCCACGATAGCGTAAAATTCCCGCTCAATCACGCTGTGAAGTGCTAGCGTATCTGGTGTGGTGGCATCTCTTAATTAGTTTGGGCCGCCGTACTATCAAGCGGGAGGCGATGGTTAACATCCTCCCGTTTTTTGTGTCTTGCAGTTTTGTTTGGGGGTTGAATGTCTGATACTGCCTTACTCGTACTCGAGGATGGCTCAGTCTTTTATGGCGAGTCTATTGGGGCGAAAGGTCATAATGTTGGTGAAGTGGTATTTAACACAGCATTGACAGGTTACCAGGAGATCTTGACGGATCCTTCCTACTCTAAGCAATTGGTCACGCTGACCTATCCTCATATTGGTAATACCGGTGTCAATAATGATGACACTGAATCGAAACAGATTCATGCGGCGGGCCTCATTGTGCGTGATGTGCCGGTAGTACATAGTTGCTGGCGTCAAGAAGGCGATTTAAGCAGTTATTTGCGAGAAGCCGGTATTGTTGCGATTGCTGATATTGATACGCGTAAGCTAACACGCATTCTGCGTGAAAAAGGTGCTCAGGCGGGCTGCCTTATGGCTGGCGCTGATCTTGACGTAGATAAAGCCTTGGCCATGGCGCGTAGCTTCCCTGGTTTGAAGGGCATGGACTTAGCGCAAACCGTGACGACTGCCGAAGCCTATCAGTGGGAAAGCGCCACTTGGCAGCTTGACGGTTCGCCTGTCGACGCTAAACCGAGTAAGCAATTTCGTGTCGCGGCTTATGATTTCGGTGTTAAACACAATATATTACGCTTGTTAGTTGACCGTGGTTGTGAGGTGACAGTTTACCCTGCAAAGACACCTGCGCAAACGCTATTGGCGAGTCAGCCTGATGGTGTGTTTTTATCCAATGGTCCAGGTGATCCAGAACCTTGTGACTACGCTATCGATGCCATTAAAGAAATAGTCGAAACAGGCATCCCTGTGTTTGGGATTTGTCTTGGTCATCAGTTACTAGGGTTGGCGAGTGGAGCTCAAACTGAAAAAATGAAATTTGGTCATCATGGCGCTAACCATCCAGTACAAGATCTCAGTAATAACAAAGTTATGATTACCAGCCAAAATCATGGTTTCGCGGTTTCTGAAACAAATATGCCGGAAAATTTAGAAGTCACGCATCGATCACTATTTGATGGCAGTGTGCAGGGCATCAAACGCAAAGATAAACCAGCGTTTAGTTTTCAAGGTCACCCCGAAGCGAGTCCAGGGCCGCACGATGTGCAATCGCTATTTGATGAATTTATCGACTTGATGAAGGCTAGAGGATAGCATGCCAAAACGTAGTGATATAAAAACAATTTTAATCATAGGTGCTGGCCCAATCGTGATTGGACAAGCCTGCGAGTTCGACTATTCGGGTGCGCAAGCCTGTAAAGCCTTAAAAGAAGAAGGCTATCGCGTGGTTTTGGTTAACTCAAATCCCGCCACGATTATGACCGATCCATCAATGGCGGATGCTACGTATATCGAGCCAGTTGAATGGCGCGTAGTTAAGCGCATTATTGAAAAAGAACGACCCGATGCGATCTTACCGACAATGGGTGGCCAAACCGCATTGAACTGCGCGCTTGATTTGGCGAGTAACGGCGTACTCGACCTGTATAGCGTAGAGCTAATCGGTGCTAAAGAAGATGCTATAGATAAAGCGGAAGACCGAGATCGTTTTCGCATGGCGATGGATGCGATTGGCTTGAATGTGCCACGTTCGTATATTGCGCATTCGATGGAAGAAGTGTTGGCAGAACATTCTGATATTGGTTTTCCTACTATTATTCGGCCATCGTTTACACTTGGTGGTAGTGGCGGTGGTGTGGCTTATAACCGTGAAGAGCTGACAGAAATTTGCGGCCGTGGTTTTGAACTTTCGCCAACCAATGAATTACTGATAGAAGAATCCATTATCGGTTGGAAAGAGTTTGAGATGGAAGTGGTGCGTGACACCAAAGATAATTGCATCATTGTTTGCTCGATAGAAAACCTTGATCCAATGGGTGTGCACACAGGTGACTCAATTACCGTTGCGCCTGCGCAAACACTCACTGATAAAGAGTATCAATTATTGCGCAATGCATCGATCGCTATATTGCGCGAGATCGGTGTTGATACAGGTGGGTCGAATGTGCAATTTGCCATTAACCCAATAGATGGCCGTTTGGTCGTTATTGAAATGAATCCTCGTGTATCGCGTTCGTCTGCATTAGCATCGAAAGCAACAGGCTTCCCAATTGCAAAAATTGCCGCAAAACTTGCCGTAGGTTATACGCTTGATGAGTTGCGTAATGATATTACCGGTGGTTTAACGCCTGCTTCATTTGAGCCAAGCATTGATTACGTAGTAACAAAAATTCCACGTTTTACATTTGAGAAATTCCCTCAAGCTGAAGACACACTTAGCACGCAAATGAAGTCAGTTGGTGAAGTCATGGCGATGGGGCGTACTTTCCAAGAGTCTTTGCAGAAAGCCATGCGCGGTTTAGAAATTGGCGTCAATGGTTTTGATGAACAATTTGATCATACGCAAGCTGACGTCGCTGATCAGATACGTAGTTATTTACGTTTACCACGACCTATGCGTGTATGGGTGCTGGGCGATGCATTACGTGCTGGTTTTTCTTTGGAAGAGCTGCACGATATCACCAAGATAGATATGTGGTTTTTAGCGCAAATCGCTGATTTGCTTGAAACTGAAAAAACATTATCAGAAAAAAGCTTATCAGACATTGATGCCGAATTATTACGCAAACTCAAACGCAAAGGTTTTTCTGATAAGCGATTGTCAACTTTATTAAGTTGTGATGAAAGTGCTGTACGCTCTTTGCGTGACGAGTTGAAGGTGCTCCCAGTATTTAAGCGTGTCGATTCTTGCGCTGCAGAATTTGCCACGACAACAGCGTATTTATACTCAACATATGAAGACGAGTGTGAAGCTGAGCCAAGTGATAAAGAGAAAATAATGATTTTGGGTGGCGGCCCTAATCGTATTGGTCAGGGTATCGAGTTTGATTATTGCTGTGTTCATGCAGCATTAGCCTTACGTGAAGAAGGTTACGAAACCATTATGGTTAACTGTAATCCTGAAACGGTTTCTACCGATTACGATACGTCTGATCGTTTGTATTTTGAACCACTAACATTAGAAGATGTACTTGAAGTTATTCGTGTTGAAAAACCTAAGGGCGTTATCGTTCAATACGGTGGCCAAACTCCGCTAAACTTGGCGCGCGCTTTGGCTGATGCGGGCGCACCAATTATTGGTACTTCACCTGAGGCGATCGACAAAGCGGAAGACCGAGAGCATTTTCAAAATATTGTTAACGAACTTGGCTTGTTACAACCACCCAATGCGACAGCAACGAATGAAGCGCAAGCATTAGCCTTGGCCGAGGGAATAGGGTTTCCGTTAGTGGTGCGCCCATCCTACGTGCTAGGCGGGCGAGCGATGGAGATCGTGCACGATATTAGTGACCTTGAGCGTTATATGCGCGAAGCAGTGAAGGTTTCTAATGATGCGCCGGTATTGTTAGATCGTTTTCTTGATGATGCGATTGAAGTTGATGTTGATGCAGTGTGTGATGGTAGCCATGTCACTATCGGCGGAATCATGGAGCATATTGAGCAGGCAGGCGTTCATTCTGGGGATTCAGCCTGTTCAATACCGCCATATAGTTTAAGCGAAGATATTCAAATAGAAATCAAGCGTCAGATGAGGGAGTTGGCGGGAGCGTTAGGCGTTATTGGTCTGATGAACGCGCAATTCGCCGTTAAAGGCGAAAAAGTCTATTTGATAGAAGTGAATCCACGTGCTTCACGTACTACACCTTTTGTATCAAAAGTAATCGGTCATTCACTAGCTAAAATAGGCGCTCTTTGCATGGTAGGTAAAACCTTAGCGGAACAAGGTGCCGAAGATGATATTGATGTGCCGTATCACGCGGTCAAAGAAGCTGTATTTCCATTCTCGAAGTTTCTTGGTGTAGACCCATTACTCGGTCCAGAAATGAAATCGACCGGTGAGGTCATGGGTGTTGGCCGTAGTTTTGCTGAAGCTTTTGCTAAAGCACAGATGGCAGCGGGTAGCTTTCTAAAATGTGGTGGCCGTGCGTTTATTAGTGTTAGAGATGCTGATAAACAGCATGCTATTGATATTAGCCGTGATCTATTGATGCTCGGTTGCGAATTGGTGGCCACTGGCGGTACTGCAAAAGTACTTGAACAAGCCGGTTTAACGGTGGAAACTGTATTAAAAGTTACAGAGGGACGCCCTCATGTGGTGGATATGATAAAGAATGAAGAGATTTCATTTATTGTAAATACCACAGAAGGTAAGCAAGCTATCGCTGATTCATCCTCAATTCGGCGCGAAGCTTTGCAGCATAAAATCCCTTACACGACGACAATTGCTGGTGCACGTGCGAGTTGTATGGCGATGGCCAAAGGAAATAATTATGATGTTTATGCCTTGCAGGCATTGCATGAAGAATTGAATTAGGAATTAAGGGCCTGTCATTAGAATTTAAATTGCGGCGTTGCGACCCGAAAT